>DIEQ01000010.1:16281-82888 GCA_002418705.1 Mageeibacillus sp. UBA5770 | reverse complement strand
CCGGAACACCTCCGACACCGACCGGCACGCCTCCGACACCGACACCAACTAAGGCACCGACCCCGACACCCACAGCCGCACCGACCCCGACACCAACTCCCGCTCCAACTCCGGTTCTGCCTTCTCCCGAGCCCACTGAGACTCCGGCAGGCTGATCAGATTTATCCCCTCGCTTTTTATCCTCCGTGCAGCGAAGTACTGCACGGAGGATTTTTTTTGGAGCAGATAAAAATTTATATAGTAATTTACAACAGGTCTGAAGATGGCCATATTGCTGTAAATACATCTTTGAATTTTCCCCGTTTTAAAAATTGCCGGCAATGATATAATGACCCTTGTATGCGCCGGATTTCGGCGGACTTGGGTTATTACGGCGGTACCCGGGGAGGGTCGGAGGTTTTTTTGCTGAAGAATTTAGTCCAATATAAAGCAATGATTATAGGCATGGTCATGATTCTTGCGGCCATTACTGTGGCGGGCGTAATCACATATAACCGTGTAATAAGGGAGGCCGGCCTGTCAGCCGGTCCGGCCAGTGCATATTCACTTTATTATATTGTCCTGACAGAGAACAGTGCGGCACCTTTCTGGCAGTCGGTGTACACCGGCATGAAGGAGGCAGCTGTCGAGCAGGACGCATATGTAGAAATTCTTGGAGAGAATCTTTCCGTGAGCTATTCGCTTGAGGATAAGCTTCGCATAGCCATTGATGCAAAGGTTGACGGGATCGTCATTGAACCGAACGGCGACGCGGAGGTTGTCACACTCATAGATGAAGCGACGGATCTTGGGATTCCCGTCATCACGGTTGTATCAGATGAGGTGCTTAGCAAAAGAAAGAGTTTTGTCGGGATCAACAACTATGATCTCGGACAGGAGTACGGCGAGCAGGTTATCAGTGCAATGAAGGAAGACACCAAAAATATCGTTGTTCTGGTTGACGGGCCTGCCGAAGAGTCAGGAGACTACTCTGTATATACGCAGATCAAAGAGATGGTCGCCAAGAGCGAAGCCGGCGGGGATGTGCAGGTCACAGCGGTACCCATTGACCCGGTCAGCGCATTCGATGCAGAAAATACAATCCGCGAATATTTTGTAAATGCTGACGAGGACCCCGACCTGGTTGTCTGCCTGAATTCTGTCAATACGGCATGCGTGTATCAGGCCGTGGTTGACTTCAACCTGGTCGGAAAAGTTCAGATTATCGGATATCACTTTTCGGATACGATTCTTCAGGCGATACGTATGGGCAACATTTTTTCGACACTTGCCCTGGATGCAGGCCAAATAGGCCAATACTCCGTCGATGCACTGACCGAATACAAATCAATGGGGCTTGTGAACGATTTTTTCAGTGTTGATCTGGCTGTAATCGATCAGTCTTCCGTGAATGCGTTCGCTGCAGACCAGCAGCTGGATCAGGAACAGGGGGTGTCATGACGATGGAGAATAACGCCCGGCGCAGGAAGGCGCACCCCAAACCCGTCTCAATCCGTGTGAAGCTGATTCTTGTGTATGTAATAACATCCGTCATGGTATTTTCAATTCACCTGGTCCTGTACAATCAGGTGAACAGGACGGTCAACAAGATAGACCAGTTGTATGTAAGCAATATCAGCCTCAATGAACTTTCCGACTCACTTGAGGCCGTGCAGGAGAATCTCTATGAGTACCTGAGCACCAAGAGCACGGATGCACTCAATGATTACTATCGGTCAGAGCAGGACTATGTTACCCTTACGGATCAGCTGACAGATACGGTAACCAATAATGAGATGCTGCTTCTGGAAAGAAATATCCGTGCCATGTCGGACACATACCTCTCCGTGGCGGATGCGACGATTCAGGATAAGCGCGGCCAGAATGTTGAAAAGTATAAGAGGGGATATGCCGAGGCCGAGGAAAGCTTCGCGTACATCAATGACTATATCTATACCCTCAATAATCTGCAGTTTCAGATTAACTCGGAGAACTATCATGTCCTGTTGTCGTCCCTTCAGTTCCTGGAAATTTCCAGCGCAGCTGTCCTTCTTACGATTGCCGCGATTAATATTTTTATCATTGTCGCATGGACGGGAAGCGTTATCCGTCCGCTGGTCCGCCTCGCGCAGACAGCCGATGAGGTGGCTGCCGGAAATCTCGATGCAAAGGTAATCGGCCCGACACCGAACGATGAAATTGGTGTCGTCACACATGCTTTTGAGGATATGCTTCAGAGTATCCGCGATAATGTCCAGCAGATTAAGGACAGTATGGAGATGGAGCGAATCATGAAGGAGAATGAGCTCCTGATGGAAACGCACTTAAAGGATGCGCAGCTCCGGTATCTCCAGGCCCAGATCAACCCGCACTTTCTTTTCAATTCACTTAATGCCGGAGCTCAGCTGGCCATGATGGAAGGAGCTGAAAGAACCTGCCTGTTTGTTGAGAAAATGGCGGATTTTTTCCGTTATAACATCAAAAAGGACAAGGAGCTCTCGACGATCGAAGATGAAATACAGGTCGTGGAGAACTATATATATATCCTGAATGTGCGTTTTTCTGATGAGATTATTTACAAGAAAAAGATTGATAAGAAACTTCTGTCGGCCATGATTCCCGGTATGGTATTACAGCCGATTGTCGAGAATGCAGTCAAGCACGGGTTCCGCGACCTGGAGCGGCCCTGCAAAATCACACTCACGGTGTGCCGGGAAGATGACACGGTTCTTATTCGCATACAGGATAACGGCCGCGGCATGACACCCGAGAAAATAGAGGAAATCATGCAGTGCACCGCATCTGTTAAAGAGAATGGTGCCGAATCGATGGGGATCGGCATGACGAATGTCATTAGCAGGCTGCGGCTATATTATGATAGAGTAGATGTGTTTGAGATCCGAAGCGGCGGCCCGGACAAGGGTACTGAAGTGCGCATTAGGATTCCGATGGACTTTGAACCGGAGCGTACGGCTTCGGCAGCACTGCAAAAGGGGGAGATTGAACGTGTATAGAATTCTGCTGGCAGACGATGAAGGCATTATGCTCGAGTCTCTAAAATCACTGATCACCAAGAACTTCCCCGGTGAATGTGAGATCGAATGCGCGAAAAGCGGTCGGGCTGTAATTGAAATTTCCGAGCGCTTCCGCCCTGACATTGCATTTATGGATATGCAGATGCCCGGCATTAACGGTATTGCTGCCATGCAGGAAATCCGTAAGAAGAATGACTTTACTATTTTTATTGTCGTGACGGCCTATGACAAATTCGCATTTGCAAAAGAAGCGATTAATATCGGAGTGCTTGAATATCTGACCAAGCCGGTCAACCATAAAGTGATCGTCGATGTCCTGATGAAGGCGATGAAGATCGTGGATTCAAACCGCCTGAAAACAAGTGACAGCCTTCGTATTCTCGAAAAAATGGAGGCTGTCATCCCGATTATTGAAAACGGATTCATCTACTCGCTTATTCTCGAAGATGATTTTACGGAACAGGCCGAAAAATATAAGAACCTGCTCGAAATAGATGAGGCGTACGCACAGATGATGGTTGTCGAGTGGGGAGATGAAGTCGTTGACGGGCACCTTACAAATCCGGTCGGTGCCGGTGTCAAGACGCATAATTATTATGATGTCTTCCGGGAGACGATCAAGGATTTCTTTGCCTGCATACCCGGTGCTATGATGTCCAACAAGCTGATTGTCTGCATTCCGCGCAGCGAAAAATCCTCCGATGTTGAGGATCGCTCGGCGATGATTGAAAAGTCCCTTCACATGATCCGCAAGTTAAAGACCATCGTCAATCTGCGTTTTCGCGTCGGGATCGGCTCCGTCAAACCGCTCAAAAGGGCAGGTGAATCCTATAAGGAAGCAACGAGGGCGCTTCGCTACGGCGACCGTACGGTCAGCCATTTCGATGACCTGTCGCTGAATTTTGAATATGAAGAAAGTTATCCGATCGAGATGGAACGCGCCTTGTTTGACTTCATCCGACAGGGTGACGAAAGAAGCGCGAAAGAGGAGGCCAAGAACTTTTTTGACTGGATGGTGGCAAATTATCCGGACTGTCAGATGGAAATTAAGCTGAAGGTCATGGAGTTTGTTCTGGCAGCAGAGAAGATGGCCTTCGACAGCGGCGGGATGACGTATTATTTCCACTATCGCAAGGAATACCTGAGCGAAGTTCTATCCATGGAGAATTACGATCTTTTGCGGACATGGTTCATGTACAAAATCGAGCGTGTCTGCAGCAACATCAATCCCGCGCACAAGGACCAGCACAGCGGCATCATTGAGAAGGCGAAAGAATACATGAACACCAACTACAATAAGAACTTTTCCCTCGACGATGTTGCGCGTGCCGTTAATATAAGCCCTTATTATTTCAGCAAGCTTTTCAAGGATAAGACGGGCAAGAACTTTGTGGAGTACCTGACGACAATTCGAATGAATGCTGCCCGGCTGCTACTGCAGAATCATGAGCTGAGCATCAAGGAAATCTGTATCGAATCGGGATACTTTGACCCCAATTATTTCAGCCGTATTTTCAAGAAGCAGTTTGGCGTGACGCCGACAGAGTTCAGGGAGAATCTGAGATGAATAAAGTAAAGGCCGCATTGCTTCTTCTGCTGGTATATGGATCGTCGCTTTTGGCCGGCTGCACAGATACGCAGGGTAATTCCGCTCCGACAGCGGTGCAGACTGATCCCCCTATTCAGATAGGAATCACTTTTGACAATTTTGTTGTGGAGAGGTGGATCCGCGACAGGGACGTATTTGTCACGACGGCTGCTGACTCCGGCGTCAAGGTGAATGTACAGAATGCCAACGGCAGCGTGGATGAACAGATTTCCCAGATTGAGTATTTCATCAAAAAAGATGTTGATGTGATCGTAATCATCGCCGTTGACGGCAGTAAACTGCAGCCGGTTGTTGCCAAAGCCCGCAATTCGGGAATCAAGGTAATTGCATACGACCGCCTGATTCGAAATGCCGGCGTTGACCTGTATATCTCGTTTGATAACGAAGAGGTAGGGCGGCTGATGGGACAGGCAATAGTCGACGCGCTTCCCGACGGAGGCAACGTATTCGCGGTCAACGGACCGACGAGCGACAACAATGTACTGATGGTGGAAAAGGGCTTCCTTGAGGCTATAGAAAAAAGCAGTCTGAAGGTTGTATACACAAGCTACTGTGAAGGCTGGCTCTCGGACCTTGCTTTCTCAAGTGTCAATGAGGGTCTTGAAGTGACGCCGGACGTGCATGCCGTTATGTGCGGCAACGACGACCTTGCCAGCCAGGCATTCCGTGCCCTTGCCGAGAACCGGATCGCAGATAAAGTAATTCTTGTCGGACAGGATGCTGATCTGGCCGCCTGCCAGAGGATCGTTGAGGGCACGCAGGCGATGACGGTGTACAAATCGGTGGATGAATTGGCCCGGGCGGCTGCATTATATGCCGTGCGTCTCGCCAAAGGGGAATCCCTTAATATCTCCGACACCATCTACGATGGAACCGGAGATGTCCCGTATTACGGACTCGAACCGGTAGCGGTGACAAGGGATAACATAGACGAGGTAATTATCGACGGCGGTTTTCATTTGCGTGAAGATGTTTACCTGAATGTGAAACAGTAGAAATACGATATTTCTCATCATGATGAATTAAAATGCGGCTTCTGAAAAGAGACCGCATTTTTTCGTGCCAAAAAAGTCCTGTATCCCGCATCTATTTGTGCGACTCGCCCAAAAAGTACAGTCATACATAAAAAACTGCTATACAGGTTGTGGTACTTTATCATCACTACCAACCCACAAACACACAGGAGGATTTTATGAAGAAACTTATTTCACTCATCCTGACAGTAACAATGGCGGTAACACTTCTTGTCGGCTGCCAGTCAACCGCAACCACAACAACAAAAGCCGCCGACGCATCAGCCGCTGCAACAACAGCTGCTGCAGCAGACGGAAGCATTCAGGTCGGTGTAGTTCTTCCGACAAAAGACGAGCCCCGCTGGATACAGGATCAGGAAAAGTTTGAAGCAATTCTTACTGACGCCGGTTTCTCAAACCAGGTTATGTTCAGCCAGGGTTCTTCTGACACAGAAAAGAAAAATGTTGAGACACTTATCACAAAGGGTATCAAAGTCCTCATCATCTGCGCAAACGATGCCTCCGCTGCAGCCGCAACCGTTGAAGCAGCTAAAGATGCAGGCGTTAAAGTAATTTGCTACGACCGTCTCATCACAGGCACAGATGCTGTTGATTTCTATGTAACTTTCGACAGCGTTACAGTCGGTGCTGAAATGGGCAAATACCTTGTTGACAGCGCAAAGGGCACAGGAAATTCACTTTACCTGTATGCCGGTGCAGCTACAGACAACAACGCTTTCCTTTTCTTCCAGGGCGCATGGGAAGTTCTCCAGCCTAAAATTGCCGACGGCACATTCGTAATCAAGAATTCCGCAGAAGCCGTTGCCGTACAGGATACAAAAGAACTGACCCGCGAGCAGATCGCAACCATTATCGGACAGATCACAACAGACTGGGACATGAGCGTTGCCAAATCCAAGGCTGAATCCAACCTGACAGCAGCTGCTGCTGCCGATAAGGGCGATTGCTTCATCCTTGCTCCGAACGACGGAACAGCCCGTTCCATCGCCGATGTATTTGCAGCTGATCCTGACGTATCAAGCTATCTCATTACCGGACAGGATGCTGAAATTTCTTCTGTACAGTATGTTATCGACGGGAAACAGAGCATGACGGTTTTCAAAGATACCCGTACTCTTGCATCTGACGCCGTTACCATGGCTGTTTCCATCCTTGATGGCAAAACACCTGAGACAGACGCCGCTTACAACAACGGAACAGTTGATGTTCCTTCCAAGCAGACCAGCGTTGTTGTAGTAACAAAAGACAATGTAAAGGCAGCTTTGATTGATTCCGGTTATTATGACGCAAGTAAATTTACGGGACTCAACTGATCTGCTCATTCGTAGAATGATGTAATTTGTGAGAGCCGGCTTAAGAAATTTCTTAAGTCGGCCTCTCTGTTGGGGAGGCATGCTATGCAAGACTACATATTGGAAATGAACGACATTACCAAAATCTTTCCCGGAGTCAAAGCCCTCGATGAAGTTAACTTCAAGGTAAAACGGGGAGAAATCCATTGTCTGGTCGGCGAGAACGGCGCGGGCAAGTCGACTCTTATGAAAGTACTTTCCGGCGTATATCCGCACGGATCGTATGAAGGCCATATTATATATAACGGTTCAGAACAAAAATTCAAAAATATTGCGGACAGCGAAAAAGCGGGAATAGGCATTATCTATCAGGAACTCGCATTAATTCCGGAACTCACCGTATATGAGAATATATATTTCGGTCATGAAATTATGTCGGGCAGCACAATCGACTGGAATAAGACGATTTCGGAAGCCGGCAAAATGATTAAAAAAGTCAACCTGAAGGTCGACCTGGCCACACCCGTAAAGGCATTGGGCGTAGGTACCCAGCAGCTCGTTGAAATTGCCAAGGCTCTCAGTAAAAACGTGCAGCTGCTCATTCTTGATGAGCCTACAGCAGCACTTAATGAAGATGACAGTGCAAACCTTCTTGTCCTTCTTAAAGAGCTGAAAAGTCAGGGCGTCACCTGTATCATGATTTCTCATAAGCTCAAAGAAGTCCAGGCAATTGCAGATACAATTACCGTACTTCGTGACGGAGCCGCCATCTGTTCGCTGGATGCCCATGCGGATGTAATCAGTGAGCGTTCGATTATTAAGAACATGGTCGGGCGGGACATTGAGAACATTTATCCCAAAAGAGAAAAAATTGACATCGGCGATGTCGTTTTCGAAGTGCGGGACTGGACGGTCGAGAATCCGGACAACGGCAGGACGATTCTAAATAATGTTTCCCTGAATGTCCGCAAAGGCGAAATCGTCGGGCTTCAGGGCCTCATGGGCGCCGGACGCACAGAACTGGCCATGAGCGTTTTCGGCAATGTTCCTCACTACCGCATCAAGTCGGGCGAAGTATTCCTTGAAGGTCAAAAAAGCAATTTCAAGACACCCAAAGATGCAATTGATGCCGGTCTGGCTTATGTTTCTGAAGACAGAAAAGGCAACGGCCTTGTTCTGATTCAGGATATTAAGTACAACATCTCGATCGCCAACCTGAAAAAACTGACGAGCGGCCTGACAATCAATGAGAATGAGGAAATCGTTGTCGCCAAGAAGTATAAGGATTCGATCAACATCAAGACTCCTTCTGTTCAGCAGAAGGTCGGAAACTTAAGCGGCGGCAATCAGCAGAAAGTTCAGCTGGCTAAGTGGATGTACGCGGAGCCAAAGGTACTTATTCTCGATGAGCCGACACGCGGCATTGATGTCGGTGCCAAATTCGAGATTTACAGTCTGATGAATACTCTTGTTGAATCCGGTATGAGCATTCTGATGATTTCTTCCGAATTACCTGAAATTCTGGGGATGAGTGACCGGTTATATGTTATGGCGGAAGGTAAGATCGCCGGAGAACTCAGCGGAGCTGAAGCGAGTGAAGAAGCCGTTATGGAACTGGCAACCAAATAGTGGGAGGTTTATATGTCAAAGGATAACAAAGCAGGCAAGATGCATGACAATGGTAATCTGGCCGTAGAAATAGGAACTCTTCTTAAAAACAACATCAGGGAATATGCAATGTATATTGCATTGGTCGCCATTTTTGTATTCTTTCAATTCCAGACAAAAGGCCTCTTTTTGTCTGCGCTTAACATCACCAACCTGATTAATCAGGCAGGATATGTAAGTATCCTTGCCATCGGCATGACGCTGATCCTGATTATCCGTCATATAGACCTGTCCGTCGGATTTGTTGCCGGATTTACCGGGGCCATCTCGGCTCTGGTACTTATGAAGTTCACCGGGCTGAATGCCTGGCTGGCGATCCTTCTGTCACTTGTGGTCGGCGCACTTATCGGGCTGTATCAGGGGACGCTGATTGCCTATGTCAAGGTTCCCGCCTTTGTAACAACCCTTGCCGGCATGTTCATTTTCAGGGGACTTCTGTCACTCCTTACTCAGGAAACGGGCAGTGTCATCGTTAATGACGAGACTTACAAGATGATTTCACAGGGATTTATCCCCGACTATCTGTCCTCCTTCACCGGAGGCACCAAATATCATATCCTGACACTTGCGATTGGACTGGCAGCGGTTGCCCTTATGATGTTTTCCCAGATCAGAGCCCGCCGCAATAAGCAGAAATATGATTTCAAGGTAACGTCCGCCCCCATTTTCATCGCTGTGCTGCTGCTGAGTGCTGCTGTTATCATGAGTGTTATCTTTCTCTTAGCTTCTCATAACGGACTTCCCTGGACAGCCGTCGTTGTCGGAGTGGTGCTGATGATTTACAACTTCGTCCTTAATAAGACAAAGCTTGGCCGGTACATATACGGTATCGGCGGTAATCCCGAGGCTGCCGAGCTCTCCGGTATCAACGTCAAAAAAGTAACACTTCTTTGCTTTGTATCCATGAGCACACTCGCGGCACTGGCCGGTATTCTTTATACATCCAGAATCGGATCTGCCGCTACAAATGCAGGCGTAGGCTTCGAACTTGACGCTATCGCATCCTCCTATATCGGCGGTGTTGCCGTAAGCGGCGGCGTCGGCAGAGTCACAAACACCATAATCGGTGCTCTTGTCATCATGTCACTGACCAGCGGATTTAATCTTCTTGGCGTCGATGTCTCCTATCAATACATCGCAAAAGGCGTTATTTTCATCATTGCGGTTGCATTCGATGTCATATCCCGCAAGAAAAGATAACCTTCTGATTTCGTTGTCACATGGATTTGATACTCGACCTTATATCTTGACTTACCCATGTCACGGATACAGAAAAAATCAACAAAGCAAAAACAGCTTGTTCCCGAACTTCTATCGGGGGCAAGCTGTTCTATTATTGTACGTTGAAATTGCTGTATTTCGTCTGAAGAGTTATCCTGCCTGATTCAATGTTATAGTGAGAATTCTGTATCATATTGATCTTGTGCTGACTTTAAGGCTTCTTCCGGAGACATGATTCCCATAGCAGCATTGCGAACAGCCAGTCCGAGAATCTGCTCAAACCGGACGCCGTCGAAATTTGGATACCGGGGATTGTTATTATGACGACTTCCAACCTGGAAATGTTTGTCAATATTTCTCAGCCAGGGATACAAAGTAAGAATTTCTTCGTTTTTAAAAACAGAAGCACAAGCTGAATGTCCGCCCAAAAGAACTAACAAGTTAGCTATTTCGTCACTGTATATCCATTTCAAAAAACAAATACACTGATCAATTTTCTGACTCTGATTAGAGATCCCAATAATGCCTCCTCCTAATAACGGCATATTTCCGGGGATCTTCGCAGTACCAACTTTGTCGAAAATGACTGACCGGCGGCTGTTTATTACTCTCGAAGCATAATTGTCAAAAACAATAGTCATTGCAGTTGAACCATTGGCAAAAGATTCCATTGAATCATTCCACCAAAAGTGAACATCTGGATTGGCATAATCTCGTATTTCTGAATAATCCTGTAATGCTTTGATCGCTTTCTGTGTTGTGATATTTATTCTGCCGTTACCATCAAAAATATTGCCTCCCATACTTTTGAATCGAGGGAGGAAGTCGCAAGCAGCCACCACCGATGACCCATAAGTTATTGTTGACCCATATAGGGTTGGAGAAGCAGGATTAGATCGACGGGAAAAAAAGGCAGCGACCTTGTTATAATCTTGAAAAGTAGTAGGAATTTCTAATTGTTGATGATTGGCCTCATAGTATTGTCTGCGAATTTTTGCATCTTCAAACAGATCTTTACGGTAGAACATCAATTGTACACTTGGATCGAAGGGAAGAGTATAAATATTATCCTGCTGCTGTAAATATGTGGTACGAATCGAAGGCAACAGTGAGTTGATGACTTCATCCAATTGATTACCAAGTGAATGGAGCGGCAAACAAAAACCTTTCTCCAGGATAGACTGCCAAGCCATATCCATTCGAATCAAATCAAATCGTTTCAGGTTGGATGTTGAAATCATTTCATAAAGTTCGTTATAGGGCAACGCTATGATCTTGATTTGCACACCCGTGCATTTGAAAAAATGAGGAGCTAACACCTTTAGAACCTCAGAGGTGGGGCTTTTGAGAGTAACCAGCGTTATCTCGCCACTATGTTTTTTGGGAATCAGCATGGATTGTCCACTAAAACCAGACACCGGAATAGTATTTATAGTGTTATTAGAAAGACTTGGTTTTGTGATGCTCTCAAAAATCAGATGTGCCATCTCTCGAAAGTCAAGTTCGAGTTTCATCCAACTGTATGAAGGCATTATCTGCTTGCTGGACAGCGAAATGATAAAGGGACAGGGCCGATCGATCAGTGTTTGTATATTATTTAGCTTATCAGCCCGAAAGCAATCACTTGTAATTACGGCGTCAAATCCTGGCTCGGAAGTCAGAATTTCAATGGCACCATTGTGTGCAAGTTGAATATCATAGCTAAACACCGTAAAGACGATGTCCCGGGCTGCTTCAGAAATATTTAAAGCGTCAATAAAAAAGCGATCAGCCGGTATGCTGGCAGAATCAGCAAATATGGCTACGTTGTGGTATTTCATGCTGTGTAATTTGGTTGCAATTGCATCCGCGGCAGCTCTGAAATCAAAAGAAAAAACACGTTGACGATTGAGCGGCTGGACTAATGGGTGATTGATTAGAATAACATTTGTATTTATATTATATAATTCAGTTGGGTCAGAAAAACAACTGAAAGCGATGATGAATTCCGGTCGGCTGCTGAGTGCATTTTGAATACACTCTTTTTCTTTTGCTACAATATTCTCGCTCAGAAACAGACCTGTGTCATACCCCTCATATTTGAGTAAAGCATCCAAAGTATTATAAAAATCTCGAAAACCATCAAGGGTAATATTCGGAAGTATAATTGCAACATACTGAAGATGGTCCTTGCGTAATTGCTGGGCCGGCGCATTCATATTATAGCCCAGCTGTTTCGCTGCGTTTTCTACCAAACGGATTTTATCGACACTCACAACACCTTTTTTATTGATGACATTGGAAACAGTCCCATGTGAGACGCCTGCCAAACGGGCGATGTCCTTCATTGTAATCATGATATGCGCTCCCCTGTCTATTGATGCCTTGATTGTAACATATGCAAGTCAATGGCGACAAACGATAAAATTAGATCGTATCAATAATATTTAAAACTGAAATAAGGCGAATCATATAAGATAATCGAACAAATAATTTAAATGATACGCAAAATGACCAAAAAACACCAATTTGATTATTGACACGATCCAATTTGCATTATACACTGAATTTAGAAATTACAATTCATCGAACTCCTTAATGAGCAAGCATTGTGAGGGTAACAAATATGAGTCAGACATTTTTAGAAACGAAACAAGAGATCTGGAAAAGAAAGGAGAGTAATTCGATCCTCATCGCTGCCCACAGAGGAACTTATGGGGGAGGCATTATTCCTAATACGATACATGCTTATGAAAACGCCCTTCGTCATGGCGCAGATATCCTGGAGATTGATGCGGCAAGGACAAGAGACGGCATATTTTATTCGTTCCATGACGGAAAAGAACCTGCGCAGCTTGGAACGGTTCGAAATATTCGGACAATGGACTCATCAGAGGTAGATCAAATGCATCTGCGAAATACTTCTTTTGAAGATATTGCTGAAAAAATTAGTAAGCTTGATGATGTTCTCGAATATTTAAAAGGCAGATGCTTAATCAACATTGATAGATCCTGGTTTTATTGGAGCGATATTATTCATTTGATTAAACGACATAATATGTTTGATCAGATAATTTTAAAGTCACCATTGCGCTCCGAGTATCTGGACCCACTCGAATCAGATGGAAGTCCAATCATGTATATGCCAATCATGTATAAACAAGAAGAGTTTGAATTACTGCAACAAAGCAGAGTAAATACCATCGCTGCTGAGTTGATTTTCACATCGAAGGACAGCCCGCTAATATCATCTGATAACATCGAAAAGTATCACAAATCCGGATTGCTGCTTTGGGCAAATACCGTTACATTGGACGATAGGACTAATCTGTGCGCCTTTTGTGACGATAACCATTCTATTCTTTACGGACCTGATGACTATTGGGGTTGGCTGATACGACACGGGTTCGATATTCTTCAGACTGACTGGCCCTTACTTATGAAAACCTATGTACAGGGTTTGAAGCAGAAATAGGGTTGTCAATTAATAACACTAATGGACGGATTAAAAGGAGGAACAGAAAATGATGAAATCACTCAAATTGGGCACAATAGTCTGCAGTCTGTTATTGACTGCCAGTATGTTGATTTCTTGTGCCAGCTCATCTGCTGCAAGCTCAACAAGCACGTCAGAGTCGAATGCCACAAGTCCATCCACATCAACAGCGGAAACCACAGTCCCATCCACTTCTGAGACAGAGAAAGCCAGGGGTTCTCTGGTCATCTACACTAATTCAGGATCTGATGGTCGTGCAGAATGGCTTACAGAGAAAGCCAAAGAAAATGGCTTTGACATCGCAGTTGTTCAAATTGCAGGCGGTGATCTGTCGAATCGTATCATTGCTGAGAAAAACACACAGCTTGCTGATGTGGTATTTGGACTCAATACTATGGAGTTCTCACGTCTGAAAAACGAAGAAGTATTAATGGCATATACACCGACATGGTCAGAAAAGATCGATACGTCATTGGGCGATATCGAAGGATTCTACAGTCCGATAGTAATTCAGCCGCTATTTTTAGCATACAATACAGATTTTATCGACACAAGTAATGCTCCCAAAGATTGGATTGAATTGGGACAGAAAGCCGAATACAGTGGAAAGTATACCCTTCTAGGTCTTGGGGGCGGCACCGCCAAGAGTATTATCGCAAGTATTTTGGTTCGATATCTTGATGATACCGGCGAATATGGTGTTTCACAAGAAGGTTGGGATATCATGAAAGCGTTTATTCAGAATGGCCAGGTTCCACCTGATGGCGAAGACTGGTTTGGAAAGTGTCTGGATGGCAGCCGCCCGATGACCATGATGTGGGGCAGCGGTCTGTTACAGCGGATTAATGAGATGAGTCTGACAAATATGGACTTTATGGTTCCTGATGTTGGCGTACCTTACGTTGTTGAACAGATTGCTGTCTTCAAGAACAGCAAGAATATTGAATTAGCTAAAGAGTTTGTCGAGTGGTTTGGATCGGCAGAAGTGCAGGCTGACTGGTCAAAACAATTCGGCACAATTCCGGTACAGCCGGATGCACTGGCGACCGCCGGTGAGGATGTACAGCAGATGATGGCAAAGGTCCATAAACAAGATATTGACTGGAGCATTGTATCCTCAAATATTGAACAATGGATGGAGAAAATTCAGCTTGAATTTGTTAAGTAACACAGGGTTGGAATAGGACGGTTGATAGCGGCGTTAGGGGATTCCTCTGCGTCGCTATCACATATATTTTGCGTTTAAAAAGATGAAAGTCAGAGGCTGTGTTATGATTGAGTTTAGGGATATCCAAATCAGTTACAACAATTTTATTGCGATCGAACAATTGAACCTTACCATTAATAAGGGTGAATTTTTTACCCTTTTAGGTCCATCTGGCTGTGGAAAAACCACAACCTTGCGGTCTCTTGTCGGCTTTATTAATCCATCCCGTGGATCCATTCTGGTAAACGATAAGGACATTACCAATCTTCCTATTGAAAAGCGTAAGATTGGTATCGTCTTTCAGAGCTATGCTCTATTTCCAACCATGAATGTTTTTGACAATATCGCGTTTGGACTTAAAGTTAAAAAGATGTCAAAAGAAGAAATCCAGAAAAGTGTTCTTGAAGTAGCTCAAAAAGTTGATTTAAATAAAACCCAGTTAAGCCGCAATGTATCTGAACTGTCGGGTGGACAGCAGCAAAGAGTAGCGCTTGCTCGAGCTATTGTTCTGAAGCCCGAGATTTTATGTCTCGATGAACCCCTTTCAAATCTGGATGCGAAACTGCGCGTAGGCCTTAGAGGTGAACTAAAGCGTCTGCAGCGCGATTTGGGGATTACAACAATTTATGTCACCCATGACCAGGAAGAAGCACTGACACTCTCTGACAGGATAGCTGTATTCAACAAGGGCCGAATTGAACAGGTTGGCACACCCTATGAAATATATAATAAATCGGCGACGGAATTCGTGTGTGATTTTATTGGTGATATCAACCGGCTTCATTCCGGTATGTTAACTGAGATTAACAGGCAAACAGGAAAAATTTTTAAGAAGGATCATGAGGGCTATATCCGCATAGAATTGATCCATGCTCATGAGGGCGTACAACATGATGTTATTTTCAGGGGAATTGTTTTGGAACGAGAATATAATGGCATATATTCCAAATATATATTTGATGTCAGCGGTGAAAAGATTAAGTGTATTGAAAAAAATGATGGCTCCCGCTATTTCGATGTAGGCGAAGAAGTTACCCTATATCTCAACTCGGATAACATTATGCAGTTCTGAGAACAGGAGGTCCTTATGAAGCAGTCTCTTTTAATAAAGTTGCGAAGAATTGGGCCGGTCGGCCTGATCGTCAGAGTATTATTAATCTGGTTTGCAGTGTCTTTTTTGATCTATCCCAATCTAAGTATGATCATAAGCATATTCTTCAAAGATGGAAGTTTTACAACTGTGGTATTCAAAAAATTATTTTCATCAGAGCGTGCTATCAAGGCGTTGGCCAATAGCTTTATCCTGGCTGTTTCACTCGTTGTTTCAGTTAATGTGGTAGGCATTGTTCTTGTTCTGTTTACAGAATATCTGGAGATTAAAGGTGCGAAATTACTTAAGTTGGCCTATCTAAGCACCTTAGTCTATGGCGGTGTTGTCTTAAACACAGGTTATAAATTCATCTATGGAGAAACTGGAATCATAACACGTCTTTTACAGCAGCTATTTCCCAGTATGAATCCCAATTGGTTTACAGGGTATTTTGCGGTAATGTTTGTAATGACTTTTGCCTGTACGTCAAATCACATAATATTTTTGTCAAACGCCATTCGCGGGATTGATTACCAGACCGTCGAAGCAGCTAAAAACATGGGAGCATCATTCAGCAGGATTTTGATTAAAGTTGTTCTTCCTGTACTCAAGCCAACCCTCTTTGCTCTGACAATCCTGACATTCTTGACGGGTATAAGTGCAATGGCAGCGCCGCTTATTGTTGGAGGACCGAACTTTCAAACGATTAATCCAATCATTATTACTTTTGCAAGTACAACATATTCGCGGGATATTGCTGCATTATTGGCAATCATTCTTGGTGTCGCGACCATTGGCTTGTTGATGATTATGAATAAAGTGGAAAAAGGTGGAAACTACATATCAATTTCAAAAGTCAAATCGAAAATTATCAAACAAAAGATAACAAATCCTGTTACCAGCATTATTCTCCATATTGTTGCTTATGGCTTGTTTTTAATTTACACAGGTCCCATCCTATTGGTTATCTTATATTCATTTACAAGCTCTTCAGCTATTTTATCAAGTGAATTTTCTGTCAGCGATCTTACCTTAAGGAATTATATAAACCTTTTCACGCAAAATAACGCATACAAACCATATTTAATCAGTATAATCTACTCTATTCTTGCTGCCGCAGCCGTAGCGCTATTAGCAGTAATTGTTTCACGCATCATTCAGAAATACAAAAACAAATTTTCGACGATGTTGGAGTTCAGTATGTTAATACCGTGGCTCCTGCCCAGCACAATGATAGCACTTGGTCTTATGACAACATATGATAGCCCACACAAAATTATGTTCAATAAAGTATTAATCGGAACAAGCTTTATATTATTGATTGCATATGTGATTATCAAGATTCCCTTTTCTTTACGAATGATTAAAGCCAGCTTCTATAGTGTTGAAAATTCACTGGAAGAGGCCGCCACAAGTATGGGTTCATCTCCATTGAATACCATGTTAAAGATAGTTCTCCCGATAATATTACCTTCCATTCTGTCAGTCGTGGCACTCAATTTCAACACTCTGATTTCTGAATATGACATAACCGTTTTTCTGTATCATCCATTATTAACTCCGCTTGGTCCGGTAATAAAAGCGGCAAGTGATGAGGCTGCAACATTGAATGCAAAGGCAATGTCTTTTGTATATGCTGTTGTACTTATGGTAATCTCCAGCCTGGCATTGTATTTAGTATATGGTAAAAAGCCCGATTTTCGAAAACTCCGCAGTAAATTTCAAAAGATAGATTCTTGAAATGTAACTGCACTTCAGCGGGCATTACATGACCATAAATGCTGCGATACTAAAAAATGACCGGGGGAGGTGAATCAATTGAATACTGGCGGAGAAATCAACCTGGCAACCATCTGTTTAAGGATTGGGCTGGCATTGCTGATGGGCGGACTCCTCGGAATTGAGCGTGAACGAAAGAACCGTCCTGCCGGGTTTAGAACCTATATGCTGGTCTGTCTTGGTTCTGCCCTGATCATGATGATCAACCAATATATTTATCAATTTGACACTACTATTGACCCTGTAAGAATGGGTGCACAAGTAGTAAGCGGTATTGGCTTCCTGGGAGCCGGTACGATCCTGGTAACCGGAAGGAATCAAGTTAAAGGTGTTACGACGGCAGCTGGATTGTGGACATCTGCTGCAATTGGTCTTGCAATCGGTATAGGATTCTATGAAGGTGCCATAGTTGGCTGTGCTGCAATTTTATTAGTCATGGCGGCCATGCAGACAATGGACAGATTTGTTCACAGTCGAAATAAAAATATTGAATTGTATATTGAATTCAATAATATAGCGCCATTTAGTGATTTTATGAATTATGCAAGATGCAAGGAATTTGAGATCTCGAATCTGCAATTATGTAGGGAAGGAGATGTAACTGCATTTTGTGCCGTACTAACAGCAAAAAGTCGAATCAACAGGACACATGCAGAGATGGCGGAAGTACTTGGCAATGCGCCGGGGGTAGGCTTTATCGAGGAAATATGAAAATAAATTTTGCAGGAAAAACGGCTTGTTCCCTCAAATTTAAAGGGGACAAGCCGTTTTATGCATGAAAATGCATGAAATATGTGAGTTCTCCACCCGCCAATGTGATATAATCCTGTTTAAATCATGCAAAAAGCGCGATTTTGAACAGCAGCAAAAGAAGAACAAAATTTCAGAAAACAGGAGAATTGAACAAATGAGCAGAGTGTATAATTTTTCAGCAGGCCCTTCCATGTTACCTCTTAAAGTGCTTGAAACAGCAGCGTCCGAAATGACGGATTATAGAGGCAGCGGCATGTCTGTCATGGAGATGAGTCACCGATCTCCTGTGTATGAAGCAATCATAGCTGAGGCTCAGGCACTCCTCCGGGAAGTAATGAATATTCCTGACAATTACAAAGTGCTGTTTCTGCAGGGCGGTGCCACTACACAATTCTCGGCAGTCCCGCTTAACCTGATGACAAAATCAGGCAAGGCAGATTATGTTGTCAGCGGTATGTTTTCCAAAAAAGCATACGAAGAAGCCAAACGCTACGGCGATGTGAAAGTACTCGCTACAAGTGCCGATAAGAACTTCACCTATATACCTGAGTTCTCCGCAGCGGATGTTCGCCCGGATGCGGACTATGTTCATATTTGCTACAACAATACGATTTTCGGATCGAAATTCCCCCGGATTCCTGATACCGGCAGCATTCCGCTGGTTGCGGATCTTTCATCCTGCATCCTGTCCGAACCTATCGACATTTCAAAATTCGCACTCGTTTATGCCGGTGCCCAGAAAAATATGGGACCCTCAGGCCTCACAGTTGTCATCGTCCGCGATGATATGATCGGTCACGAAAAAGATATTACACCTGTCATGCTGAGCTACAAAGTTGCAGCCGAAAACGACAGCATGTACAATACCCCCCCGTGCTATGCCATCTACATGGCCAAGCTCGTTCTGGAATGGGTTCGTGACGACATTGGCGGTCTCGAGAAAATGGCTCAAATCAATCGCCGCAAAGCGAATAAGCTCTATGACTTTATCGATTCTTCAACTCTTTATAAAGCTCCTGTCCAGAAAGAGTCCCGCTCCCTCATGAACGTCACTTTCGTGACCGGCGACGCAGAGATTGATAAGAAGTTCTGCAAAGAAGCTGAAAAAGCAGGATTTGTGAACATCAAAGGACATCGCAGTGTCGGCGGCATGAGAGCCTCCATCTACAATGCCATGCCTGAAGAGGGTGTAGATGCCCTGATTGCATTCATGAAGGAGTTTGAAAAAAATGTATAAAATTAAGACTCTGAACAAAATCGCATCCGTCGGAACGAAGAACTTTGATAAGAAAAGATACGAAGTCGGTAACAGCATCGAAGATCCGGATGCCATCCTTGTGCGTTCGGCCAACATGCTTGACATGGAAATGCCGGATTCCCTGAAAGCCATTGCCAGAGCCGGTGCAGGCGTCAACAATATCCCGATTGACCTGTGTTCCCAGAAGGGCATCGTTGTCTTTAATACACCCGGCGCCAATGCCAATGCCGTTAAAGAACTTGCCATTGCAGCCCTCCTTCTGACTTCCCGTGATATTATAGGCGGCGTTAACTGGGCCAGGAAACTGCCTCTTGATGCAGATGTAGCCAAAGAAGTCGAAAGCGGGAAAAAGGCATTCATCGGACCTGAACTTTACGGTAAGTCGCTTGGTATTTTCGGGTTGGGTGCCATCGGTGCGATGGTTGCCAACACCGCAACAGAGCTCGGCATGAGGGTCTATGGCAATGACCCGTATCTCACCGTGGAAGGCGCATGGCTTCTTGACCACAGTGTCAAAAGAGCAGCCGATCCCAAGCTGATTTATGATAACTGCGACTATATTGCACTGCATGTTCCTTCAACGCCGGAAACCAGAGGGTTTATCAACGCGAAGACCATCGCATCCATGAAGCACGGCGTCCGTATCATCAACCTCTCCCGCGGCGACCTTGTAAATAATGAAGATATGGCGCAGGCACTCGAAAGCGGCAAAGTAGCATGCTACCTTACTGACTTCCCGACAGCCGAGATCCTCCAGATGAAAAACGTCATTACGATCCCTCACCTTGGCGCCTCCACACCGGAGAGCGAAGATAACTGCGCAGTCATGGCGGTCAACGAAATCATGGATTTCCTTGAAAACGGCAACATCAAGAACAGCGTAAATTTCCCTGATGTCATCAACCCGAAGGGCGGCGACGAGAGTATCTGCGTTATTCACAAGAATATTCCGAACATGCTTGCACAGATTTCAACCGCGCTGTCCGGTGAGTCGATAAACATCGAGAACCTTTCCAGCCGCAGCAAGAAGGAATATGCTTATTCCGTGTTTGAGATTGTCGGCAAATGCCCGCAGTCTGTTGTAGAAAAACTGACATCCATTGACGGAATCATTCGCGTTAATGTAGTCGACAACCGATAATCAGGGCAAAGATCAAATCAGTTCTATAAAAAGCCGGCAGACACTTCACGGGAAGGCTGCCGGCTTTTGCGTTTACTCACAAAAATTTACAACAACAGCTTTTGTTGTTAGTTTTTCCATGACAAAGTATACTGTTACTAATAACCCGATCAATCATTCCATCATGAAAACGGCTTCAGGGAAATGATTTTTGTGAGCGGTGCAATATTATGAATGATCTGAAATTTACGACTTTTGCGATTACCAATGAAATTGACTTGAATAAGCTTGCCGTCGAAAGCAATATCAAAAAAAAGTACACGTGGGAAGAACCGCTTGTGCTCCGCGGCGCAGTGCTCGGCAAGATCCTCGGCGAAAAAAAACCGGATGACGAAAAAATCCTCGCCTTTTCTTTTGGAAGTATTGTGTTCATCAACTCAAATCGTCAGCATACGGAAAAATTCATGCAGTATCTGAAGAATCTGATGCCTGAACTCGATATCGGAAATTTCCGCATATACCAGGAAGATTATGCCTTGCGTCTTGCGGAAAATAAGGAGATGGAATTTACGGATTTCTATGTCCGGGTTCCCCGGATGCAGCCGTTCTATCCGGAACTGCTTTCCATTGTCATTGCAAAATCAGCCGCCCTGGAGCGCATTGAAGTTCAGCTGAGCCGGATTCTTGATGACCTGGAAAGCAAGATTGATAATCTCGAAAAGGGCAGGCTCAATATTGGCAACCGGGAACTGGCCAGGACGACATCGCGGATTGTCAGGCATGAATACAATACCATTGCCTATATTATGATTCTGGATAAGCCCGACATCACCTGGTCCAACAGCGATGCAGCAGATTTTTATGAGAAAATGTCGGAATTTTTCGAGCTGAATGACCGGTACGAAGTGATTAAAAGCAAAACCGAAATCCTCAAAAGCATCATCGACGGATTTACTGCAATAAGCCATTCCATGCGCGGTCTTTTTGTCGAATGGGTGATCGTGCTCCTGATTGTAGTTGAAGTACTGCTGATGGTGCTGGATTTGCTCAGGTAGAGGCAGAGGCGAATAATGGAGAGAGTCATTTTCAATGCATATAAGATCGCGGACAGGCTGCCGCTGCTGCAGATAAGCACACACTTCGATCTGCGGCAGGAAGCTGACTGGAAGGAAAGCCTGAAGCTTGACGAGAAGCATGTTGAAAAAGTTCTTGCATATACCGGTGCAGACCGGGCTGTGTATCTGTATAAATACGGCTGCGCCGCCTTCGTTAATTGCAGCCGGGCTGAGACAGATCAGTTTCTTACATATCTCGGGAGGCAGTTTGTCATGATAGATGCGCGGGCTCTCGACCAGTTCAATGAGACGCATGTGATAATCCATACGGAAGATGGATATGTCAGATTATGGGAAGACAGTGGGAAAGTATTCGCGGATGAGCCATATGTGAATGATGCCGTAGCAGCTGTACTTGCAAAATCGACCGAACTTCACAAAATCGAACAGGAACTCTCTGACGTCCTGGATATTGCCGACAAGTATATCGGCAAGCTTGGTAAAGGTTCTCTGATTATGAATGCCCGCGGCGCTGCTTCAACCATCGCTAAAAGTATCCGGTTCAAATACAGGAGTATCGAAAATGTCAGGCTGCTCGACAGGCCGTCGGCCTTCAATAAAACCATGGGTGTAAGGCAGGTATTCGACAAAATGAGCGATTACTTTGAGCTGGCTTCCAGATATGGCGTTCTCAGCAATCAAATAGGCATCCTCGATTCCATCACGGAAGAATATTTCAGTCTTGGCGGCTGGCAGTCGGAAAGACGGCTGATCCTTTTTGAAGTTTTGCTCCTTCTGATTTTTCCGCTGCTGCACATTCTCGCAGAATAATTTCCCGGCATCCGGCAGATATGGAGTATGTAATCATGGTGGGTATCAGTTCAACCGTCTTACTCATTCTAGTAATAGTCACATGCCTAGCATTTGCGCTGTCCAACGGGTATCACAATGCAAGCGCCGTGATGGCAACGATTGTCTGCAGCGGTGCGGCTTCACCAAGGCAGGCCATCCTGCTCGCCTCGGCTTTTGGACTGGCCGGAGCCGTATTCGGCGGAAGTGCTGTTGCCGATACTGTCTCAGGTCTGATTGATCTTCCCGCTGACAAAGTTCTGCTTCCCATTCTTTTCTCAGCCATTCTTGGAGCGGTCATCTGGAGTCTGCTGACAGGCAGGCTCGGTCTGCCCTCAAGTACGACGCATGCACTGACCGGAGGGATTATCGGGGCCGTCTGTGTGTCTTCCGGCACACAGTATGTGAACTGGGGCTGGGGAGATCTAATATCCGGCAGTCATCGCATCACAGGAATTGTCCTGGTAACTTTTGCCCTGATTGTTTCACCGCTGGCTGGATTTGTTCTGGCATTCATTCTGGGGAAGGTATCGCAGATTATTTTCCGAAACGCAAAAATCGGACTGAATATCTGGCTGAACCGCTTTGAATGGCTGATTACAGGCTTGCTGTCCTACAGTTTCACCGCGAACGACACCCAGAAAATAATCGGAATTCTCACACTGGCGCTTGCTGCAGGCGGACGCCCCGCTATTTCTTCGATACCGCTTTGGCTTCGAATTTCGGGAGGCCTGGTTATGTTTATGGGCATGCTGATTGGCGGGTGGAACATAACTAAGACAATCGGAAGAGGAATATATGAAATGCGGCCCATTCACGGCGTCAATTCCCAGCTGGCATCGATGGGCTCTATCTTCTCTGCGACAACTCTGGGGGCGCCTGTATCTACCACTCACGTCGTTGTGGGAAGTATCATGGGAATAGGGTCGGCTGAACGATACAAGACAGTCAACTGGCAGATCGTCAAAGAAATTGTCGCGGCATGGTTAATTACTATTCCGTCCTCAGCGGTAATTTCTGCCATTATTTTTGTGATATGGAAGCTTATATTCAAAGTGACATAGGGAAAATAAAAGAAAACCATACGAAAACATAGAAAGTCATTGGGAGAAGCATATGGAAAAGCAAAAGTTTATTGATCGTCTGTTCCCTGTAAAATACAATTTCTATGAAATGCTGAATAATCAGGCCCTGATGAACGTGTCAGGGGTTGCCGCCTTAAACAGATGGCTGGCCGACGGTTCCGAAGCGGAAACGTATGAATTAATCTCTGTTCTGAGTAAAACGGATGACATCAGGATGGACTTGGAAAAAAATCTGATCAGAGCTTTCTCGACGCCGTTCGACCGCGGGGATATTTACTCGATTTCAATCGGCATGCACAGGGTTATCGAGTACGCACAGTCGACGTTGATCTCAATGAAAGCCTATGATGTCCCGGCAAACGATATCATCTGCAGCATGGTTGAAAATCTGAGAAAGGGCACGGAGATTTTTGGCGAAGCGGTTGGACTCCTGCAGAACGATCCTTCGAAATCGGAACAGCTCATAGCCGGAATCAGAGGGACGCATAATGTGGTTGAGCAGCTGTATAGAGATGGGATGGCGCGGGTTTTTAAAGGCTGTGATCCTATTGATGCGTTGAGGCACAGAGAGGTCTATCACCATATCAAAGATGCCTCGTCCAATCTGGAAGATGCGGTGAATATTCTTCATAAGATTGTCATCAGGCTGACCTGAATTGCCTGTGAGCCGGTCATATTTTAATGTCCTTGAATTTGCAGGTTCCCACAATTTGCCGCAGTCACCGGCCTCCACACCTCGCAAAGCTGGAAACTACACTAAATATACGTCGAAAAGAAAATAACTGATATAATAACAGAAACGCTGAATTTTTCCGCCTCATCCTGATCATTCCAAATAATAAAGAGAGCAAAGGTTGCAGGCATGAATAGTGAATTTATAGCGGCACTGATTGTTAACGCCTCACTTCTGCTTAGTATAAGCATTGTTTATAATGCTCTTTTTCTATCCAAACCCAATAAAAGTCTTTTATCAGACACTCTTCTCGGATTGCTTCTCGGTTTTATCGGCGTAGCCCTGATGATGAATTCAGTCAGGGCGACAACCGGTGTTATATTTGATACCAGGTCGATTCTGATAAGTGTCAGCGGATTGTTTTTCGGGATTATTCCGACCGGTATCGCGGCTGTAATTATCTGCATCTATCGAGTGGTTTTAGGAGGACCGGGCCAGCTTACCGGTGTCCTTGTTACTATTCTGACAGGATCTGCCGGACTTATCTGGGGTCACTTCAGAATCAAGAAAATCGTCGGCCAGAAGAAATATCCGTGGCGGGAATTTTATCTGTTCGGACTCCTTGTGCATCTTATCATGCTGGCCTGTATGTTCACACTATCGGCCGACAGTATCCTGCAGACTCTTAAAGAAATCACTTTTCCGGTCCTTGTTTTCTATCCGATAGCGGAAGTCATCCTGTGCATCGTCGTATTCTATGTGCAGAGAAATATCCGCACGGAAATGGATCTGAAGAGAAGCGAACAGCAGTTCAGGCTGATGTTTGAACAGGCACCGATCGGTATTGCCATCACGGATAACCGGGAGCTGCATCATTACAATGAAAGATATCTTAATATTCTTGGCCGCACGAGAGAAGAAATAGACGAAATCGGATGGGAGAATTTCACGCACCCGGATGACATCAAAGAGGATCTGGATAATCTTGCCCTGCTGATAGAGGGGCGAATCAGCGACTATTCGATGATAAAGCGGTATTTTAAGCCTGACGGAACAATTGTATGGGTGAATATGACGGTTCTTTCCCTTAGCATGAACGACAATCCGATTAATACGTACCTCTGTATGGTCCAGGATATCACGCAGATGAAAAATGCAGAAATCGGGCTCAAAGAAAGTGAAACAAACTATAAAAATCTATATCACGAATATCAGGATAAGCAGATTTTCCTGCAGTCATTATTGAATTCGATCCCGGATCTGATTTTCTACAAAGATATTGACGGGAAATATGTGGGCTGCAACAAGTCATTTGCGGAACTGACCGGAAGGGACCCTGCAAACATTATAGGGTTTACGGATTATGATCTATTTGACAAAGAACATGCTGATTTGTTCCGTGAAATGGATCTGATCATGCTGGCACAGTGCACCGAGAGAATGAACGAAGAGAGCGTCGAATATCCGGACGGCCAGAAAATCTGCCTTGAAACCCTTAAGACACCCTACTACGATTCCGACGGTTCTGTCTCCGGATTAATCGGTGTCAGCAGAGATATAACGGAGCGCAAAAACAGGGAAGAAGAAATTCTGTATTTGAATTACCACGATGTTCTGACCGGACTCTATAACCGTACCTTTCTGGACAATGAAAAAATACGTCTGGATGTGCCCGACCAGCTTCCCCTGTCCATAATAATCGGCGACATTAACGGCCTCAAATTTGTAAATGATGCTTTTGGTCATGAGCAGGGCGACGTTCTCCTGGTTGAAATGGCTAAAATCCTTACTTCCTGCTGCAGCAGTCATGAAATCATTGCACGGACAGGCGGAGATGAGTTCTGTATTCTTTTGCCGAGGACAGATGAGAAGATGACGAATCAGATCATCAATTCGATAAAAAAAGCCTGCGAAGAGTATGCAAATCAAGAAGATAAGGAAACATATTACACAAGCATTTCGCTCGGGTACGCGACCAAAACAAAACCGGAAGAGTCGCTTCCCGACGTGGTTAAGCTTGCAGAAGAATATATGTACCGTCATAAGCTGCTGGAACACAAAAGTCTTCACAGCGCTATTATCTCTTCCATCAAGACAACGATGTTTGAAAAAAGCAATGAAACGGAAGAACACGCTGAAAGAATGGCTCAGATGTCCAAAAGGCTCGGCAGCGCGCTGGGCTTCAGCGAGGATGATCTGGTCTCACTTGAGCTGGTGTCCACTTTGCACGATATCGGTAAAATCAGCATAGACCAGAGAATACTTGACAAGCAGGGGCCGCTGACGGATGACGAATGGGTGCAGATCAAAAAGCACCCCGATGTCGGTTACAGGATTGCCCTTACCGTACCTGAATTGAGCAGAGTAGCAGAGTATATTCTTTGCCATCATGAGCGTTGGGACGGCAAGGGATACCCGCAGGGACTTGCGGGCGAAGAAATACCGGTCATATCGCGTGTGCTTACCCTTGTTGATTCCTATGATGCGATGACGCAGGATCGATCCTATAAGAAGGCAATGACAAAAGAAGAGGCTATATTGGAGATCAGAAGAAATGCCGGGACGCAGTTCGACCCTCTTCTGGCGACTGTATTTGTTGAATCGATATTGTCAAAAGACGAGTAGAATCCTATAACCGGTCATATTGTACTGCTTTGGCGTCGGGCAAGGAGTTCAAAATGTATCTTTATCAGAAGATTTCCTTTGTGTCGATTATCCCGGAAGGTATGATTAAGGATCAGCTCAGGGCGCAGCTTGACGGGCTCACCGGTCATATAGGCGAAGTGTTTCCCGACCTGAATGAGAACAGCGCATGGCTTGGCGGTACCGGGGAAGCCTGGGAGCGAGGGCCATATTATTTGTCCGGATTGATACCCATTGCATTTCTGATGAATGACCCAAAGGCGCTGGAGCAGGTAAAGCTCTGGGTCGAGGCGATCCTGGCCGGGCAGCGGGAAGACGGGAATTTCGGCCCGGCAAGAAACTATGACTGGTGGCCGCGAATGATCGTGCTCAAAGCCTTTGCCGGTTATTTCAGGGCTGCGGAAGATGCCCGGATCCTGGATTTCATGGAACGATACTTTCACTATCAATTTGAACATATAGACCGGCAGCCGCTTCATTTCTGGGCATGCGCCCGCGGTTTGGAAGCGATGGAAGCGATTGAGCTGCTGTATTCGTATCGGCCGCAGCCTTTTCTCAAAGACCTCGTCGAAAAGCTCCGCCAATACTCGTATGATTATTTCAGTCTGTTTGAACATTTTCCATATACCCGGCCCATGACGGCTTATATATCCAGGAATCTTTTCAAGGCCGGGAAGGAACTGGCCGAAGTCCTGGACAGCCACAGCAAGAAGAGCCTCAGACAGAAGCCGCGTCCGGAGCGCGATGCAATCCTGACATTCAACCGCGGGAAAATCATCTCCCTGATTATGAAAACGCACGGTGTCAACCTGGCGATGGCACTCAAATACCCCGCGACGTACGGGGCGTTTATGGACCGGCCGGAGCTCTGCGCCCTGAGCCGGAAGGGATATGAACAGCTGTACAGGCTGCATGGCAACAGTACGGGAATTTTCAGCAGCGACGAGCATCTGATGGGGCCGGATCCTGCCCAGGGTATTGAGCTCTGCACGGTTGTGGAAATGATGTATTCCCTTGAGGAAATCGGCCGGGTGACAGGTAAGCCATGGGCTTATGAACTTCTGGAATTTATTGCCTATAATACGCTGCCGGCTATGTTTACACCGGATATGACTTCACATCAATATGTCCAGCAGGCAAATCAGGTGGCATGTGACAGAAACCGGAGGCAGTTCTTTGATACGGATTCATATGCAAATACATTTGGCGTTGCACCGAACTACGGGTGCTGCGCAGCAAACATGCATGCGGGGTTCCCCCTGTTTGCAGGGTATCTGGCGCTGCGCCATGAGAAAGGGCTGGCATTCCCGGTTTACGGTGCATGTACGGTCAGGACGGCTCACAACGGAGCCCCGCTCGAGGTCAGGGAAAGCGGCAGCTATCCATTTGACGACAAGATTCTCTTTACCATTGTGAAAGCCGCGGGAGAAGTCGAACTTCATTTCCGGCCGATTTCCAATACGGATTTTGCCGTCTTGCATAACGGCAGGCCGACAGCCGGCACACCTTCCCCGGACGGCATGATCCATGTTGCTGCGACAGAGGGTGATGTGATTGAACTTTCCTGTAAACCAAGAATTAACATTGTTACAAATCCTGACGGGAGTAAGAGTATCCACTATGGGAACCTTCTTATGGCACTTGGGCTTTCGGCAGAGGAAATATATATAAAGGGCACAAACCCGTTCCATGACCGTGGTTTTGTGACGTCGGACAGCTTCAATGTAACCCCTTTTACCGGGGATGAAGGGCTTGTTATTGAGAGCGTTTCCAGTACCCCGCCGGCGCACCTGCCGTTTTCGTCCGCGCCGGTAAGCCTGATTTTGAAGGGCAGGTATGTCGAGGACTTCAGGATCAGGAAGCATAGCGCACGGCTTCCTTCTTCGCGCAGGCCGGTGATGGGGGAGGCGACGACAATTACGCTCGTTCCATACGGGACAACCCGGCTTCGGATTTCGCACTTTCCGGCCCCCGGATAAAATACCGGCTTACATGACCGGTTATTAGGATAACAACATATGAAGAGGAGACCAAAGTTATGCAAATGAAGGTGTCTGAAAGAACCTGGCTCGTTGTTATTATATTTGGTATGTTTGGTCAGATTGCCTGGGTTGTCGAAAACATGTACTTCAATCTTTTTCTTTTCAATGAAATCGGGGGGACTACCACCGATATTACGGTGATGGTCGCGGCCAGTGCAATTACGGCAACCGCTGCGACACTTCTGATGGGTGCGTTAAGTGACCGGCTCGGACATCGCAGGCTGTTCATTTCGTTTGGATATGTTGCCTGGGGATTGGTGACAGCTTCTTTTGCACTTGTATCCAGGGAAAATGTTGCGCAATTTGCGCCCGCGGCCAGTGTGGTCGCAACGGCCGTTACGCTGGTGATCCTTCTGGACTGCGTCATGACATTTATGGGTTCGACAGCCAACGATGCAAGCTTCAATGCCTGGGTCACGGAATCAGTTGACACGGGCAACAGGGGCAAGGTGGAAGGCGTCCTGTCGACTTTTCCCCTTCTGGCCATGATTATTGTAAGCAGTGTATCCGGTATTTTGATCGAATCCATCGGCTATCCCCTGTTCTTTGTGTCCCTGGGCGGACTGGTAACAGCGGCCGGTGCCGCGGGTATTTTTATCATCCGCGAAAAAGAGCACCCGCAGATTCAGCGCGGCAGCTATTTTTCGGACATCATATACGGTTTTCGCCCGAGTATTATAAAAACCCACAAAAGTCTCTATCTTTCCCTGGTCTGCATGGCAATTTTCGGTATCGCAACGCAGGTATTTATGCCTTTCCTGATCATTTATTTTGAGCACTACCTTGCCATGCCGGCCTTAACCTATAGCATCGTGCTGGGATCAACGATCCTTATCAGTTCCGTAATCGGGATTTTGCTTGGACGCCTGGTCGACCGGTTTGGCCGGAAACGCTTCTCCTATATGTCTGTAGCGGTTTTTACCGCCGGCCTGATCCTTCTCTTTTTCATGAGGGCGGTACCGATGGTCGCCCTTGCCGGAACGATCATGATGTGCGGATACCTCCTTCTGAATATTGTCATCAATACTTCAGTACGTGACAACACTCCGCAGGATAAAGTCGGGCTGTTTCAGGGAATCAGGATGATCTTTTTCGTGCTGATACCTATGACGGTCGGGCCTGCCATCGGCAACGCAGTCATCCGAAACAGCAATATTACTTTTGTAAATGAATTCAGGGAGACAACAAGAATCCCGACGCCGGAAGTTTTTCTGACAGCGGGGATTGTAGCTGCCCTTATCCTGATCCCCATGATCCTGGTACAAAAAGACGCAGAAAAGAGAAACGTAAATGGACAAACTTGAAGGAAAACTCTATACGTCATTTGGTGAAGAGTTATTGAATCAATTGAATTGGCAGGAGGACGTTGTTCCGCTTGCCGGGTATCCACGTCCTCAGATGGTGCGGGACAGCTATCTATGCCTGAATGGCTGGTGGGATTATGCGATTGCCAGGGGTGAAGAGGCCTTTGCAGAGAAAACATGCAGTTCTGCCCCTGAATCAGGTGTTGATCCGGCTTTGGCCTGGGGAAGGATCCTTGTTCCTTTTTCACCGGAAGCCCCGTTGTCTACGGTCGATCAGGTTATCTACCCCGAGGACCGGCTCTATTACCGGCGTTCTTTCCGCCTGCCGGACAGCTTTAACGTAGGACATGCGCTTCTGCACTTCGATGCGGTGGATTACCGGTGCTGTATTACCCTGAACGGGCATTTTGTCGGTGAACACAAGGGCGGGTTCTTTGCTTTTTCCTTTGATGTTACGCCATATATCCTCGAGGACAACGTACTGGAGCTTGAGGTCACTGATCCGACGGACACTTCTTATATTGCCCGCGGCAAACAGCGTCTTCACAGGGGGACAATATGGTATTCGCCGCAGAGCGGGATATGGCAGACCGTGTGGCTCGAAAGTGTACCGGAAGATTATATAGAAGCTTTCCGTATGACTCCGGATATAGACCGGAGTCTGGTTCATCTGGAGATTGAAAGCTCTTTGCAGCAGGGGCACGTCGCTATAAGCGAGGGAGGAAGAGTACTTGCACAGGGGCTGATAGATAATAGAAAGGCTGATATCCTGTTTGAGGGGTACGAATTGTGGTCGCCCGAAAATCCCAGGCTATATGATGTGGAGATCACCGTCGGGCTCGATGTTGTAAAGAGCTATGTGGGGATGCGCAAGTTTTCTCTCGGCCCGGACCGGCAGGGCATCCCGCGCCTGTGCCTGAATAACCGTCCGTATTTTCACAACGGGGTGCTGGATCAGGGATATTACCCGGACGGACTCCTGACACCGCCGAGTGACGAGGCGATGATCAGTGACATCACAGCGATGAAGGACCTGGGCTTTAATATGCTGCGCAAGCATATCAAAATCGAGCCTCTGCGCTGGTATTACCATTGTGACCGGATAGGCATGATTGTCTGGCAGGATATGGTGAACGGGGGACGTGACAGATTCATGATAATGAATATATTATCGCTGCTTAAAATCCCGTGCCGGGATAAGCATCACTGGTTTTTCGGGCGCCGGGAAAAAGCGGGGCGCGATGAGTATATGGAGGATGCGAAGCGGACTATACAGCATCTGTATAACACAACATCGCTTGGCATGTGGGTTCCGTTTAATGAGTCATGGGGACAGTTTGATGCCGACCGTGTAAGTGAGTGGGTCGCGGCGCAGGATTCCAGCCGCACGATCGACCGGTACAGCGGCTGGCATAACCAGGGGAACTCCGACTTTACGAGCCTTCATATCTATTTCAGGGCATTTAAAATACCTGCGAATAGGGGGAAGTGCGTGCTTTTATCAGAGTTCGGAGGATATTCCTGTAAAGAGCCGGGGCATAACTTCATAGCCCGCAAGGATTTCGGCTATAAGAAATTTGCGGATAAGGCCTCGCTTTCACTGGCCTACAGGGAGCTTTTCGAGAAGGAAATCATTCCGGCGATCCCGCTGGGCCTGTCAGCAGCCGTTTACACCCAGCTGTCGGATGTTGAGGATGAGGTGAACGGAATTCTGACCTATGACCGCAAGGTACAGAAGATTGATTCGGTAAAGCCTGTGAATGATCGGATTGGGCATGAATGGCGCAGAATATCTGCTTCTGATACATAGAAAATCATCAATATAAGGAGAGCGCACAGAGATGAAAACACTTGTAACCGACAGGCTGGTCTTACGAGCGTGGAAAGAAACCGATGAAGAGGATCTTTATGAATATTCCCGGAGTAAAACGGTCGGTCCGATGGCCGGCTGGCGGCCGCATGAGACACTTGAAGATTCCAGAAAAATAATTACCATGTTTATGGAAGAAGACGAGACGTGGGCCGTGTGCGATAAAAAAAGCGGCAAAGTTATCGGCTCGGTGGGTATTCACCGGGACATGAAGCGAAGCATCGATAAGGGCAAGGTTAGGATGCTGGGGTATGCGCTGTCGGAAGAGTACTGGGGACGTGGAATCGTACCGGAAGCCTGCCTGGCAGTCATGCGCTTTGCATTTGATGAACTGCATCTTGAAATCATGTCCGTGTACCACTTTCCCTTTAACGAACAGTCTAAGAGAGTCATTGAGAAACTCGGATTCAAATATGAAGGCACATTTCGCATGGCAACCATGATATTTGACGGAACGATCTATGATGACGTCTGCTATTCGATCACAAAGGATGAGTTTTTAGAGAGGAAGGAGTGATACCTTTGTCTCCCAAATCAACAAGACGCGGATACGACCAGGATGACCGAATCTGGTTCTGCGAGGAGGCTTTGGTGCGCCTGTGCACAGCCGGCGAAGATATCCAGTGGCTGCTCGACCGGGGTTATCGCGTGGAACCGGCTGTGGAGTTCGTCGGAAGCCACTATCAGCTGTTAACACGGCAGCGCAACGCCCTCCAGCGCGCCGCATGCTCTGTGCTGCAATATAATAATAGAAAGGCAAGTCAGCTCCCGCCTGAAGCGGCAAAAGACGGCTGTCTTTATATTGATGGATTCAACCTGATCATCATTCTGGAAGTAGCCCTCTCCGGGAGTCTTATCATCTTAGGAAAGGATGGCGTTTTCAGGGATCTGGCTGGCTTAAGGGGAACCTACAGCCTGATTGAGAATACGGATAAGGCCCTTGAACTAATAGGGAAGTGCTTCAGGGAACTGCAGGTACCCAAAGCCGTCTTCTATCTGGACAAACCGGTGTCAAATTCAGGACGCCTCAGAAGCAGAATTCTGGAACATGCCGCAAATTGGGATATCCCGGTCGAGGTTGAACTTGTGCCGAATGCGGATGTTGTTATTGCGAATATGGAGCGTATTGTTACGGGGGACTCGGTGCTCCTTGACCAGTGTAAGAGCTGGTTCAATCTCTCTGCCAAAATTATCGGCGATTATATCGGGGACGCCTGGATTGTCAGGTTTGATTCATGAGCAAATACATGCGGTAATGCATGCGGAAAATAATTACTGCATTCTCTGGATTATGAACGAATAAGATGCCGGCCCGGAAACGAAAATGGTAAAATAATGGAAAAAGTGTGTATTGCATCGCGCAGGCACCGTATCGACAGCAAAGGAGTTGAGAAGTGGATAGTAATCGTGTCCTTCTGGCCTTCGGACTGACTTTTTTTGCCGGCATGGCTACAGGCATCGGCAGCCTGCTGGCACTTCTCCTGCGCAAGACCAGCAACCGTTTTTTATCGGTATCCCTGGGTTTCTCTGCAGGATTTATGATTTATGTGTCATTCGTCGAGATCCTCGCAGAGGCGCGGACGAGTCTGACACATTTCTGGGGCCTGGAAAAAGGTACCTGGACGACGCTCATAGCATTTTTTGCCGGAATTGCCCTGATTGCTGTGATTGACAGGCTTGTACCCGCCGTGGAGAACCCCCATGAAGCCCGGCATATTGAACAGATGATAGCAGGCGGCGCTGATATTCCGTGCGACCGCACGAAGCTTATGCGGGTCGGATTCATGAGTGCGGCTGCGATTGCCATCCATAATTTCCCCGAAGGCATCGCCACATTTACAGCAGCCCTTCAGAAACCAAGTCTTGGTATTGCCATCGCATTTGCTATTGCCATTCATAATATTCCCGAGGGACTCGCAGTCGCCATACCGATCTACTGTGCAACAGGAAGCCGCAGCAAGGCCTTCCGCTGGTCGCTTCTATCCGGGCTTTCGGAACCACTAGGTGCGGTGATCGGATTTCTGGTCTTGGCACCGTTTATGAATGAAATGACAATGGGAGTTATGTTCGCAATCATCGCCGGAATTATGGTCTATATTTCCCTCGATGAACTTCTTCCGACGGCCCGTGAATACGGTTCTCCCCATCTGGCGATTTACGGACTGATAGCAGGGATGGCCGTCATGGCCGTCAGCCTGCAGCTATTTTTATAATTATTCGCGGTTCTTACCGCGGTTTTTTCAAGGACAGGAAAGACAGGAGGCAATTATGCTAGCTAAAGAAATGCTCGACAAAAAAGTATGGGCTGTAATCGGTGCCAACAGGAACGAAAACAAATACGGCAACATCATTTATAGGATGCTGAAGCAGAAAAACTATATCGTGTATCCGGTGAACCCCACCTGCCAGTTCGTTGACGGGGATCCGTGCTACAGCCGCCTGGCTGATCTTCCCCACAAACCGGATGTGCTGAATATGGTCGTATCGCCCAAACGCGGAGAAGCCTATTTACGCGAGGCGGCAAGCCTGGGGATCAAGAATATCTGGTTTCAGCCGGGAACGCATGATGAAACAACAGATTCCCTGGTAGAAGAACTTGGACTGACATCCGTGCAGGCCTGTGTACTTGTCGTGGCCCAGTGGTATTAGAATAATCGAGGTGGAAGAATGGATCAGCTCAGTGACACCATTAAAACACGGCGCAGCATCAGGAAGTTTCTTCCGGATACCATCCCGGATGAAGAAATCCGGGAAATTATTGAGGCCGGAACGCATGCGCCGAGCGGCTGCAACAGTCAGTGCTGGCATTTTGTTGCCATAAAAGATAAAACCGTATTGGAAGCCGTTACCCTTGCGACGGAAAACGGCGTCCGGGAATTCTATAAAAACGCGGAGCCTGCGTTCATCGAATCAAGGATAAAGCAGACTACATTTTTCAAAAATGCCCCTCTTGTGATTTTCGTATATATGACGCATATGGATTACCATGATTCCCGTGTCACAAAATATTATGAAGAACAGAGGTTTTCTCATGAGGAAATGATGGATGCGCTGGGTGCTCCCGATATACTTTCCATCGGCGCGGCCATCCAGAACATGCTTTTGACGATCCATCAAAAAGGTCTGGGCGCATGTTGGATGAATGATCCGATCATATCCCGGGCGGATATCAGCCGGACGCTGGATGTACCGGAAAGCTGGAGGCTTATGAGCGTAATACCTGTTGGGAAACCGGCCTTTGTGCCGCAGACCAAGAAGATGAAAGATATCGAGGATGTTCTGGACATCAGGTAATATATTACATATTGGAAAAAAGAGCGGGACCTTGGCCCGCAATTCGAATATGAGCGGGAGGGAGACTCAGGATGGAATTTGATAAAAATCTGCTTGATAATCTGGCAGAAGCTGTATCAAGCGGGTACCCGACAACCAGGGTGCTTGAAGATCTGAAGGACTTTTTCGAAGTGCAGCAGCTATACGGCGCTGCAATCAAGGAAATAAAGACGAAGCTTGAAATACTTGATGAAGAGTTCCAGGTGAAGTTTGACCACAACCCAATTCACCATATGGAATACAGGCTTAAATCCCCGAAGAGCATTGTGGATAAGCTTCAGAAGAAGAATTTTGAAGTAAGTACGGCATCCATCAAAGAGAATTTGACAGATGTTGCCGGCGTCCGTGTGATCTGCAATTACATTGATGATATCAACCGGATGGCTGACTTGCTGACCCGGCAGGATGACATTGTCCTGGTCCGCAGGCGTGACTACATTGCACAGCCGAAGGAGAACGGGTACCGCAGCCTGCATCTGGTCGTTACGGTCCCGATATTCCTTGCGGAATCCACCCAGCGGGTCCCTGTAGAGATACAGATCCGGACCATTGCGATGGACTTCTGGGCCAGTCTCGAACACGAACTTAAATACAAGTCAGAGGCCGACATCTCGGAAGACCTGCGCAGGCGCCTCAAGAACTCTGCTGAATCCATCTCGCTTCTCGATGCTGAAATGCAGTCGATCTACAAAGAGATTAACTCTTCAAAAACCAAACGGGGAAATATATGACAGAGACGAATCCTCAAAGGCTGGCAGCCAGCCGGCTTGTCGAAAAGTATTATGCTCAAAAACCGACGGCAATCCTGTCGCTCGGAGGCGGTTTCTATGGAAGGGTATTTTTGGCCGAACTTGACAGCGCCCCCTATAAAGTCGTCTTAAAAATCTATCTTTTCCCGGACCTGCATAAAAGAGAAGCGGCTCAGCTGAAGATTCTGGCGGAGCATGCTGTGATTAAGATGCCGCAGGTGTACTTCACACATGACGCTGATCAGGAAATCACATCAGATGCCCTCGCGATGGAGTTCATTGACGGAGTAAACGCAGGCTGTCTGGCCGATATGAATCCTTCAAGCAAAGAAAAAATAGCCGATCAGATTGTCGACAACCTGATCAGCTACCATAACACCGTGCATCCTGAGGGCTTCGGGGAAATCTGCGGCGGGCCATATGAGAAGGACTGGCGAACCTGTTACAGGAGAAAAGCAGACTCGATTGTCCAAAAAGCAAAGGACATGCATGCCCAAAGTCAGCTCAGTGAACACGTAATCGATGTTGTTCAAAAGGCTTATGATAACTTCGACCTGGTATTCTCGGAGCCGATCGAATCTGCACGCCTGATACATGGCGACTATAATACCTGGAATGTACTTCTGAACTGGGAGGCAACGGCGGCCGTCGCTGTCATAGACCCGTTCAACTGCTGCTGGGCCGATCCGGAGCTGGATCTGTATCAGCTCAACAATGCCAACGGCAAGGACTTTGATCTGCTGAACAAGTATCGGTCAAAAGTAAGCCTGAGCCGCAATTTTGAAGTCAAAAACGCCTTCTACGAGTTGTTTACCGAGATCATGCACTTCTATGATGCCGGAATTGATGCCTTGTCATCCAACATTCAGAAAGAGGCACGGCAATTGGAAATTGAGATGAAGAAGATCGGGATTTGAAGTATGATATATAGAAAATCTTCAAAAAGTAAAAGGTGAAAAAATGATAATTAAAGATGTATTGTTCAGCCTCACAGATACGGACGGCGTTGCAGGTGCGGAAGAAAATGCCGGAGGTGTTGCCCTCTCGTGGCTGCGCCAATATGCACAAGATGCATATGCTGATGATTACGGGAATATAATCGGTAAAATCGGGAAGCATTCGGACGACAAACCGACCCTGCTGCTCGATGCACATATTGATGAGATCGGAATGATCGTTACCTATATCGACGACAAGGGCTTCATCAAAGTCGGCAACTGCGGCGGTATTGACCGTCGTCTGCTTCTGGCACAGGAGGTCCGCATTCACGGGACACAGGTCGTGCCGGGGCTTATCTGTTCGAAGCCGCCCCATCTTTTAAATGAAGAAGAGAAGAAAAAGGCACCGGAGATTACGGATATAGCGATTGATACAGGCTTCAGCAAAGAACAGCTCGAAGGCCTTGTCTCGTTCGGGGACAGGATTACTTTCCATGCAGCCAATCTGGAACTTCTGAACGGACGTGTAAGCGGCAAATCATTCGATGACCGTTCGGGCGTCGCAGCTATCCTGCTGGCACTTGACCTCCTCAAAGATGCGGGTGCGCTGCCTTTCAACCTGACCGTACTGTTCTCTTCGCAGGAGGAGGTCGGTTCACGCGGCGCACACATTGCAGCCTTTGACCTGGCACCGGATTATGCGATTGCTGTCGATGTAAGTTTTGGACACACATCCGATTCCCCGGAAGATAAATGCGGAAAAATGGGCAAGGGCGGAATGATCGGTATTTCCCCGTCCCTGAACCGCGCTGTGTCGGACCGTCTGATTGAACTGGCAAAGGAAAAGGAAATCCCGTACCAGCTTGAAGTCATGCCTGAACTTACGGGCACGAATGCAGATGTCATTGCCGTGACCAAAGGCGGCGTGAGAACAGGTACGCTTTCAATACCCCTTCGGTACATGCATACTCCTGTGGAGTCCCTGGTCTTGTCAGACCTGGAGGCTGTTGCTGAATTGCTCTGTGCTTTTGCGAAGGAGGGTATGTAATATGCTTGACCGGCTTAAAGAGATTTGTATGATTTCCGGTGTGTCCGGAGAGGAAGATCTGGTGGCAGACTATATTACCGGCCAGATCGGCGATAAGGCACAGGTTACACGCGATAATCTGGGGAACCTTCTGGTTTTCAAGACGGGGAAGAGACGCCCGAACCGCAAAATCATGATCTGCGCACATATGGATGAAATCGGCTTTATCATTACGGGCGTGACGGAAGACGGCATGCTTCGATTTGCTGCTGTCGGCGGAATTGATGCGCGTGTCGTAATCGGACGCTCCGTAAAAGTAGGAGCGGCAGGCTATGGCGGTGTTGTCGGAACAAAACCTATACATCTTCAGTCTGATGCCGAAAGGGGCAGTGTTCCGGCAATCGATACTCTGTACATTGATATCGGAGCAGAATCGAAGGACGACGCACTGGCTCATATTTCACTCGGGGACCGGGCCGTGTTCACATCGGATTTCCTTGTTTTCGGCGACGGAATGCTCAAAGCAAAGGCGCTCGACGATCGTGCAGGCTGTGCGATTATGCTGGATATGATCGACTCCGAGCTCGAGTATGACGTGCATTTTGCATTTACCGTGCAGGAAGAAATAGGGCTGCGCGGCGCAAAGGCGGCCGCTTACAGCATCAATCCCGATATGGCGATTGTCCTTGAGACGACGACGGCAGCGGATATTACAGGTGTTGAAGCAGACAAACAGGTGTGCCGGCTCGGAGCAGGTCCCGTTGTATCCTTCATGGACCGCGCAACGATCTACGACAAGAAGCTTTACTCTCTGGCATTTGAGACGGCCAGGGAGCTTGATATTCCATGTCAGACCAAGACCATGGTTGCCGGCGGCAATGATTCCGGTGCCGTTCACGTCAGCGCAGGCGGCGTCCGCACTGTTGCGGTCTCGATGCCCTGCCGCTATATACATTCGGCAAGCTGCGTCATCAAAATCACGGATATGGAACAGACGAAGCTGCTCGCAGTAAGAATGCTTGAGAAAATGTCGGAGCTGTAAATGCGAAACGCCGGGCGCGGCATGGAAGCGCAGTCTTTATGCGCTTAAGGGCAAATTCAAAAGGGTAAGCACGGAGGAATATGAATATGGAAAAGTTCATTCTTGCGATTGATATAGGAACAAGCGCCGTAAAAGCATCGCTCTTTGCATCGGACTTAAGTGTCCGGGACAGTTCAACGGTCGAGTATCAGACTTATTTCCCGGCCGGAGGGCATGCGGAACAGGAAGCTGAGGACTGGTGGAAGGCTGCCTGTGCGGCAGTAAAAGAGCTCGGTGTCTATCAGCCGGAGGCGGTACTTCAGGTATCGTCCATCGGAGTGAGCGGACATATGCTGGGACTTCTTCCGGTGGATAAGGACGGGAATGCGCTGATGCGCTCCATGATTCACTCGGACAGCCGGGCGTCGCTTGAGGCACAGCAGCTGTCTGACAGATTCGGCGTTGAGCAGATCTATAACTGGACCGGCAATGTATTAAGTCCTGCTGCCTCGCTGGCCAAGGCACTCTGGGTCCGCAATAACCACCCCGGCATGTACGATGCGACGTCCGCTTTCCTGCAGTCAAAGGACTACATGGTTATGAAGCTGACCGGCGGGGTGTTCTCCGCTGATTATTCGGATGCCTCCCATGGCCTCCTTCTGAATCTCGAAAAAATGACGTATCTGACGGATGTGTTTACTGCCGTAGGTCTGGATGCCGACAAGTTTCCGCCTCTCCACAAAAGCCATGATGTGGTCGGCCATCTCTGCGCAGAAGCAGCACAGCTCATGGGTCTGCCGGAAGGCATCCCGGTCGTTGCCGGCGGCGGTGACGGAGCCTGTGCCAATGTCGGCGCGGGACTTGCGCAAAAGGGTGATATTTACTGCTCGATGGGAACGACTGCCTGGATTGCTTTTAACAGCGCTTCCCAATTCCGCGACGAAAAGCGAAGGGTATTTAACATTGTCTCCCTTGACGGCGAAAGCTTCGGCGTTTTCGGCACGATGCAGGCGGCCGGGCGCTCCGTGTCCTGGGTACAGGACATGTTCAGCGTGCCGTCCCCCCGTGAACTCGACGAACGGGCGGCTACTGTGCCGGCGGGAAGCGAGGGCCTTATATTCCTGCCGTATATAGAGGGTGAGCGCTCGCCGATCTTTGATTCAGAGGCTCGGGGTGTATTCTTCGGGATGCACGTCTCGCAGAATACCAATCATTTCCTCCGGGCGACACTGGAGGGTGTAGCTTTTGCCCTGGCCAGCATTCTTGAGGTATCCTCCGATGAGATGACCAGCCCGGTCCTCCGGATCATCGGCGGCGGTGCTAAATCGGCTTTCTGGAAGCAGATTATTGCGGATATCTGCGAACGCGACGTAGCTGACCTGACGGTGCCGGCTGCTGCTGTAACCTCACTCGGCGCTGCCATTGCAGCAGGTGTCGGAGCAGGAATCTTCCCGGGCTATGCCGATGCGGTCAAGAATATCGGCATCAAAGCCATAACCAGGCAAATCCCCGAAAATACGCTCCTCTATGCGAAAAACAAGCAAAAATTTGCGTGTCTGTATCCACAGCTGAAGGAAATCTACCATATGTAGTCTTCTGGTTCAAGTTGACATCCCGTTTTTTAGCATATAAAATATGCAAATACAAAGTAAAGGCGCTTTCGGATTATTTCCGGAAGCGCCTTTTTTCGCAGACATAAAGGAATCAGAATGCAGGCGATGAATTTGATTCTAAAATCAGCAGCAGAGGAGTGCGGAATATGTTTACTTGTGACGAAAATAGAATGCAGGACAAAATTGATACCTTCAGCAAATTCGGGGATGCCGGTCACGGCGGGATTACAAGATATTCGCTGTCGCCGGAGGCACATCAGGCCAGGGATGAGTTTGTTCAAAGAATGAAAAAAATCGGAGCCGTTATCGAAACAGATGATATGGCCAACGTATATGCAACACTTCCCGGTTCACAGGCCGGTCTGAAAAGAATAGCAATGGCATCGCATGTCGACTCCGTAAAAAACGGCGGGAATTACGACGGGATCCTCGGGGTCATGGGAGCGATGGAGGTTCTTGAGACGATCGCCGCTGAGAAAATTCCTCACCGCCACCCGATTACTGCAATGATCTGGACCAATGAAGAGGGTTCGCTCTTTGCCCCTGCAATGATGTCGTCCGGCGTTATAACAGGAAAGTTCGACAAACAGACGGTTCTCAAGTCGAAGAGCATTCTCGATCCATCCGTAACTTTCCGGGATGCACTCGATGCGAGCCCGTATAAGGGAGAAGAGAAGAACAGACTCAGCGCCGATGCTTACAAGGCTATGCTTGAGCTTCACATCGAACAGGGGCCGATCCTTGAAGCGGCAGAAAAAGATGTCGGAGTGGTCACCTGCGTACTGGGCATGGTGAATTACCGGATACGGACTTACGGGCAGGCCGATCATGCAGGTACAACGCCGATGAGCTATCGAAAAGATGCCCTTTATGCTGCGGCACAAGTGCTCGTGTATCTGCATCAGGAACTTGATAAATTAGACAGGGCCCTCGTGTATACGACCGGTGAAATCAAATGCCATCCCTGTGTCCATACGGTCATCCCCGACGAGGTTGATTTCTCGATTGATGCGCGTCACGAGAATCCGGAGGTAATCAGGCAGGTTGTCCAGATAATAAAGAACATCCCGAAGATGGTTGCAAAGTGTAGAACAGGCTATGAACTCGCCTGGGCACGCGACACGGTATATTTTGACAAAGAACTGGTGAGTTACGTCAGGGCAAGCGCGGAAGAGCTTGGCATCTCCAATCAATATATCAACAGCGGTGCGGGACACGATGCACAGTTTGTCTCCTATATGATGCCCACAACGATGATTTTCGTTCCTTCAAAAGACGGACACAGCCATTGCGAGCCGGAATTCACCTCGACANNGACCATACAGTGTACGGCCGGTGCGAGTGTCATGCTTGGTGCCGTGCTGAAGGCTGATGCAGACTGACGTGCGGGGAAACTGAAAATGTGATGGCGTAGCAGCCATTCAAAAAGCGAAAAAAGAAGCGTCCTCAGAAGGAAGGGTCATTATTTTGGCAATTGCTTTAAAATATCTGTGCAAATATGCAAAAGAAAATTACGGGATGAATCTGATAAGCGGTGATGGTAATATGAACAATCTGGTTAACTGGGTTCATATGCTGGAAGATCCCGAGACAGCCACCTTTCTTCACGGTGAGGAGCTGATCTTTACGACGGGCATCGGATACAAAAATACTGACTGGCTGCTCGGGTTTGCCAGGAAGCTCGTTGAGAATCAGGCGAGCGGCCTGGTCCTGAATATAGGGCCATACATCAAATCGGTGCCCGAAGACCTGACAAACTTCTGCAAAGAAGTGCAGTTCCCGCTTTTCACGATCCCATGGAAGACCCGTATTGTCGATATCACGAACGACTTTTACCGCAAGATCATAAAATCGGAAGAGAACGAGATAACGGTTGCCGGGGCTTTCCGGGATGCGATTTTTTCACCTGAAAAAATGATTGAGAACCGTTCCGTATTGGAACGCAAGGAATTTGATATTAACGCGGATTTCTGTGTTGCGGCGATCTCCCTGCAGGTGCCGGTTCCGGATAAGTTCATCGAGTTTGACAAATCGGTCCGGCTGCACCTGACGAAGATCCTGTACAAACACAGTGAACGGTTCAACATTTTCCGGCAGGATAAGTATCTGATTGTCGTGCTGCAGGATTTTCCGCCGGAGGCTGTGGAAAATGCAGTTGAGCGCCTCGATGAGGTGTGCAGCCGCGCGGACAAAGGATACAGGATTTTTGCAGGAATCAGTATCAATGAGCCCGGACTTCTGACGCTGACTCACAGCTACAAAAGAGCTGTTGCCCTTCTGCCCATTGCGGAAAAACAGAACAGACTTCATGTATCGTACCGGAATATCGGACTCTATCAGATGCTGCTCGAAGTGGATGACCCGAAGCTGTTGAAAAAAATATATGAAGATACGCTGGGGCGCCTCGAAGATTATGACAGCAAGAATCAGACGGATTATATGCTCACGTTAAAGAGCTATCTCGATCATAATGCCAGTGTTCAGGAGGTTGCGTCGGCAACTTTCGTACACAGGAATACGATCAACTACAAAATAAAAAAGATCAGGGAAATACTGGGCTGCGAGCTGGATTTCAAGAATGGCCTGATGCTGCTTCTGGCATTTTATATAAAGGATCTCCTGTAATCCTCACTTCGATTCTGCAATCTGTGCGCCTGTCACTTGCAATATGTGCATCAGCACAAGACTTTTTGTGCCGCAGTTCGTTGTGCCGCCTGCCATACGTGATAATATGAATTCAAGCTAATTTGAAAGAAAAATTTGAGGTAACGAAGCCTTTTCGCATGAAATCCATTGGATAGTGCGGAAGGGCTTCTTTATTTTTAAATTGAGGTGGTAAGAGTATGCAGCAGGAACTGAAATCGGCCGGTGAGATAAGTGAAATATCTAAGAAGTATAACTTGCATTCCTGGAGTACACAGGGTGCAATCAAACCTAAGGTTATGATCGGCGGCGAAGGCATATATTTTTGGGACGGCGACGGGAAACGCTACTATGACATGTCTTCCCAGCTGGTCAACCTGAATATCGGCTACGGCAATGAAAAAGTTATCAAGGCGATTCAGGACCAGGCCGGCAGACTTGCTTTTTCAGCTCCATCCTTTGCGATTGATGTCAGATCCCAGCTCGCCAGGATGGTTGTCGATCTGGCACCGGACAACATGGCAAAAGTATTCTTTACCTTAGGCGGCGCAGATGCGAACGAAAACGCCGTCAAGATGGCAAGAATGGTAACCGGGAGACACAAGATATTTTCGAGATACCGTTCCTACCACGGATCGACCTACGGTGCCGGCAATCTGACAGGCGAACCCAGAAGATATCCTCTCGAGCCCGGCATTCCGGGATTTGTGAAGTTCTTTGATCCGTATATCTACCGTGCCCCGGTTGAATTTGCGACAGAAGAGGCCGCCACAAAATATTACCTCGCACAGCTGCGCGAACAGATCATCTATGAAGGCAGAAGTTCAGTTGCAGCCATCGTCCTCGAAAGTGTTACCGGCAGCAACGGCGTCATAATTCCGCCGAAAGGATACTTGAAGGGTGTCCGCGATATATGCGACGAATTCGGGATTTTCATGATCTGTGATGAAGTAATGACCGGCTGGGGAAGAACAGGCGAGTGGTTTGCGGTCAATCATTATGATGTGAAGCCGGACATGATTACATTTGCCAAAGGCATCACATGCGGATATGCACCGATCGGCGGCGTCATTGTCAGCGAGGAAATAGCAGCCTACTTCGATGAGAACTTTATGAGCTGCGGACTGACCTATTCGGCACACCCCCTCGGATGCGCAGCAGGTATTGCAACCATCGAATTCTATCAGGAAATGAACCTGATTTCCCAGGCTAAAGAGCGCGGACTTTTCCTCAAAAGCTTGCTTGAGGAGCTTAAGGAGAAACACCCCTGCGTCGGAGATATCCGCTGCATCGGCCTCTTTTCGGCAATTGAACTGGTTAAGGATAAAGAAACGAAAGAGCCTCTGGTCGAATATGGCCGGGATCCCCAAAAGCTTATGGGCAAAATCCTGGGGATGCTTGGCGAGAGAGGATTCTATACATACACGCATGAAAACTGCATCATTGTCGCTCCGCCCCTGATCATCACCGAACAGGAACTCACGGAGGCACTGGCCATCATGGACGAAGTGCTCGGTGAAGTTGACCAGATGATCGGGCAGTGAATTCTCGAAAAAAGAAAGTCGCAGGGAGTAGAAAATATGACAGCTAAATATTATATGCCGACCCGCGTCATCATGGGCAGCGGTTGTATTACAGAAAACTCCGAGGCGTTTCGGCCTCTCGGCAAAAAAGCCCTGATCGTGACCGGCGCCCGTTCCGCCAAGGAAAACGGATCGGAAAAGGATGTCAGAGAAGCCCTCGAAAGCGTTGGAATCACATATCTGGTTTTCGATAAAGTTATGAGTAATCCGACGATTTCCTGCGCGTACGAAGGCGCTGCCTTTGCCAGGGAGAACGATGTCGACTTCATTATCGCGATCGGCGGCGGCTCCCCGATGGACGCCGGCAAGGCGATTGCCCTTCTGGCCGCCCAGGATATCAGGGAGGAAGACCTGTTTTCAGGTTCCTATGGCAGCAAAGTTCTGCCGATGGCCTTTGTTCCTACGACGGCAGGAACCGGTGCGGAAGTCACGCAATATTCCATCTTGACCAATGACAGGAAGCAGACAAAAACCAGCATTGCATCAGATCTGCTTTTTCCGACGGTTTCTTTTCTCGATGAAAAATACATGGAGCGCCTCTCGACTGTGACGACAATTAATACAGCCGTCGACGCACTGTCACATGCCGTGGAAGGAATGCTGTCCGTGAGGGCATCTGTTGTCTCAGACGCGCTGGCCTCGGAAAGCATCCGCATGATCACAGCCTGCATACCCGAAATCCTGGAGTACAAATCAGGCCTCAAGCCCGCGATGGATTCAGAGACAAGGGAAAAGCTCCTGCACGCCTCTTTTATGGCAGGCATGGTCATTGCACAGACCGGCACGACAGCCGTCCATGCCATGGGATATTCACTTACCTACTTTAAGGACATCGACCACGGCCGCGCAAACGGACTTCTTCTCGGAGAATTCCTTCGCTTCACGGAGACCGGAAAGCCGGAGCTGATCAAAAGGATCCTTGCCTTGATGAACTTCACACATGTGAGTGAATTCGCGTTAATGCTGGACACTCTTCTTGGAGAAAAGGAATCGCTCATCCCCGAAGAAATCTGTGACTACAGCAGGCTGGCGATTCAGACCAAAAACATCGGCAACTGCACTGTCAAACCGAATGAAGAAGACTTACTTCACATATATGCGGCCTGTTTCTTATAAATCATGCAGCGCACCTGTACAGGAGGGTAATGAGATGGATCTGATAATCAAGAACGGCACGATTGTTACCTCTACGGAGACTTATAAAGCTGACATTGCCGTCTCTGACGGAAAGATCGCGGCCATCGGCACGAATTTCCCGGAAGAAGGCGCACAGGTCATCGATGCAGCGGGGAAACTTGTGCTGCCGGGAGCTATTGATGCCCATACCCACCTGGCAATGCCGTTCGGAGGAACGATCTCGGCAGACAGCTATATGTCCGGAACAAGGGCAGCAGCCTGCGGCGGCGTAACGACTGTTTTCGACTACCCGATGCAGAGAAAAGGTAAGTCCATCATGGGTATTGTCAACGAAAAAAAAGAAATCTGCGAACAGGAAGCCTGTGTTGATTTTGCATTCCATTGCTGCCTGACGGACTTAAACGGNNGAAGAGATGGAGACAGCAGTTGCTGAAGGCGTGACAAGCTTCAAATGCTTCTTCGTCTACAAAAAAGAAGGGCTGATGGTGGATGACGGAACATTTGCCAAAATCCTCATGAAGGGCAAAGAAGTAGGGGCGGTTATCAATATACATGCCGAAAACCCGGACCTGATTGACCTGAATGTCGCAAAATTCAGGGAAGAGGGCACGCTGTCACCCTGGTACCACTATCTGAGCCGCCCGGAATTTGTTGAGGCGGAAGCAGACAGGCGTGCGATCCACTGGGCCAAGAACCTTGATGCGCCGCTCTATATCGTCCATATGGCCGACAAAGAAGGACTCGAGGCTGCGATTGCCGCAAAAACAGAAGGCTATGAAGTCTATGTGGAGACCTGCCCCCAGTATCTGGAATTCACCAATCAAGTCTATAAGCGTGAGGACGGCAGAAACTTCGTCTGCTCCCCGCCGATGAAAGGGATTGAGAGCCAGGATGCCCTGTGGAAAGCAATCCGTACGGGCGGTATTGATACGGTGGCTACAGACCACTGTCCTTTTCAGAGCTTCGAAAAAGACTGGGGCAAGGATGATTTCACCAAGATACCCAACGGCTGTGCCGGCATCGAGAACCTGTACCCATATATGCTGGCCGCTGCGAACGCCGGCAAAATCACCTTCAATAAAGCCGTCGAATTATGCTCAGCCAATCCCGCCAGAATATTCGGCTGCACACAAAAGGGTTCCCTGACGGTAGGTAAAGATGCGGATATCGTGATTTACGACACGGAAAAAGATTTTACCGTATCTGTCGAGACGATGCATTCGGATGTTGACCACACAATCTGGGCCGGCAAGAAGTTCCGCGGATATCCGGTCATGACCTTTTCCAGAGGCAATCTCGTGTATAAAGACGGAGAATTTACAGGCACACCCGGTTGGGGCAAGTTCGTTAAGAGAGCAGGGAAAAAGTAATGTCCATGCAGATTACGTACAAAAAGGAGGGCTGTCAGATGCAGGTTCATGTTTTGAATGAGATTTCTGCAAAAAAAGAAGCAGACGGATGCCTGCTCTGCCATGACGCCCCCTGTTCAAAAACATGTCCGAATGTATTAGATCCGGCTAAAATTATCCGCTCACTCAGATTTGACAATATCAACGGAGCAGCGGAATCAGCAGCCGACTGTGAGCTCTGCCATACGTGCAATGAAAAAGACTGCATGTCAGCCTGCATCCTTGGAACAACAGACCGCCCGGTGAGAATTCCTCAGCTTCTGGCATACGCCGGAAATGCCGGAACCGCCGGTCTCCGAAAAGCAGACCTGTCCATCACATTTTGCGGAGTACCCTGTGAAAATCCGTTTTTCCTGTCCTCGTCCGTTGTCGCAAGTAATTACGAGATGGTAGCCCGGGCATTTGATATGGGATGGGCCGGGGCTGCATTCAAGACGATTGGAACCTTTGTCCCGCAGGAAGTATCACCGAGGTTTTCGGCCCTGCGAAAAGAAGGCAATTCATTCATAGGATTTAAGAATATTGAACAGATTTCCGATCATCCCTTCGAAGAAAACATGGACTTCCTGAGGCGCCTCAAAGCTGATTATCCGCAGAAAATCATCATCGCCTCCATACTCGGACAGGATGACGAAGAGTGGACATACCTTGCCCGGAGGGTCACAGAGGCCGGTGCCGACATTATCGAATGTAATTTTTCGTGCCCGCATATGACAGGCGAGGGCTTAGGCTCCGATGTCGGGCAGAATCCGGAGATGGTCGCCATGTTTACGGCCGCAGCAAGAAGGGGTACGCACCTTCCCATCCTAGCCAAAATGACGCCGAATATCGGAAATATGGAAATCCCCGCACTGGCAGCGATGCAGAGCGGAGCAACGGGAATCGCCGCGATCAATACCATCAAAAGCATCATGAACATCAATCTGGAGAACTTCATATCGGAACCGAAAGTGGACGGGAAGTCCTGTATCGGCGGCTACTCCGGCAAGACAGTCAAACCGATCGCACTGCGCTTCATCCATGACATGAAGAAGCATCCCGGTCTCAAGGATGCCCCGGTCAGCGGCATGGGCGGCATAGAAACCTGGCGCGATGCCGCGGAATTTATCTCGATGGGCTGCGAAAATATTCAGGTCACAACCTCCGTCATGCAGTACGGGTACCGGATTATTGACGATCTGATCGGCGGTCTGTCCTCCTATCTCGGGGAAAACGGATTCGCATCCCTCGACGAAATGGTCGGCATGGCACTCAGCAACATCGTGCCGGCAGATCAGGTTAACCGTCATTCCATATCCTACCCGAACTTCAATCGAAGTAAGTGCCTGGGCTGCGGACGATGCTATCTTTCCTGCCTGGATGGAGGACATCAGGCGATAGAATTCACAGAAGCCGGAAATAAACCGGTACTAACCGCGAAAAAATGTGTCGGCTGTCATCTTTGTGCGGTGGTCTGCCCCACAGGAGCCATATCCGCCGGTAAAAGGAGAGAAAACATATGAGTGAACCAGAAATCCAAATCAAGAATGTAAGCATGAAGTACCAGGTAAATAACGGAGAGGATATTGTTGCCTTAAATGACGTGAGCCTCGATATCCGCCAGGGTGAATTCATCTCGCTGCTGGGACCTTCAGGCTGCGGCAAGACAACGCTGCTGCGCATTATTGCCGATCTGATCCAGCCAACCTCCGGCAGCGTCTCCATACACGGGCTGACCCCGAGGGAGATTCGCATCCAGAAAAAATACGGTATTGTGTTCCAGAGCCCGGTGCTATACGACTGGCGGACGGTGAGAAGAAACATCTGCATGCCGATGGAAATCATGGGAGTCCCCAAAAAGGAGAGGACCTCACGGATCAACAAAATGCTTGATCTTGTGGACCTGCAGAATTTCGGTTCCAAATACCCTTTTGAACTGAGCGGCGGCATGCAGCAGAGAGTCGGCATTGCCCGTGCCCTTGCCCTTGAGCCGGAGTACCTGCTGATGGACGAGCCCTTTTCGGCTCTCGATGAATTTACCCGTGAAAAGTTAAACGAAGATCTGCTCAAGATCTGGAGCAAAACCAACAAGACGATTATTTTCGTAACACATAACATTCCGGAATCGGTTTTCCTGTCGGACCGCGTCGTCGTGCTGTCACCCCATCCGGGCCGCATATCAGCCGTTGTCGATATCGACCTGCCGCGCCCGCGCAGAAACACACTCAGAGAAACGCCCGAATTCTATGAGTATGTCGCCAAGATCAGAAAAAGCTTTGAGGGGGTGTGAATATGTCCGAAGACAAAAAGAGCAGAAGGATCGTCGCAGCGGTATGGATCGTCTGCATTGCCGCGGCCTGGGAACTCCTCGCATTTCTGCTCAAGTATGCCGCGATGGATCAGATGGCGGACATGAAGCTCCCCTTTCTCCACAATATATTCATCACCGTTTTCCAGAACTGGAAAATGCTGCTGGAAGCCGGAGCCGTCACTTTTTCGAGGGCGGTCATCGGATTTACCTGCGGTGCTGCCGTCGGGATTTTCCTGGCCATCGTCATGAGCCTTTCAAGGACGGTGGAGAGAATATCTTTTCCCTACCTGATCGTGTCACAGATGATCCCGGTGCTTGGCCTGGCTCCGATTATTTTCAATATTGTACGCGACATGAACGTATCGAGAATCCTTATTGCGGCATACATCACCTTCTTCCCGGTTGCCGTCAATATGCTGAGCGGCCTGAAGAGTGTCGAACAGGACAAGAAGGACCTGCTCTATTCCATTGCCGCCAGCAAATACAAAATATACATGAAGCTCATGTTCCCGTATTCCATGTCGTATCTGTTCACCGGTCTCAAGATCGCTGCACCTATGGCGGTAACCGCCTCCATCCTCGTTGACATGCTCGGATCGAAAAGCGGGATCGGTGTCAAAATACTGTATTCCCTGTATTCGAATTCACCTGACATTTTCTGGGCATCCGTTATCACCAGTGCATTCATGGGAATTATCAGCTACTACATTGTTGTATTTATCCAGCGGTTAGTGCTGCCGTGGCAGAACGTCTCGCAGGGAGAGGCAGGTATACAGATATGAAAAACAAATGGAAAAACATCGTATGGCCGGCGGCCTTCGGTATTGCATTCCTGACAATCTGGCAGCTCGGTTTCCTGCACAAGCTTCTTGACCTCAAAAAATTCCAGCTGCCCGTCCCGCTCGAGATCGCCGAAACACTTTCCGAAAATATTTTAAAGACACTTCGGGACTGCGGCGTAACAATATCAGGTGCGCTGATCGGAATGGCCATCGGCTCCCTGATCGGATTCATGATCGCTGTCGTTGCTACCATTTTTCCCAAGTGGGGCTACGGAGGGATGATCGTCATTACAGCCTTTAATGCCGTTCCGGTTGTCGCACTTTCTCCGATCATGAACCTATGGTTTTCGACAGGTATGGGACAGAAAATCGGCGTCGTAACGGTCGTCTGCATGGCGGCCATGGCAATAAACACGTACAGCGGACTCAACAAGCTCAAGCCGTTTTCGCTGGATCTGATGCATACCGTGGCTGCGGATAAATGGACGATTTTCAAGAAGCTGCGGCTGCCGAACAGCCTTCCCTATATTTTTACAGCCTGCAAGATCAACATCGCATCAGCGATCATCGCTGCGATCATAAGTGAGTACTTTGCAGCCTCAACTTCAGGACTGGGCTTCGGGATCAAGGACAACCTGAGAAAAGCAGAGATGGCGATGGGCTGGTCGTATATCGTAGTTGCCTCCTTGGCCGGAATCATCCTCTATCTTATTATTTTGTTGGTCGAACGCGACGCCATCAAATGGCACGCTTCACAAAGATAAAGAACCAAGAGCAAAAGACAAAGACAACAGGAGGAAATTTCTATGAAAAAAAGACGTTTAAGTGGTCTACTCGCGGTCATCATGATGGTCTTAACAATCGCTTCCGGCTGCGGCACCAAAGCTGCTGATACAACAGCAGCAGCAAGCGCGGCAGCGACAACAGCAGAAGCAACCGCTGCCCCTGAAGAAACTGCGGCAGCGGAAACAACCGCTGCCGGAGAAATGGACAAACTGACTCTTCAGCTCAAGTGGCTGCCTCAGTCTCAGTTTATGGGTTACTATGTAGCCGCGGCGAAGGGTTATTACGCTGAAGAAGGAATCGACATTGAGATTCTTCCCGGCGGAAGTGATATCATTCCCGAGCAGCAGGTCTATAACGGTGTTGCTGATGTAGGCGTAACCTGGGTTTCGAGCCTTCTTAAATATCAGTCGCAGGGCTGGGAACTGATCCATGCCGGACAGGTTTTCCAGAAGAGTGCCATGCTCCTTGTATCCAAAGCTGAAACAGGGATTGAGACCCCGGCTGATCTGGCCGGCAAGAAGATCGGCTCGTGGTTCGGCGGCAATGAGTATGAAATCTATGCATTGCTCGAAGCCAACAGCCTCAACAAAGATACCGACGTTACACTCGTTCAGCAGGATTACACGATGAACCAGCTGATCAACGGCGAAGTCGATGCGGCTTCTGCCATGATTTACAACGAATACGGACTTCTTCTGGAGTCCGGCCTTGCAGATACTGACTTGAACGTACTCGACATGAACGATGCAGGCGTTGCGATGCTGGAAGACTGCCTCTTTGTAAGTGCTGAATGGATTGCCGAGAATGAGGACCTCTACGTCCGCTTCCTCAAAGCTTCCATCAAGGGCTGGGCCGATGCCTGTGCCGATCCTGCAGCTGCCGGCCAGACCGTGTATGATGTCGACCAGAGCGTATCCCTTGAGCATCAGACATACATGGCACAGGAAATTGCCAAGCTTGTCGTACCTGAAGGCTTTGATCCCGCGAAAATCGGCTACACAGATATGGCTGCCATCCAGCAGACAGCTGACCTTGCCCTTAAATACGGCCTGCTTGAAGAAGCTGCTGTGATCTCAGAAGACACTGTCTCCACCATGTACTGGGAAAAAGCAACAGCATAACTGACCGCCTGAAAACAAATAAAGCATGAGAATCCCCGCCTTGGCCTTACCTGCTCCCCGTCAGCTTGACCGGGAGCAGGTCGGAAAATTTGGCGGGGATTCTTTCTGTATGATTAGGACTATAATGAAAATATATGCAGGCAGAAAACCGTTTTCCCGTGGGTGATGAATATGAAAAACATAATTTATGTTATTTTGAGTTCAGTTTTAGCCCTTGCTTTGCTGGCAGGATGTACCGCTGCGCCTTCCTCGACAGGCAGTACGGATAATACGACAGCACTTGCATCAATGGACGGGGTCTCCTCCGCAACCATGTCGCGTTACAGGGAGGGCGAAGTAAAAAACTATAAAGGCGCCAACCTTGATCCGGCAATCGGCCCGCGGGACAATTCGATCAAAGGCGTGCAGCATGTAGATATCGACGGATACACACTCAAAGTGGACGGACTGGTGGATGCGCCTCTTGACCTGACATACGACGATGTCCTCGGACTTGATGCATACGAGCGAAAAATAACGCTTTTCTGTGTTGAGGGCTGGGACGCAACCATTCTATGGAAAGGTGCCCTGCTCAAGAACATTATGGATCTGGCCGGGATTCAGGCAGACGCGAATACTGTCATTTTCCATTCCGTTGACGGATATACGACTTCGCTTCCCCTTGAAGAAATCCTTTCGAACCAGCTGATACTTGCCTATGATTCAAATGGACTGCCTCTTCCGGATGAGATGGGCTATCCTTTTATTGTTGTCGCGCAAGACAAGCTCGGTTACAAATGGGCCCGCTGGGTGTCGGAGATCGAGCTGTCGGATGATCCGGAATATCTCGGATACTGGGAGCAGCGGGGATACAGCAACAGTGCTGAAATTGGCAATTAGAAGAATGTTCCGGGAACCATAAAAGCCTGGTCCGGGGAATCGTAACAGCCCGCAAATCCAATAATATCAGTCTCTTCGGAATAGGACTCGCCTTGTATTCGTGTTTTTGTATTAGTATAATTTAATGGTAATATTTTATCAGTCAGACACCTTGACGTGTGTTGTCCAACCCGTTAATAAGGAGGATCGAGAAGATGGCTAAATCAAACGCAGTGACTCCCGGTAAGATTCTTGTGGCTGTTTCATTCGCGGCAATGGTTACGGTTAATGCCCTGGCTAATATTCTTCCCATCAACGGTATCGGAACGGGTGCGGTATCAGATTCATATCCGAATCTTTTCGCGCCGGCCGGCATAACGTTTGCCATCTGGGGTCTGATTTATCTGCTGCTTCTAGGTTATACCATTTACCAGTTCGGCATCTTCCCGAACTGGAGCGGCAAAGATTCCGGTGCACTTCATCAGAAAATCGGCTTTCTTTTCACACTCTCATCCATAGCAAATACGATATGGATTTTCGCATGGCATTACAGTTACATCGGGGTCTCGATGCTTCTGATGATTGTCATACTCATCTGCCTGATTGAGATTGTCCAGGTCATCAGCGGGGAAGACCTGTCCCTTATGGATAAGCTTCTTATCCGTCTTCCGTTCAGCGTATATTTCGGCTGGATCACCGTGGCAGCCATCGCCAACGCCACTACACTTCTGGTTGATACAGGCTGGGACGGATTCGGAATTGCGGAATCTGTATGGACGGTCCTGATCATCGCAGTCGGCCTGCTTATTGCCGTTGTAACAATGTTAAAAAATCGGGATATCGCTTACGGGCTCGTTATTATCTGGGCCTATGCAGGCATCCTGATCAAGCATTTTTCCGAGGCCGGTTTTGCAGGCAAATACATGGAGATCATTGTCACAGTCATTATAAGCATTGCACTGCTTGTCATTGCATGCGGCTATGTTCTATTTTCAAAAAGCAGCAAGCGCATAACCTCGAAATAATCAGGAGTCATATGGATAATAAAGAAGCATTATTGAGTGTTGAAAATATCGGTTCGGTTACCGGTTTAGCCGTTGAAAACGCCGGTACGGTTCCCGGACTAACCGTCGAAACCGTACTTGATCTCTGGTCGAAAACATATAATACGGACGGAAAACCTGACTGGTCGCATATATTCCCATATTATCGCGACGATATTGTGTTTCAGGATTCCATCCAGAAAATCTGCGGCATTGAGGACTTCAAAGCAATGTGCAACCGCCTTACCAAGAGGTGTAAAAAACTGCGCATGGATATCATAAGCATCACATCTGATTCCAACATTATTATGATGGACTGGATCATGACGATGTCTTTCCGTAAGTCACCCGATACACCTATGTACGGGTGCACCAAGCTTACCCTCGACAGCGACGGCAGAATCCGGGAACAGCGCGATTACTATGACCTGTGGGGCGATATTTACAACGGCATACCTGGCTTCGGCAAGCTCTACAGAAAATTTATGAGAAAATTTTTCGGCTGATGAGGGGACAATATATGAAAAAAGAATTGCCGGACGAGCTGATGTTCCTCAAAAATAAAAAGATGGAACAAAAAAAGAGCACAGCTTCCATGAGCGGCAAGGTATGCATTATTTCCGGAGCAACATCCGGGGTCGGACTTGAGGCTGCCAGACGACTGGCTGAAGGCGGTGCCCATATCGTCATGGTCTGCAGAAATAAGAATAAAGCAGATGTTGTCAGGGAAGAACTGACGTCGGCGCAGCATGTTCCTGTTGATATCATAATCGCCGATTTCAGCCGTCTGGAGGATGTGCGAAGTGCAGCTGCACGTATTCTCGCAGTCTATCCGAAGATCGACGTCCTGATCAACAGCGCCGGCCTTCATTCTACAAAGCGCACGTATACACCGGAGGGGTTCGAGACGGTATTTTGTGTCAACCACCTGGCGTCTTTTCTGTTTACCATGCTGCTTCTTGACCGCCTCAAAGAGAGTTCTCCCTCACGCATTATCCAGGTCAATTCGGAAGGCCACCGGTTCAACGGACTCGACCCCGACGACCTTGACTGGAAAAAACGCCATTATACGGGACTTCGCGGCTATGGCGCTTCCAAGACAGCCCAGCTTCTGACGGTGTGGGAACTTGCCGGTCAGCTGAAGGGGTCAGGTGTAACCGTTAATGCCCTGCACCCGGGTGATGTGCGGACGAATATCGGCAGCAACAATGGCCGGCTGTACCGTTTTTTCCTGCATCATGTGACCTGGCACTTCTTAAAAGACCCGGTTATCTCAGGGGATGCAATATACTATCTGGCTTCTTCTCCTGAAATGAACGATATCAGCGGCCGCTTTTTCAATCTTACAATTGAAGAAAAGCCTGCTCCGCATGCACTTGACCGCAATCTGGGCAAGCGGATCTGGGATATAAGCCGAACCTTGACCGGGCTTATCCGGGAGTAGATTATTATTTGCCTTTTTTCAGCTGCTTGTCAGCCTTGTCCGCCGCCAGCTTGCCGGTCATGATAGAGATCGGAAGGCCGGAGGGGCTGTAGGACCATTGTCCCGCCTGGAAAACATCGGGGATTGGTGTAAGTATTGAAGTTGCCACCTTAGGGAAGCTTGTCACAACAGGAATAAATTCATTGGTAAAGGACCAGCCTGTAATGGCTCCATCCGAATTACCCGTTAGCTTCTCGATGGTCAGCGGCGTGGAAGAGAATCTGGCAGTCACGGCTGCTTTGAGGCCCGGGAAAATAGATGCGTCAAGAACATCAATCATACATTCTTCGCTGATTGTCTTGAATTCGTCATACCAGCCGCAGTCCGAGATATGTTTGACGATCGAATAATCCATTAAGGTGCTGATGATGAGTCCCGTCCTGCCGTCGGGGGCAAGGGCTGCATCCCTAAGTGCCGGGTTGGCAATTTCATAAGTTGTGTAGGCAAAATACTTGCGTATCCATTCGGTGATGACCTGCCTGTCGTCCGTGTATACGGATTTGCCGGGACCGGCGGAATTTATAACGAGATCGCTCAGCCTGACATTTTGAAGTCCCTTTTTGAGCGGCGTGTAGAAGAAATGGGCGCTGCAGATGGATTCGAAGTAGCTCTTGTCCATATCTGCCGTCAGATAGAGCGTGAAGATAGAGTCGCCGCCGATCTTGTCTGCGACCGCTTTCTGCTGTGCCGCGACTTTCATTCTGGCCTTCCTGTCAGAGATCGTGTCGGCATCGATCATTTTGTAAAGCATCTTTAAGTCAGCTGCCCAGATAAGCTTCTTATAATGGAATTCATTGCCCTGTTCATCGGCAGTGATTCTTGCCTGTGGATTTACCCGGCTGATCTGTGTCCGGGTCCTGATCTCGCCGCCGTGATCGAGTATATATTGGGCCAGCTTCTGCGTGATGACGCCCGTTCCGCCTATTGGATACTGGTAATCAAGGTACAGGCTGAAGTAGCTCAGCGCGAAAAACGCAGGTGTCTTCGTGAAAAAATGCTGCGCTATCATATCAATCAGTGTCTGGTTCTGCGTGAACTTCACAAGATATTCGTCGATCGGCATGCTGAGCTTCTGAATTTTGCCGATGGTGGTCATGTATTTTACAAGCCACGGCAGAATCGTCTCGCGAAGATATTTCGGATCAGTCAGAGTATCCACAAACAGCGGATTCTCGATGCCGTACAGCACGTCCATATATTTCATGACTTTTTTGATTTCGATGATGATTTTGTCGATGTCTTCAACGGATTCGGGGAACTGATCGTTAAGCAGCTGCTGATAATCCGCCAGGCTATCCTTCGACTTGAGCCGAAGGACCTGATTCTCAATACCGATGGATACATTATTTTTGACGAAATCGATCGGAATTCCCAGTTGCTTCAGCATAGGGAAGACAATGCCTGAATTCTCAATGGCACGTATGCCGCCGTCAAAAGTGAACCCGTTGAAGGTAAACGAATTGACAAGTCCGCCGACCTTATCCTCTTTTTCGCACACGAGTACTCTATAACCATTCCCGCTCAGATAGGCGGCGCTAGTCAGTCCTGCTATTCCGGCTCCGACGATTACGATATCATAATCCATAAATACCTCGCGTATCATATGGGGCTGCCCCGCTGCAAGTTGATATGATCAATTTCTTACGTTATGAAAAAATCTTACAACTTTGGATATTCACTGTCAATTGAGGGGGCATCAGCCCAGGTCATTGTGTTTGTTACCCAGCCGACGACTTCGCTGAGTGATGGGTGGATTACCATGGACTGATTCATGGGGACGAATGTTCCGCCCTCGGTACATATTTCTTTTGCCTTGCCGAAAAATCCTTTTTTGCTCTCAATTTTGCAGGTGAAGCCGGTATTCATGAGATATACCAGGGGCTGAATCAAAACGGATGCCTGGGGACCGACGATATGTGCCCCCAGTATTTTCATGTTCTCATCGGCCAGCAGCTTGACGAAGCCGTCGTCTGCGTCGCCTTCGAGATAGCCCATCGCAAATCCCCGGGCAACGGATGAATAATATTTTTTGCCGACCAGATACCGGATGCCGAGTTTTTTGATCTCTTCTTCGGTCAGGCCGACATGGGCAATCTGAGGAAATGTGAAAATAGCCCAGGGAACCTTGGTGTAATCGGCGGCACGGCGGGACTGTTCCTGGCCGAAAATATTGTATGCGCAGATCTCCGCTTCATAATTGGCCTTATGCCTGAACTGGTATTTGCCGTTGATATCACCAAAAGCCCATATATTCTTCTGAGATGTCTGCAAGTATTCATTTGTTATGATCCAGCCCTTTGCATCCGTATGGATGCCGGAATTTTCGACCTTCAGCAGATCCGCGTTGGATCGAATTCCGGAGGATACAAAGATTTCATCACAGTCGACTGAAGTCGTTTCTCCGGTCAGTATATCCTGGACGGTAACTGTCTTGATATCGCCTGTCCGGGAAGTCTTCGTCACGCGGCTGTTTAATAACACATCGATGCCGACAGCCCGGAACTGGGCGGCAAGCAATTCACTTATTTCTTCCTCTTCCTTTTTTACAAGGCATGGATTCTTGTCGATGATTGTGACCTTGGTCCCGAAAGCAGAAAAAATATGCGCAAATTCAGTTCCGATCGCACCGCCTCCGATTATGACCAGGCTGCTCCATGGTTTTGACGGAAACCCTGCGCCGAAAAATGATTCGGAATCCAAAAACCCTGTCTCCTGGAGGCCTTTTATAGACGGGATATGTGTACGGCCGCCAGCGGCTATGACAAACCTCTGACCTTTGAATTCTTCGCTGTAACTGCCGTCCTTAAGCATGACTTTCATCGTATATGGTCCGGTAAATTCACCTGTCCCTTTATAGGTGTCCAGGCCTTCGACCTCGCCGACGTTCTCCTCAATAACCTTGCATTCGTCGATCTGACTCCACATTCTCTTCGATAAGATCTGCCAGTCCACCTTTTCCAGATTGAAAGTAAGTCCCGTCTTCTGGGCATGTTCCGCTTCGCGTATAACATCGGCCGGATGCACGAGTACCTTAGAAGGAATACATCCTCTTGTCAGGCATGTACCGCCGAACTTTGACCGCTCGATAATCGCACATGACATGCCCTTTTGGAGCGCAATATCAAGAATAGCAAGTCCGGCGCCGGTTCCGATTATGACGATATCGTACTCTTTCATACTGTACTCCTTTTGAGCAAAAATAATTGTTCGGGCACTCTTGGACTGGCGTCCTGCGAATTGTACCCATAACAAATATTTTTGCTCCGTGAAAAAGCATCCTTTGGATGCCAGAAAATTAGCTTGTAAATATAATAACATGACAGCGAACACAACTGTATAGAAAAGGAGCAAGTAAGCATGCGGATGCGGTTCAGCAGAGAAGTATTATTCGTATCGACCGCGATCGGGCGGCATCATTATTATTGACATATGCCCATATCGACGTATAATTGTCTTAACCACATTTGAATTATTCATCAGAATGGTTCGAAGTCGATGAAAGGTTGAGTAAAAAATGGAAATATATCTGGATTGTCTGCCTTGTGTCATGAGACAAGTGCTTGAAGCCTCGCGGATGTCTACGGATAACGCAGAGCACCAGCAGAAAATCATGGAGGAGGGCATGCGCCTGCTTTCAGAATACAAGAAATATACGTGTTCCCCTGATATTGTCAGGGATATGCATCAGATTGTTATGAGAATAACAGGTGTACAGGATCCTTATAGGAAGATTAAAGATCGTGATATTGCAACTGCACTGAAGTTATATCCGTTCCTTGTGGATTTCCTGAAATCAAAAGATGATAAGCTTTACTGGCTGCTGAAGATTGCAGCAACGGGCAACATCCTTGATTCTGCACTTTTCTCCAACAATGATGTCGAGTCCACGATTGAAAAAGAATTGAATATGGAATTTGCAATATGCGATATTGCTGCTTTCAGAGAAAAACTGAGGCTTGCCAGAACTCTCCTGATTATTGGGGACAATGCCGGCGAGACTGTCTTTGACCGCGTCTTTACCGAACAGTTTCCTCATTTGGATATTTATTATGCTGTCAGAAGCAGCCCAGTTATTAACGATGCCACGATCGATGATGCATATGCTTCCGGAATAGGCGAAAGTGTAAAGATCATTTCCTGCGGATGCGATACACCCGGAGTTATGCTGGACAGATGCAGTGCGGAATTTATGGACTTGCTTGATAAGGCAGATATCGTCCTAAGCAAGGGGCAGGGTAATTTCGAATCGCTTTCGGATTCCGGCAGAGAGATTTTCTATCTTCTGAAGGCAAAATGCCCGGTGATTGCAGATAACATTGGCGTTAGCCTGTTTGACTACGTTTTCAAGCATTATCCCCAAAATGCAGCTAAAGAAATGACAAGATAAATTTTAAAATCTACGAATAAGAAGGGATAAGTTTAAAAAAGTTATTGACATATGCCCATAACGAGTTAAACTGTAAGTGGGCATATGCCCGAAACGTGCTAAACGAAATATTATAAATACACCTGAAAAGGAGGTGATAGTATGCCAGGAAGAGATGGAACAGGTCCTATGGGACAAGGTGCCGGAACAGGAAGAGGACAAGGAAATTGTTCTCCTAAACCGACCGGATATGGACGCGCTCTTGGTCTTGGACTAGGATACGGACACGGCTGCGGCAATGGCAGATGTATGCCGATGCGTGAAGTACCTGTAGATTCAACGGCTCAGCAAGAGTGGTTAAGATTGCAGAAAACTATGATGGAAGCAAGAATTGAACAAATTAACAAACAGATCGGTGATCAGGACAAGCAGTAATGATCCCCGGGAACAGAAGGGAAGCAAGGGTACCATTGCTTCTTTTTTGAATTATGTAATATGTTACATATCGAAATGAAAAGAGGAACAGAAGATGAAGATTGTTATTCCGACAAATGAGAACACTTCTGATACGACAATTTGCCCGTCCTTTGGACGGACACCCTATTATTTATATGTTGACACAGTTACAGGTGAGAGAGAATTTGCAGTGAACGCTGCCGCATCAAGTCCGGGCGGGGCAGGAATTGCCGCTGCACAAAGTATTGTAGATAAAGGCGTTGATGCGCTTCTGGCACCAAGATGCGGAGAGAATGCGGCGAATGTTTTAAAGGCTGCTAATATTACTCTCTACAAGACGATTGGTGACTCCGTTCAGGAAAATATAGATGCATATAAAGATAACAGGCTCAAGGAACTCGATAACATTCACCCCGGTTTCCATGGGCACGGAGGTCGATAATGCGCCTTGCAGTATTAAGCGGCAAAGGAGGCACCGGTAAGACACTCCTGTCCGTCAATCTGGCGGCTGCTGCTGAGAAAGCGACCTATGTTGACTGTGATGTGGAGGAGCCTAACGGTCATCTTTATTTCCCGTCCGGTGAGAAAAAGAGGACTCCGATTTATAGAATGGTTCCGCGTGTTGACCCGGCTGCCTGTACGGGCTGCAGGGTATGCGTTGATTTTTGCAGATTCAATGCCCTGGCTATGATCAGGGAGAAGGTAACCGTATTTGATCAGGTATGTCATTCCTGCGGAGGGTGCGGGGACCTTTGTCCGTCAAAGGCTATTTCAGAGGATCACGTTCAGATAGGTGAAGTCTCGGAAAGTATGGTTGGCAGTGTCCGCATCCTTTCCGGTGAGATGAGAACCAAAGAAGCGTTTGGAATTCCGATCATTAAGAATCTTTTCCAAAAACTGAATGATCAGGACACATGTGTTGTGATTGACTGCCCGCCCGGCAGTGCCTGTGCAGTGATGGAAAGCATCCGGGATGCAGATGTCTGCCTGCTGGTTGCCGAGCCGACTATTTTTGGGGCACATAACTTAAATATGGTGGTAAAGCTTGCAAAGCTCTTTCATAAACCGATCGGCGTGGTACTGAACAAATGCGAAGACAGAGAGAACCCATCAGAAAAATATTGCATAGACAACGCAATTCCGGTAATTGCACGCATTCCTTTTGATCAGGAACTGGCGGCGCTGCATTCTGAAGCAAAGATAGCAGTTACGGCTGATCAGAAATACCGCCTGCTTTTTGAAGAAATTCTTAAAAGTATGTATGCACTGGCTGAAGAAGGAGGCGCGCGATGAAAAAGCTTCTTATTCTGAGCGGTAAGGGAGGAACCGGTAAAACGACTGTTGCGGCTGCATTTGTCTCTCTTGCAAAGGCAAGAGCTTTTGCAGACTGCGATGTAGACGCCCCGAACCTCCACCTGGTGATGCATGATCTTCCGGTTCCGGCGGTCAAAGATTATCACGGCATGGGAAAAGCATTTGTAGATGAATATAAATGCATTTCCTGCGGCATCTGCATAAGTCACTGCCGGTTTGAGGCGATAGGCAAGGCGGATAACAACGCAGCGCTCGTCAATCCCTATGCCTGCGAAGGCTGCGGACTCTGTGAAGCCCTTTGCCCGACAAAAGCAATATCAATGGTAGAGGACAAGGCAGGTGATCTGATGCTATACCGGATTAAAGAGCCTGACTCACAGCTTCAGGATAATACCACGGAATCCGACCAGGTAAGAGACTCGGTCTTTTCAACTGCAGAACTGAAAATGGGAAGCGGAACATCGGGCAAGCTTGTTTCCGAAGTGAAAAAACAACTGTCCATGGCAGCTCCGAAAGATGTGGAATTAGCAGTCATTGACGGATCCCCGGGAATCGGATGTCCGGTAATTGCATCAATAACGGGTGTCAATTTTGTTCTGATTGTAGCTGAACCTTCTGTTTCGGGAATAAGCGACATGAAGCGAATTATTGAGACGGCGCTGTTTTTCGGTGTAGATATAGCGGTGTGCACCAATAAGGCGGATACCAATTTAGGCAGAGCTGCAGAGATTGAACGTTTTTGCGGGGAACATGCCTTACCCTTTGTCGGGAGAATTCCCTACGACTCTCAAGTAATCGAAGCGACAAATGCAGGTCGGAGTATTGATTCTACAGATGGATCTGCCAGTTATGCAGTTCGTGAGGTTTTCCGGAAAGTGACTGATCTTCTTCAGATTAAGGAGAAATGATAATTATGATGATTCACGTGCTTGTCGATAATGAATCTGCTTCTGCAGATATAAAAAGTGAACATGGACTGAGCCTTTTGCTCGAGCTTGAAGAGAGAAAGATTCTTTTTGACTTTGGACAAGGGGATCAATTTGCGGTAAATGCAGATCTGATGGGTGCGGATCTGTCATCGGTAGATTATGCAATCCTGTCACACGGGCATTATGATCACGGAGGCGGGCTGAATCATTTTCTAAAAATCAACCCGACAGCTCCGATTTATATTCGTGAAAACGCGTCTGAGCAATATTATGCGAAGCGCGAAGGTGATGTCATGGAATACATTGGACTGCCTTCGATCGACAATGATGAAAGGCTGATCCTGACCGGTATGGAGCATCAGATAGAAGAGGGAATCACGCTGTTCAGTGTTCCGCCCAATCCGGGATTTGAGCCCTCAGGCAACCGGGTGCTTTTTGAAAAGCATGAAGACGGCAGGTTCACGCCAGATGCCTTCATGCATGAGCAGAACCTTCTTATAAACAGGGAGGGAGTTACAGTACTTGTCACGGGATGCGCTCATCGAGGAATTATTAATATTCTGGAATGGGTTCGTAAAAAATACGGAATCATCCCTCAAAATGTTATTGGCGGCTTTCATTTAAGGCATGTCCTGGACGATGAGGAGACAGAAGCGGAGGCAATTCGAGGGATTGCGGAATATCTGTGTGAGACAGGTGCAAAATATTACACGGGACACTGTACCGGATTTGAGCCCTATAAGAAGCTTAAAGAAATCATGCGGGAACACATTGAGTATGCTGGTGCCGGGAGTATCCTGGCAATAACATAAAAACGAAGAAACAAAAGCAACGGAGGAAAGAAAATGAAAATTGCAGTAGCAAGCGAAAACAAACTGGTGTGTGAACATTTCGGACATTGTGAGAGTTTTATAGTTTACCATGTAGAAGAAAATGTTGTCGTAAAAAAAGAAAACATTCCCAATCCCGGCCACAGACCCGGATTCCTGCCGGTTTTTCTCCATGGCCTTGGCGTCAATGTAATCATTGCCGGAGGCATGGGCGGCGGAGCTGTGGAGCTCTTCGACGAGAACAATATTAAGGTAGTTACCGGGGCACGCGGAGACGCGGATAATACTGTAATTGACTACCTTGAAGGCACGCTGATCTCAAGCGGATCTGTCTGTCACGAACATCAGCACCACGATGAGTGCGGGAATTAAACCGCACTTTACTCACACCAGCAGGGATCCGGCATTTTAGCAGGATCCCTGTTTTTTACAATTAAATCCGGGAGGAACGAGAATGAACTGCGGATTATTTACAGACCAGGTTATGGATCATTATATGAGTCCAAGAAATGTCGGAGCTTTGAGGGACGCAATAGCGGCCTATGAGCGAAAATAAAACAGGAATCACAATAGAAAAAAATAAAATATTGGAGGGAACTATTCATGGAAAAGAAAGAAGCTAACAAGAAATCATCACTTCAGCCTGCCCCGAAGATCCTGGTATCCTGCAGAGGCAAAAATGGTGAGGAAAATGCATTAGCCGTGGCATATTGCGGCAACTGCAGTTATGATCCGCCGATGGTGATGGTAGGCATTGTTCCGTCACGCCACTCGTATAACATGATCAAGGAATCAGGCTGCTTCGTCGTTAATCTTGTTGATGCGGGCTACCGTGAAGTCTTCGATTATCTGGGCAGCCAGAGCGGACGCAATGAGAATAAGCTGAAGACCAGGAATGTAAACACAAAGGATGCACTGAAGGTTAACGCTCCGATACTGTCAGATTGTCCGGTCAATATCGAGTGTACCGTTGTGGATTCCATTATGACAGGATCCCATGAGATGTTTATAGGGAAAATCGAATATATCCATGCAGATGAATACCTGCTGAATGCAGAAGGAGATATTAATTTTTCTAAAATTCAATTCCTGTAATGTAAGTTTTATTTTTTATAAGAGTATTCAAATTATTGAAATATGTTAAAACACAGGAGGATAACATGACCGAAAAAGAAATGTTAAATAAACGTGTATGGGCTGTCGTTGGTGCAAATAAGAATCCGGAAAAATACGGAAATATCATTTACAGGCGATTAAAAGAAAAAAACTATGTGGTTTACGCTGTGAATCCCTCCTGCGATTTGGTTGATGGTGATCCTTGCTATGCCAGTTTGTCAGCGCTTCCCCAGAAACCTGATGTGATTAATATGGTAGTTTCACCAAAACACGGCGAGACATATTTACGGGAGGCGGGAGAACTTGGCATCAAAAATGCCTGGTTTCAGCCGGGAACCTATGATGATTCGATTATGGCGCTGACCGAAGAACTCAATCTGACAGCTGTTCAGGCTTGCGTACTGGTAGTATCGCAGTGGTTCGAGCCTGTGTGGTAAATTACGAAAGATTATATTTTATTGTGTGGGGGCAGGGCGGTTTTCAGAACTTGAATTCATTCGCAGTCCAAGGTTTTTCAGAGCAAGTTCAGGTGTTTCTTCTTTGATCAGGACGATTTCGGTTTTCGAGTTTGAAAAAACATATAAGGGGCCCTTACTCGAAAATTCTTTCCTGATCAAAACAACATCGACATTATGCTGCGCCAGCCATTCGGCGGTGAAAATCCCCTTCCCCCGCTCCACCTTGCAGAACGGGTTTTCCATGAAAGTGATTCTGTCAGCGGTTTTCTCTCCAGCCTTATACACTGCCATCATAAAGCTGTGAGCCTCGCCAAAATGAAGGCTGACAGACGTCTGATTTTCCTCCATGGGAATGGCATATACTATTTCCTCCTTCTGGAGAGGCTCGTACTGGATGAGAACGCGGTTGATACCTGGAATCTCATCCATGGCACGTTTTTCGATCTGCTCGACAATCAAATGAGCTTTTTCAAAATCATGTGTTTTAATAACGATATCAGCTTCAATGAACTTAAATCTCCCGGAATTTCGCCCGGTGAGTGTTTTTATTTCAACTACCTGTGGTGTGCCAAGAATAATTTTCTCTGCCTTGCTTAACGTCTCATAACCTACAGAGGCATCTAAAAGAACACGCAATCCGTCAACCAGTATCCGAATACCGGTTTTGAAGATAATAATTACAATAAANNTAGACGCTGCAATTTTATCAATATCAAACCCGGCGATATTAGCAATGACTGCTGTCATAACAACAACGTTGCTTAATACATCAACGCGGATATGTGCGGCATCAGCAATAAGGATAGGTGAATGGATTTCTCTGCCGATTTTCTTTTCGTATTTCGAAAAGAAAAACGTAATTCCGACTGCGAATAACAGACAGAAAAAAGCAAACCATGAATTTTTGATTTCGACTGTTGTTTTGCTGAAGACTTCCAGAATTATTTCATAGCCTGTATAGAGAATAATCAATGAAATGATGACAGACATCAGATTCTCAATTTTGTACAGCCCATACGGAAAAGACTTCGTCTTTCGTCTGGCGAGTTTTAGTCCAATAAAAATGGTTAATGATGCTACTAAATCTGCGAGTGTATGGAATGTCTCCGCCCGTAAGGCAATGCTGCCTGTTGCTGTTGCAGAGATGAGCTTAATACCAAAAACGGTAAGATTAATGAAAATTGCCAGAAGCGCTGTCCGTTCGCCTTTATCCATTGTAGCCGCCTCCCCTGATCTGCATTGCAGCGGAATTATTTGCTGGAATCCGGAGGAGATTGCGGG
>DIEQ01000010.1:15980-16265 GCA_002418705.1 Mageeibacillus sp. UBA5770 | reverse complement strand
TATTATAGTAAGACCGTGATTTATTGCTTGAAGACATACTCGCATAAGTGGTATAATTGTTTTGCAAATGCGAATGATTCGCATTTGCAAAACAATAGAATCAAGAGGCATTTTTTATGTTGAAAAAAACAGTAGCATGTATTCTTACAGCCTGTGTCATTGCATTACCCTCCATCTTGCTGGCAGGATGCAGCAATCAATCAACACCTGCATCTGAGACAAAAGACTCAGGAGCAAAGCTTGTTATAGCTGTCACGATTGTCCCACAAGAAGCTTTTGTGGAGG
>DIEQ01000010.1:0-15940 GCA_002418705.1 Mageeibacillus sp. UBA5770 | reverse complement strand
AAATTACGAACCTACACCGCAGCAGATGATTCTTTTAAGTGAAGCTTCGGTATATTTTTCCATCGGCGTTCCGACTGAAGAGGCCAACATACTTCCGCTTCTGGACGATATTGAGCTGGTTTCCCTTCAGGATGAGTGCACTGCGGTATATCCGGACAGAACATTTGACTCCGGAGAAAGAGATCCGCATATCTGGCTTTCACCCAAAAGNNGTGAAGCTGATGATTGAGGCAATAGCCCGGGAGATGTGTACGCTCGACAGCAAAAATGCCGACACATATTCCCGTAACGCCGAGTTGTATATAGCACAGCTCGAGACTTTGGACAAAGAAATTTCCGGAGTCGTCCAGAAGGCAGCTAATAAGAGCTTTATTGTATATCATCCGGCTTTCGGATATTTTGCAGACGACTATGGGCTGACAATGTATGCCCTGGAAGAGGAAGGCAAGGAAGCTACCGCAGGACGCCTGAAAGAGATGGTTGATTTTGCCATGGAAGAAAATATTAAAGTGATTTTCTACCAGGAAGAGATCGACAGCAGTCAGTCAGAAGCGTTTGCTGAAGAAATCGGGGGAATAACCGTGCAGCTGGCACCGCTGTCTCCTGATTATATAAATAATCTGAAGAAAATTTCTGATACTTTCGCAGAGGCACNNAGGCACTAAGATGAGCAGTCCGATCGTACACATTGAAAATCTTTCTGTATATTATGGGCAGACGCCGGCCATAAGTGACGTATGCCTTGATGTTGAACAGGGTGAATATCTTGGAATCATTGGGCCAAACGGAGGAGGTAAATCAACTCTCCTCAAGGCAATTCTTGGTCTTATACCTCTGACAGAGGGGAAAATCGAGCTCTTTGGCAACTGTTCGGGAGAATGTAAAAAGAGCATCGGTTATGTTCCGCAATCTGCCCAGATGGACAGAACTTTTCCGATATCGGTAAAAGACGCGGTCATTACAGGCCGGCAAACCCCTGGATTGAAACCGTTTTCCAGATATTCAAGAAATGATATGAATATTGCAGCGGAGCTTCTGGAAGAAGTTGGCATTTTAGAATTGGGAAATCGACGGATATCAGAGCTTTCCGGAGGGGAATTCCAAAAAATGCTGATCGCACGGGCGCTCGCTGTTCAGCCTGAACTAATAATTCTTGATGAACCGACTGCAAGTGTTGACGCGATGTCGCGTCTGCAGATATTTAATTTGCTTGCAGAACTAAGTAAGAAAATGACGATTATTATGGTAACGCATGACCTGATGGCAGTGTCTTCCCAAGTAAGAAAACTTGCCTGTCTGAATACCAGGCTTGTGTACCATGGCGAACCTGAGCTTGGTGCTGACACGGTAAATGAACTGTATGGGTGTCCTGTTGACCTGCTTGCACACGGTGTGCCGCATAGAGTTTTAAAGGAACATCAGGAGGTGCTCAAATGATCGATACAATTCTCCATTATCAATTTATGCAAAATGCATTGGGGGCATGCTTGCTGGCAAGTATATTGTGCGGCATTATCGGTGTTATCGTGGTTGAAAAGCATCTGGTCATGATGAGCGGCGGCATTGCACATACTTCATACGGCGGCGTTGGGCTAGGTTACTTTTTAGGTGTTGAGCCTATACTTGGGGCATTTTTCTTTTCTGTTTGCGCAGCTCTGGGTATTGGCTACATGCAAAGCAAGGGTAAGAAATATTCTGATGTTGTTATCAGCCTGTTCTGGTCTCTGGGTATGGCCCTGGGAATCTTATTCGTTGGCCTTATGCCGGGATATCCGCCTGATTTAAGCTCGTATTTATTTGGCAGCATTTTATCGGTGACGAAATCAGACCTTATACTTATGTCGTCGCTGACTGTTATTGTCGTGATTGTAATTTTTTCGTTTTACCAGCAATGGCAGTCATACCTGTTTGATGAAGAATTTGCAGCCGTTATAGGTATGAAGACAACCCTTCTCAAATATACGCTTCTCATACTTATTGCTCTTACGGTTGTAGTAATGATTCGTGTGGTTGGAATTATTCTTGTTCTTGCCTTGCTGACAGCGCCGGCAGCTGCANNCTGCGATTTTTACCCGTAAACTAAAATCCCGTATGTTTCTGGCCATCTTTCTAAGCACCGTTTTTTGTATAAGCGGCCTTTGGGTTTCTTATAATCTGAATATTGCATCGGGAGCAGCAATCGTGATTCTGTCTATTCTGGGTTATCTGGCATGTTCCCTTATGCGCTCGCTTTGGCGTAATCACAAAATGAAAGATGTTTTAAGAAAGGCCTAGAGAATATCCCCTGTGAGCCTGTGATCCTTTTGTAAAGTGATGAAGGAGTATATATACCGTATTTTGTACCACTTACCTCCATTTTTTGACCACTGGGCACTGCACATATATGCATTTGCTTTTTTAGATTTATAATAAAAATGCAATAAAGTTGCGAGGTGCGATAATGCGTGTACGAATTGAAATGGTCGGTGAGAATGACGCGGTAGAGGCGGTAATCTACTGCAGAAAGATCACACCGGAAGTGGAAGAACTAGCCAGCAGGCTGAATCAGGGGAATAAAACCGGTCCCCTGCCGACGTTCTATAAGGGGGAGGAACAATACTTCCTGACCCTGTCGGAGATTCTGTTCTTTGAGACGGAGGGTGAAGGGGTTTTTGCCCACACCGCAGCCGACTCCTACGAGACAGGACAGCGTCTCTACGAACTGGAGGCTATACTTCCCAACTTCTTTGCGCGCATTTCACGGTCAACCATTGCAAACACACTGCACATTTTTTCGATCCAGCGGGGCCTCACCCGGGTTGGCCTTGTCTCTTTTAGAGGATCGTATAAGGAAGTGTATGTGTCCCGAATGTATAACAATATTTTGAAACAAAAAATGGAAGAGAGGCATTTGTATGAAAAAGCATAGTATTTTCTGGGGAATTATCACTTTGGGCGGCGGCACGCTGCTTCTGCTCCACGCGCTTGGAATTGGATCTTCATATGAACTGGTGCCGATGCTGGGCAGCATCCTGCTCGCGGCCATAAGTATAGTAAGTTTTGTCGATTTGAATTTTGTCATGGGCCTCCTGCCGCTAGCCGGAATTACATATCTCTGGCGCGGTGAGCTCGGACTGCCGGACATGAACCTCTGGCTCATTCTTCTTGCGTCACTGCTGCTTGGCATAGGGCTGCAAAGCATTTTCTGGAAATTCAGAAAGGCCAGATTCGCCGGACGCAGCCATCACCACAATCCCACAATTGAATGGAGTTCGGATGATCATGCTTCCTCGACAACAACGACGGATGACAATGATTATGTAAATGTTGACTCCACTTTCGGTGAGCATATCAAATATGTACGCTCTACGAATCTGAAGAAGGTTAAGGTCGACGCCAACTTCGCCTCCATCAAAGTCTATTTTGACCAGTGCCAGGTCAGTCCGGACGGCGCAGAGATTTTTGTCGACTGTAATTTTGCCGGCGTTGTCCTGTTCGTACCAAGATCCTGGAATATAGATAACCAGATGCATGTTTTTGCCGGAAGCGTCGACGGAATTTCGCTTATGTCCAATGAGAGTACAAAAATCACACTGACCGGAGACGTGCACTTCGGTGAAGTGAAGATCAATTATCTGTAAGCTGTTTTGCCAAAATCCATGAATCGGATTACAAAATAGAGCTGCTGTAAATTGAACAGAGATGTTTGGTTTTCAGCAGCTTTTTAAGTTAGGCGTATGGGATGTATAATAGATTCATTATTCACGTCGATGTGAAGATGAAGGGGGAGAGCAAAAATGAATACGAACACCCCGTCCCTTGAGTCGGTCGATGCCTATATAGGCAGTTTTCCCGAAGATGTCCGGCAAAAACTCGAAGCCATCCGGGCAGTCATCAAGTCCGCAGTTCCTGACGCGCAGGAACTGATCAGTTATAAGATGCCGGGATTTATGTACAGGAAGAGACCGCTGGTGTACTTTGCCGCGTTCAGCAATCACATCGGGTTATATCCCACGCCAACCGGCATTGAAGAATTCAAAGAAGAGCTGTCGAAATATAAGCAGGGAAAAGGCTCCGTTCAATTTCCTCTTTCCGAGGAGATGCCGCTCGAGCTGATCGCCCGGATTACTGCGCATCGCGCAGAAGAGAACAGGCAGCTCGAGGCTGCCCGCAAAAAGAAGAAAAGTTCTTGAAAAAATCCTAATCAATCCAATTTTGAAAGGGGAATAATCAAATGATTACAAAAATTCACACAGACAAGGCGGCCGCTGCGATCGGGCCATATTCACAGGGCGTCTGCACAGGCAGTCTGCTTTTTACCTCGGGACAGATTCCGGTGAATCCGGCGACATCAAGTATTCCTGATGGGATAGAGGCACAGGTCCTCCAGGTTATGGAGAATCTTAAGGCTGTCGCACAAGCCGCCGGCACCGATCTTGCCAATGCCGTTAAGACCACCTGTTTTCTGGCTGATATGTCAGATTTTGCTGTATTCAATGAGATCTATGCGAAATATTTTACGGAAAAGCCGGCACGGAGCTGTGTTGCTGTTAAGGCGCTCCCCAAGGGTGTACTTGTCGAAGTGGAAGCTATTATTGAAATTTGAGAGCAAAGGTAAATGCTTTGTAAGAAATGAAGTCTGATTATATTCTCAATGTAGATCGATGCACCTGAAAAGCCGCAATTGAACTACACAATCGCCTACATTTTGCGGAATTTTGAATGGCTAAAAATAATAGACTAAGACCAATGTAAGCGTAAAGTTTGCATTGGTTTTTTTCTGTTGCAAATCGATAAGACACTAAAAAAGAATGCAGCTCGAGTCAGGCTGCGGGGGGCGTCGCATGAGGAAATTCTCAAACATGAAATGGATGGCCGCGGTTTTGGCAATGGGGATGGTCCTTGCCGGTTGTAATACGGGAGGCACGGCGCAGTACACCACACTTTTCGAGAAGGACAGCATAATTGATATTCATATCGAGATGGATGAAGAGGATTGGGCGGCAATTCTTGCGGATGCGACAGCTGAGGAGTACTATTCTGCAGACGTGACAGTCGACGGAACAACGGTGTCCGATGTCGGCGTGCGCGCCAAGGGAAACAGTTCCCTCATGTCGGTTGCAGGCAGCGATTCGGACAGATACAGCCTTAGAGTCAAGTTCGATAAATATGTCGATGACCAGAACCTTCGCGGACTGGATGAATTTGTACTCAACAACTGCTTCAACGACCCTTCCTATATGCGTGAATACCTGACATATGAAGCATTTAGGGAGTTAGGTGCTGACACGCCTCTGACTGTCTATGCGAATGTCTATGTCAACGGAGAGCTTTTCGGATTCTATCTATGCGTTGAGGATGTTGACGATAGTTTTCTGGAAAGGGAATTCGGTGATAACGACGGCAATCTCTATAAGGCCGGAGAAAAGAGTACCTTAGCAGCTGACAGCAATCTCGATACTTTCAGCCTTGAAAACGGGGATGACGAGGAGCTTTCGGGCCTGCAGAAATTAACCGATATTCTTAACGCGATGCCTTACGGTGATAAGGGCGATATCGAAAGTGTGCTTGATGTTGACAGTGCTTTAAAATACATGGCGGTCAATACCGTACTTGGAAGCTATGACAGCTATCTGGGCGACAAGGCGCAGAACTTCTATTTGTATGAGGAGGACGGGATATGCAAAGTGATCCCCTGGGATTACAACATGTCGTTCGGCGGTTACACAGGAGACAGCGGGGCAAGTACCACAATTCCGATTGATGAACCGGTCTATGGTGTAACCATAGAATCCCGCCCCATGGTGCAAAAGCTCCTTGCCGTCGATGAATATCTCGTAAAATATCATGGATATATAGAGATTCTCACTACATATCTGGTCGGACTCGCAGACCGCACGGAAGAACTTGCAGCCATCATCAGGCCATATGTGGAAGCGGATCCGAGTAGTTTCTATACAACGCAGGAATTCGATGACGCAATAACCGTGCATGAAGAAGGCATACAAATTACCAATACACAAATTCCGGCTGGCATTTCTGATGATTTTGCGCAGGTTACTCCCGGTGCAGTGCCGGATGATATGGCGCAGATAACCCCCGGTGCCATGCCGGAAAGCGGGCAGAGCGAGATGCCTGATGGCGTCCCGGGAGAGAGACCTTCCGGCGGTGCGGGAGGATTTCCGGGTGGAAATGCAGGCGAGAGGCCCGATAAGAATCAGGGCGGAGGCGGCATGCAGGGTGGAGGCATGCAAGGCGGAATGCCGGTCAACTCCATTCCGGTATCTATTCTCGATTACGCAGCTGCGCGCCTGGCAAGCATTGAGCAGCAACTATCAGAAAATGGATAGCAACAAACGCCGTGCAAACGTATAATGAAGAAAAGCATGAAGGAGGAGGTATTTATGGACATTAAAGAAAGAATTGATGAGATTGTTGGAAAAATTCAGAAGGATCCATCCCTTGCCAGCTCGTTTTCTGCTAATCCCGTAAAAACAATCGAATCCATCATTGGTGTTGATCTGCCGGATGATATGGCGGAAGGTGTGGTTGCCACAGTTAAGGCGAAGCTTGCCGCCGGTGATCTGGGAAATCTGACAAAAGGATTTAAGGGCCTGCTCTAAATGAAATAAACATTATATGACAGTAAGAAGCATCCCGGTTACGCGCATAACACGCCTGGCCGGGATGCTTTGTATGCTGATATATTTTCGGGTCGGACCCGGGTTCAGGGGAGCCGGCCTATATAGGGTTATTCACTATGAACGGCGCTTAGGCCGCACGGGACGGCAGATGAACTTTTCGATGACGTGGAGAATGCCGTTACTGTCGTTGGAGGAGGTGACATAGTCGGCAGCTGCTTTGACGACCGGCTGCGCATTCTGCATTGCAACGCCAAGCCCGGCAAACTGGATCATCGTCAAGTCGTTGTATCCGTCTCCGCAGGCGATCAGCTGATCGGCGGTCAGTCCGAGATCAGCCAGAAGCATCTTGAGACCGTGGGCTTTATCAATATCCTTTGGCATGACTTCAAGGAAATAAGGCTCGGAACGGTAGATGTTGAGGGCTGTTCCGTATATTTCTTTGAGCTGGATTTCGATTTTGGCCAGATGATCCGGATCTGCGGTCACCAGGCACTTATTGACATCAAAATCCATATACTCAACAAAGTTCGGCACCGTCTTAATCGGGAGAGAATTGACCTTCGACTCTGATTCCATATACTTGTCAGTTCTTGTACCGGTGACCATGCATTCTTCCGTATATGTCGTTAGTCCTACATCATTGGCCAGTGCAAATTCATAAAGATCGGGTAAGAACTCGCGGGGAAATATTTTTTGATATACGATGCGTCCGGAACTGCAGTCCGTGATTTGTCCGCCGTTATAGGAAAGAATATAGCTGGCATATTTCCCGAGCTGGAGTGTTTCGGCGATATGCCGGCACCCGGGTGTCGGGCGACCGGAAGCGATGACAACCTTATAACCCTTTTCCTGAATTTCTAAAAGGGCGTGCAGTGTCAGAGGAGAGATTTCTTTTCTGGTGTTGGTCAGTGTTCCGTCGAGATCGAGGGCAATAATGCGATAATCCATGTGTGGTTTTGTGTCCTTCCTGTACTGGCGCGGTTCGAAGACCCATTATGTTGTCTGAATATGAGGATATTTTATTCCATATGGTCCGTCAGGTCAAACGTGAAGCGGATGGTGCGGCGCCATTCCTCGCCGGGATATACGACCGGGTGAGGAACATCCGCCAGATGCAGGGCATCCGGGAATTCCTGTGCTTCGAGTGCAATTGCACATCCCGGTGATCCGGCAGCACCGCCGGCCAATATTATGCTCTCATCGAGGAATCCGCCGGAGTACATGACCAGCGAAGGATAATCCGTCGATAATGTCATGCGTCTTCCGCTTTCAGGGTCGGTCAGTGTGGCTGCCGGTCGCAGCACCTGTCCTGATCCCGATCCCGATCCCGGTTCCGGACGAGGCTTTGCCACGGCCAGTGCAAATGCATTGTTGTATCCCCGGGACAGGCTTGTCTGCTGATCTCCGGGAAAAGCTTCAAGCCGGTTCTCGATGCAGGCGGACTTGCGGAAATCAAACGGTGTGCCATCAACCGGATGAAATGCCATGGGGAGGTGTTCATTATCATTATAAAGCACCTCCTCTGCATGAATATGGAGGAATTGGATGGTTGCCGGCTGTGTGAAGTCCCCGCTCAGATTCCAGTACGTATGATTGGAAAGATTCATCCAGGTGGGCTTGTCGGATTTTGCTCTGAAAGAGATCGTAAGTGAATTGCTGTTATTAAGGGTATAAGTAACCGATATCTCCCGATTGCCGGGATAACCGTCGAGGCCGTCAGCTGCCGTAAGTGAGAGCGTCAGCCAGACCTGATCCGTATCTTTACCGACTTGTTCAACGTGCCACTCATTATCAGAAAAATTACTGTAACCGCCGTGCAGCTGATTGCTGCCGTCATTTTGCGTAAGGCTATATTCATAATCACCGATTGGCAGCCGTCCGCCCGGGATCCGCCCCGCATTCGGGCCAAGCGTCGCACCGGCATATGACGGACTCTTCCGGTAATGGGAAGTGGACGCGAGAGACAACGCAATATTTTTAAAATTTCCGCGTCTGTCGGGCGTGCGTACTTCAAGAATAGCGGCTCCGTAAGTCAGGATTATAACCCTGATATTGTTGTCATTTTGCAGCATAATCACAGTATCATTGTCAGATATAACAACGTTTTCCGGCGAATTATCCCGGATATATTGAAAAAGCACAGCAAAGTACCTTCCTTCACTTTTATTTATTGTCATTATATAGGGATCGTCCGGAAAAACAAATCTTTTGACAAATAGAGCAATTTTTCAAAACAAAACGGCATTTTTAGCAAACAGAGGGCGGGTTGTGTGTGCTAAGATAAGGGCAATTCAGAGAAACGACCTGTACATGATAATAGTAAATATTGTGCGAAGGAGGACAGCGAAGAAATGGGAAATACCTTAGAGTTCCGTAACATAACAAAGTATTTTCCGGGGGTAAAGGCACTCGATCACGTCAGCTTTTCAGCCCAGAGCGGAGAAGTACTTGCATTCTTAGGTGAAAACGGAGCCGGTAAATCCACTCTTCTCAAAACGCTCAACGGTGATTATCAGCCCGATGAGGGACAGTATCTGATCAACGGTGAGGAAGCGCATTTCCACAACCCGCACGAGGCAATTGAAGCAGGCATCAGCGTCATTTATCAGGAACGCCAGATTCTGATGGAGCTGTCAGTGGCCGAGAACATTTATCTTGGCAGAATGCCAAGCAACAAGCTTGGCGTTATTAATACCCGCAAGGCCAATGAGATGGCCAAATCAATTATCAACGATTTCGGGCTCCCGATTAAGCCGAATGAGAAGGTCAAGGATCTTAGTATCGCATATCAGCAGATGGTCGAAATCATGAAAGCATACAGCCGCGAGAATCTCAAGGTTATATGTTTTGACGAACCGACCGCAAGCCTGAGTGACTCGGAAATTGAGAGTCTTTTTCATGTAATCAGAAAACTTAAGTCGGAAGGCAAGATTATCATATATGTCTCGCACCGCATGCAGGAGATCCGCGAAATTACGGACAAGGCTGCGATTTTCAAAGATGGCTGCTATGTAGATACCGTTGTAACCGGCGAAGTATCGGAAAAGGAAATGATCAAGAAGATGGTCGGCCGCGATCTCGGCGATATTTATAACGGACTTGACCGCAATAAGGAAATCGGAGAAGTACTTCTCGAAGCACGGCACGTATCCTCGGATTACGTCGAGGACGTATCATTTTCGCTGCATAAGGGCGAAGTTCTAGGCTTTTCAGGTCTTGTCGGCGCAGGCCGCACGGAGACTATGCGTGCAATCATCGGAGCGGATAAACTGATCAGCGGCGAGGTGTTCTTAGAAGGCCGGCCTGTTCTGAATCATTCGCCCTATGAAGCGATGCGCAACGGCATCGTACTTGTACCCGAGGACAGAAAGACACAGGGAATCCTTGCCAACCTGAGTGTGGCTGACAATATTAATGTCTCGATGCTCGATAAGCACTCCAATATGTTCGGCGTCCTTCGCACAGAAGATGAGGAAAAGGATGCGGCAAAAGGCATTCTGGATTTCCGTATCAAGACGCCATCCCCCGACAAGAAGATTGTCGAGCTCTCGGGCGGCAACCAGCAGAAGTGCATTGTAGCCCGCTGGATGGGGACAAACCCCAAGGTACTTATCCTCGATGAACCGACAAAGGGTATTGACGTCGGCGCCAAATCCGAATTCTACCAGATGATCTGCGAATTTGCCAAAAGAGGCCTGGGCGTAATTCTGATTTCGTCGGAGCTTCCGGAGGTTATCGGCCTCTCGGATAGGATCATTGTTATGAAAGCGAGAAAAATTGCCGGCGAGGTCATGCGTGAGGATGCGACGGAAGATAGATTACTGAGTATGGGTATGATGGATAATGAGGCCGGGGAGACAAAGGAGAACATAGAATGAATACAGAAAAAATGAAAAAGCTGATAGGCGGCGACAAATTAATACTTATTGGTGCAATCGTCGTTGTATTTGCGCTTTTCACAATGCTGAATAAGAACTTCCTTTCCGTGACAAATCTGGTAAATATTCTTGTTGCGGCATCCCTGGTTGGACTGGTCGCTATCGGACACACATACTTAATCATTTCAGGACAGAACGACCTGTCACCCGGTTCGCTGGTTGCTTTTACCGGTGTACTGGCAGCCCTTCTGGTTAGTAAGGGAGTCAACTTCTTTGCGGCGATCATCATAACGATCGCAGCGGGAGCCCTGGTCGGAGTTATCAATGCCTGGATGGTCAACAAGATCAAGCTCGAAGCCTTCATTGCGACCCTTGTTACACAATCGGTTATCCGCGGTTTTGCCTATATTCTGTGCAACGGCAAACCGGTTGCCATCAGCAACAGCATTTTCCTGAGCATCGGAAAGACCCGCATGATCGGGATTCCCCTCTCCGTATGGATTATGATCATCGCATTTGTCATATTCGGATTCATACTCGCCAAGACGAAATTCGGCCGCAGCATCTATGCCATCGGCGGCAACCGCGACGCAGCGCGGCTGGCCGGCCTGAACCCGACACGCATCATTACCGTCACCTTTATCATGATGGGTATCATGTGCGCCATTGGCGGAGTCGTTTTCGCAGCCCGCATGAATTCCGGACAGCCGTCAGCCAACGTCAATCTGGAGTTTGACGCGATTACAGCTGTTATTCTCGGCGGCGTATCCTTCTCAGGCGGTGTCGGAAGCATGGGCGGCACAATCCTCGGCGTTATCCTGATTCAGGCCTTCAATACCGGTCTTACCATGGTTAACGTGCCTTCCTTCTGGCAGTACGTAGCAAAAGGAATGCTGCTGCTGTTCGCACTCTCCTCGGATTATCTCCGCAAGCAAAAGCGCGAAAGAAACCTTCTCGAAGCCAGCAAGAGAAACGGTTAAGAGGTTTACCCTTCTTCGGGATCAAGCCGAGTCCAATATCGGCGTAATAATAAAGAAATATATATCATTAATGGAGGAAAGAAAGATGAAAAAGACACTTGCACTCGTACTGTCGCTTGTTCTGTGCACGGGCATCATTTCAGGCTGCACCACTGACGCCGCCACAACAACAACAGCTGCTGCCACAACAACGGCCGCTGCCGCAGCGACAGCCGGAGATGCTACTGCTGCCGCAACAGAAGCTGCCACAGAAGGCGGCGTGATTTACGGTATCTACAAAGCCGGAGATCAGACCTGGTTTATTGATGAAGGTGCCGCTGCCCAGAAAGCAGCAGAAGCTGCCGGTTACACATTCACCTACGTCGATTCAAAAATGAGTCCTGAAGAATACCTGAAGGCAATCGACAATGCAATCGCAAATAATGCTGCCGGTGTTGTTACCTGCATCGTTGACCAGACATTGTCACAGGCTGCTGTCGACAAACTCACAGAAGCCGGCATTCCTGTCGTTTCTGCTGATGACGCCCTTCAGACAGAAGACGGAACAAAGATTGCTCCCTGGGTCGGCATCAACGGCTACGTCATCGGCGAAGCCAACGGCGCATGGATGGCAGACTATGCCACAACAAACAATCTTGTTGCTGACGAGACAGTCGGCGTTCTTATCATGACAATGGATACAGTATCCAGCTGCGTACCCAGAACAGAAGGCGAGTTCGACAAATTCACAGAGCTCTGCCCGGACTTCGACGCTGCAAGAATTTTCAAGGCTGATTATGACGGTACAACAGACAAGGGCAACACGGCTTCTGCTGCCGTATTCACAGCTCACCCCGAGATCAAGACATGGCTTGTCATGGGAGCTAACGAAGAGGGTACCATTGGTGCCTGCCGCGCACTCGAGAGTGCCGGACTCGATAAGACTTCCTGCGTAGTCGGCCTTGGCGGATACATGGCAAAAGACGAATTCAGGAAAGAGGGCGGTTCCTGCATGAAGGCTGCTGCTTACTTCTCCTCTGATTCAGTCGGAGCCGGTTCGGTACAGGTTCTCCTTGATGTAATCGCAGGAAAAGAAGTTCCTCAGGAAACAGCCGTAAACGCAATCATCGTAACTCCTGACAACTATGTAGAAGTAATGGGTGCTGCAGCCAACTAAGCTGTAAGTCATTCAAAGGATACGCAGCTGCCCCGACCGGAAGAGGATCTCCCGATTGGGGCAGCTGTTTTTCAAGAAGTATAGGAATTACGGGAATTTCAGGAATCAGAGGAAGTCATTGCGCCGGTACATAAGCGGCGTCGTGCCGACAACCCGCTTGAAAGTCGTGCAGAACGTGCTCTCACTCGAAAAACCGCAGTTGATCGACACCTCCTTGATTGGCAGAACAGATGTCTTCAGGTAATATTTCGCTGCGTTTATCCGCGCGATAATCAGGTACTCATGAGGCGTATAGCCTGTTTCTTTCTTGAAAACCCTTGTGAAATAGAACGGACTGAGTGCCGCCTTCTGTGCTAAGTGCTCAAGCGTCAGCGGTTGGGCAACATTCTCGGCAATGTAGGCAAGAATATTCTCCGTTGTGCTGCTCTGCATATTTTCCGAAGCAGCTGAGCTCTCACTAACGAGGATCTCGGTCAGCACATTGGTAATATATTTTGAAATCGTTGCCTCCATCGCCTTGCTTGCCTCGTGAAACATGGCGTACGTCTTTTCGAGGCTTCGCTGCGCGGAATACGGATTCTGCGGTGTAATGACAAAATTGCCGCTCTGCGTAATCGCTTCATAATAGGAGCGGGCCATCGGACCGTCATAATGGCACCAGATGAATTCCCAGCCTGTATTCGTGCCGTATCGGTGCGGTTTATAGCAGTCAAGGATTGCGATGCAGCCCTCCGTCAGTGTAACCTGCCGTCCGCCCTGTTCAACATACCCCTTGCCCTTGAGAACATATAGAACCAGGAAACTGTTATAGCTTTGCCGGTCCACCAGGTACGTCTTGTCACAGTAATAATGCCCGGTGCACAGAAGGTAGAAAAACATCTTCCGCGCCATCTCACTCGGCGTATGAAAATAAATGTTGGAAGTATCCAGAACACCCTGGCTGTGTACTTTCATAGGATTCACCTCGAAGCAAATTATTAAAACGACTATTCACATAATATCCCATATAAATGGATTGTGTCAAATATATGCCATAAAAATAAAGCAATTTTTCAAAATAATTGCGCAATTGAAAAGAACAGAAAAAACAGGTTACGTGCTATTCTTAACACGATAAAAGAAGGTTTCAGGAGGTATTTATATGAGACAGGCCGGCACACAGGCCAAGGTGTGGGAAGAGCAGATTACACTGCCTACCTACGAAATCGGCAAAGCTGACAGGAACCCTATGTTCCTCGAGAAACGCGTATATCAGGGGAGCTCCGGCAAGGTGTATCCCTATCCCGTTATTGATAAAATCTACGACGAGAAAATAGACAAGACCTATACGGCGATTTTCCTCGAAAACGACTATCTGCGCGTCATGATCCTGCCTGAACTTGGCGGAAGAATACAGCGCGCATATGATAAGACCAATGACTATGATTTTGTGTATTATAACGAAGTAATCAAGCCGGCACTGGTCGGCCTGACCGGTCCGTGGATCTCCGGCGGCATTGAGTTTAACTGGCCGCAGCATCACCGTCCGACAACATATGCTCCTGTCGACTACATCCTTAAGGAGAACGAAGACGGCAGCAGCACTGTATGCGTCAGCGAAGTCGACCAGATGTACGGTACCAAGGGAATGGCATCCTTCACGCTTTACCCCGACAAAGCCTATATCGAAATCAAGGGTCAGCTCTATAATCGGACGAATATGCCTCAGACTTTCCTGTGGTGGGCCAATCCCGCCGTAGCTGTCAACGACAATACGCAGTCGATATTCCCTCCGGATGTACATGCTGTTGTCGACCACGGCAAGCGCGACGTGTCCAAATTCCCCATCGCCGACGGCGTCTATTACAAGCACGATTACAGCGCCGGCGTAGACATATCCCGATTCAAGAACATTCCCGTCCCGACCTCATATATGGCGTATCATTCCGACTACAACTTTGTAGGCGGATACGACCACATGCTTGAGGCAGGCATCCTTCATATTGCAAATCATCATGTCTCCCCGGGCAAAAAACAGTGGACATGGGGGAACGGCGATTTCGGCCGGGCCTGGGACCGCAACCTGACTGATGAAAACGGCCCTTACATCGAGCTGATGACAGGGATGTTCACGGACAATCAGCCGGATTTCACCTGGCTCAAACCCTTCGAAGAGAAGACCTTCACACAGTATTTTATGCCGTACAAGAAGGCCGCCAATGTCAAGAACGCCAGTGCCGAGGTTGTCATCAACCTCGAAGAGGCAGAAGGACTCGCCAATATATGTGTTTATGCCACCTCTGTCTATGATAACGCCCGTATCGTGTTGTCTGATATGGACACGACCTATCTTTCACTGACCACGACAATCTCACCTGTGGATGTGGTCAGTGAGAGTGCGGAAATTGGTTCTGCTTCGGGAAAAGACCTGACACTGTCTGTATATGATGCAGCCGGCCGCCTCATGCTCAGCTACACAGCAGCTAAGGAAGAAACATCTGAAATGCCGACACCTGTCGAGCCGGCCAGACAGCCGGAGGATATCGCAACCTGTGAGGAACTCTACCTGACAGGGATGCACATAGAGCAATACCGCCACGCTACCTATGAGCCGGACGGCTATTACCTTGAGGGACTTGCGCGTGACCCGGGCGATATACGAATCAATACAGCTTACGGAATGCTGCTTCTTCGCCGCGGAGAGTTCACGTCTGCCGAAGTATATTTTCGAAAAGCAATTGAGCGCCTGACCTGGAAAAACCCCAACCCGTATAACAGTGAAGCCTATTACTGCCTCGGTCTGGCGCTATGGTACCAAGGCAGGGAAGACGCGGCCTTCGACGCTTTTTACAAAGCGACTTGGACGAGTGCACAGCAGGAAATGTCTTTCTACTATCTGGCTGCGATCGCGGCAAGAAGAGGCGAATATGCAGAGGCTTTGTCCTTTATCGACCGTTCCCTCGTGAAAAACAGCCACAGCCTGAAGGCACGTGCCATGCGTGCAATCATTCTTCGCAGAACGGGAAAAACGGCGGAAGCCAAAGCCTGGCTCGAGGAGAACCTGGCGCTCGATGCATTTGATTATGTGTCGAGGCTGGAGCTTTCGGAACAATCTGACATAGCCCTGATGGGCGACCGGGCGAGCACATTCATAGAAGCCGCAATCGATTATTCGGAAGCGGGATGCTATGTGGAGGCAGTCCGTACACTGCGCCAGTGCACTGCCCCGTCGCCGATGCTCAAATATTATGAGGCGATTTTCTGTGAAAAATCAGGAGATCACGCTGCGTCACTTGACGCACTCAAAGAAGCAGCAGCACAAAG
>DIEQ01000050.1 GCA_002418705.1 Mageeibacillus sp. UBA5770 | reverse complement strand
AAAGCACTTGCATCGCAATATTTTATTAAATCAATGCCCTCTATTGTGTCGAAATTACCTCCGACCTTTGTATAGTACTCGAGAACAAGATATCGAGAATCCTTATCAGTAATCGCACCATCAATATACTGTTGATTAATAGAATTAAAAAGTGAATAAACAGCCTCCTTAAGAGAGCTTGGTTGATATATTACCATACTCAAATAGTCTGCTAAGCCTTCAAAAATCCAAACTTTTTGCGGTCGTATCATTGTATGAACGGCTTCATGCAGATGCGCAGCTATATTATTTAACTCAATTTCTCCCTGCGCTGAAGAATTGTTGTAAGGAAAATCATTTATATAATAAGTAATAAAAATATTACTGCTCAACATGTTACTATTCTGTTTAGTGTTTGATTTTAAGAAATCAATAATACAATGTCGACCGATAATATCTTCATAAATAAATTCTTCTATATCTTTTGAAGAGGTAAGTTGGTCGTTATTTAATGAAAGGCTATATTTAGCCTCACTTGATACAATGATAATGGGATAATCCTTTGATTTGCTAAAGCAAAAATTATCTAACATATCACCATAATCATAATGAAATTCCTTGTTGACGCCAATATAATTCAGCCAGGATTGTTTAATTTCATCCGTAACAGAGTGTAATAAAATGTCGTAACCATATTTCGAAACAACATATTCAGCTAAAGATGCAGCAGTATCTTTTGCAATATTGGTATCGATATCAGAATTAATTTCGCTATAGAAGCGAGCTCCAAAAAGTCCTAGAATACTGATATCATCACTTGATGTATAGTAATCAAATAAATTATTGGCATTTATTGATGTATCAAAAAATAGTGAATATAAACCATTAGAGATCCATGGTTCATTTATTGCGAGATAAGTTTTAATTAAAGCAATTTTGAAATCATCAGTTTCTAAATCAGAAATCCGACAAAAAATATTATTGTCAAACAAATAGATACCATCAATTGACGCCTCGTTAATGATATAAACATTAAAAAAATTGAAATACTCTTCTTCCTCAATTTTGTCTTTAATAGTATTAATATATCCATTAAAACTATTAACTACTATTTGCCTCTCATCAGATGAGCAAGTATTTTCTTCGAAGCCAATCCCATAATTATGTGTATCTGCATACTCCATTGTAAACGTTCGATCATAGTACTCTGTACGTTGATAAGTCTGCTTATTATAAATAATTTCTTTTGAATTGTTTTTAGGGAAAATTAAGCAACTCGATAATAAACTGATTATTATCAATAAGAGAAATATAAAAGTTGCCTTTCTTTTCATTGTTTTCTCCCTGGTGTCGTTTGTACGCTATACAGATAATCACAGTTACCGACTAAAATGAAAAGACACCTTTATTTCAAGGCGTAATTAAATTTATCAATCTAAAATAAATATACAATAGATATTAATAGATCTCAATATTGTAGCATATTTATTTCTATATTAACTATTCAATTGATGTTTCTATTAGATATGAAAATGAAGAAAAATCGACTATAATCGAATTATTCTTGCTAGATGAAAAATTTTCGACTATAATCGAAACAGAGGTGGCAAATATGATGAAACGGGATCAATATCTGAATAAGCTGATTTCATTTATAGACACTCCGTTAATAAAAGTGATCACAGGTATGCGCAGGTCCGGGAAATCCACGCTGCTTGCGCTTTTTCGCGAATCCTTGCTTCAGAGGGGAATTAGTGAGAAGAGAATCATTTCCATCAACTTTGAATCTTTTGCATTTGCGGAAATCAATGACTTTCGAGCCTTTTATGATTACGTAAAGTCTAGAATTCCTTCTTCTGGAAGGGTATACATTTTGCTCGATGAAGTTCAGATGGTCAGCCAGTGGGAAAAGGCGGTCAATTCTTTTCGAGTTGATTTTGATGCAGATATATACATAACAGGATCAAATGCATACCTTTTGTCATCTGAATTAGCAACGCTTCTGTCCGGACGTTATGTGGAAATCAAGATGCTTCCGCTATCTTTCAAAGAATATCTCGATTTTTACGGATACCAGAAAAATAGTGATAAAGCGGCATATTTCAGCCGTTTCGTTCGATATGGCGGAATGCCTGCGATATCGACTCTTCCGGATGATCCGGAAATCATACGCATGTATCTCTCCGGCATTTATAATACTGTCATTATGAAAGACGTAATCAATAGAAATCAGGTCAGAGACGGTGCTCTGCTCGAGCGGATCATGATTTATATGGCGGGTAATATCGGAAATCCCGTTACCACCAAAAAAATAAGTGATTATCTGACTGCTACAGGCCACAAAACAACTTCCGATACGGTGGACAGCTACCTGAAGATGTTGGAAAACGCCTTCATACTTTATCGAGCCGATCGATACGACACCAAGGGCAAATCGCTTCTGAAGACACAGGCAAAACATTACATTGTGGACACCGGACTGCGCAATGAACTTCTGGGATTCGGCAACAGTGATTTCGGTCGTGTATACGAAAATATCGTCTTTTTTGAACTCCTGCGCAGAGGATATCGAGTCACGGTAGGAAAGGTAGATAATCTGGAGGTTGACTTCATTGCCTCAAGAATGGATTCACTTGTCTATTTTCAGGTAGCTGCCTCCATCGCTGATCCGGCAGTCCGGGAGAGAGAACTCCGTCCGCTACTCATGCTTAATGACAACTACGAAAAAGTCATTCTCAGTATGGACACATACCCTTATGCTGCTGACGACAGAGGGATCCGGCTTAAGAACATTGTGGATTTTCTGATGGAAGAAGATGTTTAGCCCAAAGCATAAGTTTTAATGTGTACCCCATGTCAAGGACAATTTGGGGTTTTTGAATTCCAGTCAAATCAGCGTTAATGCTATGGCAAGCACTACAGCCCTGGGAGCCAAAGCGAAAACTTCGGGAGGAGCAAAGCCCCACCTTCAATCTTCACCTTTTGCTTTTGGTATTGTTAAAGGGTACTTTCCTGTAACGAGATATTTGTAATACTCTTTGGGCGCTAATCTTGCCAAATCCCACTGATATCGTTCGGTGTTGTAGTAATCAGTCCAGTCTCTTATCACTTGGTGAATTCCTTCAAACGTTGTGCACGGAGAAATGTCAATTTCATCTTTCATGTGACCGTAAAAGGATTCCTGTGGAGCGTTATCCCAACAGTTTGCCCTTCGGGACATGGACTGCCGTAGCTCACTGTTCTTTATCAGCTGGATAAACTTGATACTTGTGTAGTGTGACCCTTGATCCGAATTAATCAGGGTTTCGGCTGACAAAGAGATGCCATAATTCTCAATAAGCTGGTTCACGGTATTCAAAACAAAATCGATTTCGAGAGATTCGCTCAGTTCCCAGGCGAGCAACTCTTTTGTACAGGCGTCGATGATAGTAGACATATAGCAGCGTGGCGCCTTCCTATTAATGATGTAGGTGATATCCGTCAGCAATACAGCACGCGGACCGTGTTTTTCAAATTCCCGGTTCAGCAGGTTGGGGGCAACATTGCTGGTTCTTAGTGCTTTTGCCATTCTCCGGTACGGATTTGCTTTGCGAATAGGACAGAAAAGCCCGTATTTATTCATCAACCGTCGGATCTTCTTAATGTTCATGTGCGTCGGAGTCGCCAGATGAAGAAGCCGCATGTAAATACCGCGGGCGCCCTTGTTGTAACCACGAAACTTATAAGCTTCCAGAATGATTAAAAAATCCTTTTGGTCTTTTTCTTCACGTTGTCTTCTGCGGTTTTCCGTTTCAAGGTAATGGTAGTATCCGGACCGCGATACACCGGCAGCCGTGCACAGCCATGTAATGTTGAGCAAGTTGTTGTCTCGCTGGGTCATCCCGCGAATGATTGCATACTTGGCAGATGCCGGAACATTCATGATTTTGCATCCTCCCGGCCTAACGATACAATTTTTTTTAGAAACTCTATTTCCTGATCTTTATATGCCAGTTGCTGTTCAAGGTGTTTTACTTTTGCTTCTGGATCTGTGTAGTCCTTGAGATATGACCCGTAGGTTTTAAAATCTCTGAACCCTTTTCCCTCTCGAACTTCATTTCGGATCATATACTTCAATCCGCTTACACGAAATTCGCCAAGAATATCCGGATCAATGCCAAGCTCGATAACAATATCTCGCGGCTTCTTTCCTTCTTGCAGTGCATTCCAAAACAGCCCCTTAAAATTGACCGAGAAATGCACAAGGCTAGGACTTACATCCAGAACATAAGGACTGGCTCGGAGATGTTTCATTTCTTCTTCCGTAAATTTCTTGTTAGCCATGCAGCATTCCTCCAATTCTGTTCAGGTTTATTGTAATACCTGTCTGAACAGGAATCAAAAACGTCATTTGTCCAAAGTTAAGGGGTTTCAAAAATCTACTTGTACAATATGAAGGGTTTCAAAAACCACCTGTCTCAAATGAAGGGTTTTGAAAACCCCTGCTGTCCATTCTATAGGGTACATTTTATTTCGATTAGACAGCAAAAAACCTCGTAACCGCTGCAATCAGCAAGCTTCGAGGTTCTTGTATGGCGGAGAGAGAGAGATTCGAACTCTCGGAACNNCACACGATTTCCAGTCGTGCGCCTTAGACCAGCTCAGCCATCTCTCCATGACCGTTGTTATCTATGACAGTCTGCGTATTGCAAACCTGCTCTGAAATTTTACTTGCTTTGGGGGTAATTGTCAATCGAAATTTTTGCTTTTGTTATTTTGGCATGATTTGCTGACGATTATGGCCCGGTGCCGGCCAGGTTTTGATTCGTGGCTGTCCTTTTCGCAATCAAATCGCGTTTTGTTGTTTTTGCTGGGGGGCGGTTACAGGACTGTGCGCTCTTTTCTTTTTTTCAGGCGCAGGGCGGTAATTAAGACGCACAGCAGGCAGATGCCGGCAGCGACCAGGTAGACGGTCCGCATGCCATACAGAAAGGCGTCTTTTTGCCCTTCGACATAACCGGTTACGTGCTGGTCCATTTTCCGGCTCATACCGCTGTATAGGAGGGTGGTGGAGAGCGTGATACCGGTAATCATGCCGAGATTTCTGGCTAGGCCGTTGACGCTGCCTCCGATGCCGAATTTGTCACGGGTGACAGATGACATGACCAGTGCTGTGTTGGGTGCCTGGAAGTTGGCGTTGCCTAGTGCGACGAGCCCGACGAACAGGATCAGGACAGCAATCGATGTGTTTGTGTTGAAAGTGGACATGAGCAGCAATCCGGCTGCAGTGACGATAAGTCCTATGAGGGTAACGATCTCGGGTCCTATCTTGTCTGACAGGTAACCGCCAGCCGGTGCCGCAATGACCATGATCAGAGGTGTTATAGTCATGACCAGGCCTGCCATGGCAGGGGATAAGTCACGGATGTACTGGAGATAGAGGGGATGGACGATGTTCGTGGTGAATAAGGCAACATAGTTTAAAAATCCGCATATGATACTGACCGTGAACCACATGTTTTTGAAAATGGACAGATCTAAAAGCGGCATACTGCTTCTTTTTTCGACGACTAGGAAAAACAGGAAGGACAGGGCTGAGACGGCGAGGCTTATCAGTATCCTCGGATCGGAGAATCCCCAGGCATGTGACTGATTGAAGGCATAGAAAAGCGGAGCAATAAACAGGATGAAGAGGGCTGCTCCGGGAAGGTCCATGGTTTCCTTGATGCGGTTGGCTCTTTTGGGCAGGTATTTGAAGCTGAGCGCGAATGTGAACAGTCCGATCGGGATGTTGATCCAGAAAATGTATTCCCAGTCGATGAATGAGACGATAACACCGCCTAACGCGGGACCGACCAGTGAACCGAGTGCGACGGCGGTGCCGGAGAAGCCCAGTGCGCGGCCACGCTCTGCTGCCGGGAATGCCTTGGTGATGATTCCCTGGTTGTTGCCCATGGTAGCAGCTGCGCCGATGGCCTGCACGATGCGGCCGATCATAAGGAGTGGCAGGCTGTGGGAGATTCCGCACAGTGCAGATCCAATTGTGAACAGGATGATTCCTGTCTGGAATATGCGTGACTGGCCGAATATATCACCGAGACGTCCGAAGATCAGGATGGTGGCGGAAATGACAATGAGATAGACTGCAACGATCCAGGCAATCATACCGGAATTGACGCCAAGCTTTGCGCTCATTGTCGGAAGGGCGACGTTAACAATGCTGCTGTCGAGTGCGGCCATGAAGGTTACCGTGGTTACAAGAAATAGAATCATCCATCTGCGTGGATTCGTTAGAACCGGGATACTTCGTGCTTCGCTCATGTTGTCATAATTCCTATCTTAATTTTGGGATTTCCCCCAAGAATACGCCCGCCTTATTGATGTTGTCAACATCTTCGAAAAACGCTGCAAAATGTATCACGCGGTACGGCACAAAGTCATATAAATTATGATAATAAGAAGTAATGATATGTGTCTGTGTTTCGTTCATAGATTATACCGATAGAATTGAGGAATTTGCATGATTGAGAAGAAATATAAAGTGACCGGAATGACGTGTTCTGCCTGTTCGGCCCATGTGCAGAAGACGGTATCCAACCTCCCCGGTGTCGAGGCCGGTGAGGTCAATCTGACGACGGAGGATCTCCGGGTCCGCTTTGATGAGACACAGCTTGATTTCCAAAAGATAAAAAAGGCCGTCGAGAATTCCGGTTACGGACTTGTTGATGAATCGGCGCCCGGTGCGAAAGCCGACAGGCAGGATGCCGTGGAGCGGGAAGTGCATACCGTACGCAGGAGACTGGTTGTTGCCGTGATATTTTCAGTTCCTATTTTCTATATTGCCATGTCGCATATGTTTCCGGTGCTTGGCCTGCCGCTGCCTTCGTTCATGAGTATGCATGAACATCCGGTCATTTTTGCTCTGGTTCAGCTGCTCTTATGTATTCCGGTGCTTTTTGCCGGCAGCCGGTTCTATACCAGAGGAATCCGCGTGCTTTTCAAAGGTGCCCCGAACATGGATACACTGGTTGCCGTAGGTACCGCCAGCGCTTTTCTGTATGGTGTATATGCCTTTGTGCTCATTGTCATGGGCGATCACGGGATGGCGAAAAATCTTTATTTCGAGTCAGCTGCGATCGTTGTGACGCTTGTCATGGTCGGCAAATACCTTGAAGCGAAAAGCAAGGGAAGGACTTCAGAGGCGATCAAAAAGCTGATGGACTTGAAGCCCAAGACGGCTGTTGTCCTTCGTGACGGTGAAGAAGTCGAGATCTCACTTGATCTGCTTGTTCCGGGTGACCTTGTTCGCGTCCGGCCGGGAACTTCGGTTCCCGCTGATGGAGTTGTCGTTAACGGTTTCTCATCGGTTGACGAGGCGCTCCTTACCGGTGAGAGTCTTCCTGTCGACAAGCAGGAAGGCAGCGAAGTTATAGGAGGGAGCATCAACCAGGAAGGGCTATTGACGGTCCGCATCACGAGAACCGGTGAGGATATGGCACTTTCCAAAATTATTCAGCTGGTTATGGACGCGCAGGGCAGGAAGGCTCCGATTGCGCGGCTTGCCGATCAGATTTCCCTGTATTTTGTACCGGCTGTCCTTGGCATTGCCCTCCTGGCTGCCGTGGCCTGGGCGATCGCAGGCAAGGATTTCTCCTTTGTTCTGAATGTTTTTGTCTGTGTCCTGGTAATTTCTTGTCCCTGCGCGCTTGGCCTTGCGACGCCGACAGCAATTATGGTCGGTACCGGAAAAGGCGCTGAGCTCGG
>DIEQ01000103.1 GCA_002418705.1 Mageeibacillus sp. UBA5770 | reverse complement strand
CGGCAGGCCACCAATCCTGCGAGTCGGTCATCAGGATATTCAAATCTTTCTTTATTCCCTCAAAGTCAAGTTTGTTGAATTCCTCTGCATAGTTGAAGCCCGCTCCCATCGGATCGCTCAAGCCGGAGTTCTGATGAAGAAGCTTTAAATTCAGTTGGTTCGGCCACCAGTCCCTGTTGGAAGTACCGCCGCCGGAAATGGCTTTGCTTGTTTTGCCTGTCACAGGGCATTTCATTTCTTCCATTATAATAACCTCCCTTTCCAACTATTTTTTTCGAATTGCTGCTATTACTGTTTACTTGTTATTTATATTTGAAAGGCATTTTGGACAGATGCCTTTGAAATATAGATTCTTGTCATTGATCTTGAAATCTTTAAGCTCTTCGGATGCCAGCGCATCCATGTCGACAGCGAAATTATATATTTCACCGCAGCATTCACACTTGAAATGTCCATGGTTCTCAACCACGATGTCGTATCTCGTTTCATTGTCTTCGATCGTGATCAACCTTGTCAGGCCTGCTTCCACCAGTGTTTTCAGTGTGTTGTAAACCGTTGTTTTCGACAGCGTGGGGATGCTCCTGACCAGATCGGTGAATATTTCATCCACAGTCGGGTGGTGTTGATTGTGTGCCAGATATTCCAAAACCTTCAGCCTCTGGTACGAAAGCCGGATGCTTTTTTCCTTGAGTATTTTCTCTATCTCTTCAAGGGAGGGTTCCATTCGAATCACTTCCTGCATTCTGAATATGAAATCGCGTAATTTATAATAATTATAAAGTTGTTATCTTTACAAATTATATTATATGCTTCTGAACCTCGAAACGCAATAAAAAAACCGACCTTAAAAAGTCGGTTTCGCTATTGGCTCAGATAGGAACAAGCGCCCACATACGCTCCGATCATCATCGCCCCGCAATAAATTCTGGAATTGTATAAGTATTATATACTGGCTAATTTACAATGTATATATACCGCCGTGATATTATTGCGTATTAATTTTCATAATTTCACCTGCGGCCCTACAGATCTTCTTCGTTTATGCTGAAGGTGTCCCATTGATCCAGATCCCCTTCCTCGTAGCCTTTCATGAACCAATTCATACGCTGGTCGGAAGTCCCATGAGTGAAGCTGTCAGGCACAATATAGCCTTGCGTCTGCTTCTGTATCCGGTCATCTCCGACAGCGCTTGCCGCGTTTAAAGCCTCCTCGATATCGCCTTCTTCCAGAACATTCATCTCTTCCGCATAATGCGCCCATACGCCTGCAAGATAGTCCGCCTGCAGTTCCAGCCGCACGGACAATTCGTTGTACTCCTCCTGGCTCAGCCGGGATTGAAGCTGCTGTACTTCATCCAGGACGCCCAATTGATTTTGTACATGATGACCCACTTCATGAGCGATTACATAAGCCATGGCGAAATCCCCGGGAGCATTATAAAATGTCTGAAGATCCTCAAAAAAGCTTAAATCGATATATACTTTGCCGTCTCCCGGACAGTAGAACGGACCAGTCGAAGACCCGGCCCTTCCGCAGGCGGACTCAACGAATCCTGAATACAATACCAGCGCAGGCTCTTGATAGTCGAGATTTTCACTGCTGAAAATCTCCTCCCAGACATATTCCGTATCTGCCAGCACCACTGATACAAACTCTGCCAGCTCCTCCTCTTCCGCGGTTTGCTGATAAGCGGACCCGTTATCTGAATCAATCAATTGGGATTGGTCGATGATCTGGCCCGGATCACCGCCGAGAAGCATAAAAACGATGAGAACGATGATTCCGAGGCCTCCCCCAATAGCGCCTTTCCCTCCCGTTCCAAAGCCGCCTGCGCCCCGCCGGTCCTCCACATTCGAGCTTCTGGTCCTGCCTTTCCATTTCATCTCGCTGATCCTCCTTCCGTACCCTTCTTTTCTATATCATATCATAAAAATCCTATTTTAATAATCCACGCTCCACGTTCTTAACGATCTCAAAATATCTTTCCGTGGCTGCTTCCGATGGCTCGCCCTTTCTGCAGATATCCAGCTTATCCAGCTTTCTGTTCGGCCGCTCGACGATCATTCTTCCATTACCGTCCAGCTTCCTTCCCAACGCCTCGAAGGCTTCCTTGAATCGCTCGTCTTTGCAAGCCTTGGCGTAAAAAGAGAGGACATAAGTATAGTAAAACAGGTTATATCTGAGAAATGGATATTCCACCTGCATGAACAACGTTCCCATTCCATAGTGGCAGGGTCCGGTTGGTGCCCGGACAGTCCAATGATCGAGAAGTGTTTCGACAGCATTGTCAAAGTCATGAGTCCCTTCATGCAGGCCTGCACACCGAAATGCATCCAAAGCGACGAGCGTGACTCCCGGATTTGAAAAATCGGTTTCCGGTCCCCGCCCGAATAAAAATTTGCCGCATCTCCATCCGCCATCTTCATATCTGTTTGAAAACAGATACTCCAGCACTGCCTTTACGCCCTTGTCACAGGCATATCCGTTCCTGCAAAGCGCCGCAGCGGCAAGCGCCGCGTGGCAAGGATATATTGAACCCTTCGGAGATATGCGGACCCGCCCATCATCCCTTATAGCTTTAAGGACCAGCTCGGCGGCTCCCCGGAGCGCTTCATGGGACTTTAGCACTTTCAATTCGCTCATGATCATCAGCGCCGTCAATGTGCTGATCGGTTTTTCTATGCCGATCCTTCCATCCGGTGTTGCCCAAAAGTCCGCACCATTGTCATGGCGGGACACAAGGATCTTTTGAAGGTCGGTTTCAAACAGATTCCCATCGCCCATAACAAATCCTCCCAAGAAACATGTACAAGAGTTACCATTATTGTGAGAACTGGAAGATTTCACTTCTGAATTCTTGCTCTATTTGACCGGTATGCATAAGTCATATGCTATCTTGTTGTTGCCGGCATTTCATGCGTCAAAACATAGATAATGGATTTGCATTTTTCCGGATTGATTTTATATTCGTTTATTTCATTGAGTTCATCGATACATGTAGCTGCCGTCATCGTGCTTATTGATCTTTCAAGGCAGCCGTAATATTCATTCCACCATATATTCTCATCCAATTCCATTGTGTAAATGATTTTCAGTGCGTGCTTCTTGAAAAGCTCTCTCTTTTCCGCATCACTCTCCAATTGATCATGTATGATCAGATAACCGCTTCGTTTGAGATGTTTCAGTAAAAGACCCAACCCTGTTTCGAAGCCGATTATATTGAGCAAACCTTCCGCCAATACGATATCGAACTTATCGCACAAGAGATCCTTATCAAAAGCGGAACCATGAACGACTTTGATTCTTTCTGCGAAAATCGATTTTTCCACTTTTTCATCAAGTATAGACACACACTCCATATCTGGATCTACTGCAACGATTCTGCAATGACAAACCTCCAGCAGCGCCATTGAAGACTCCCCTGTTCCGCACCCCATATCAAGCACGGAAGCGCCATCAATGCCGGGAATAGTCGAAAAGGCTTTCAATGTATATTTGACAATGTTTCTTCGGCACAAGTCCCTGATCTTGTAAGCATCCGTGTTCATATAGACCCTCTCCTTCAAATGATCGATGAGCCTTTGCCAAGCAACTCGCTCATTAGTAATAAAACGACAATAGTATTTTTTCTTCCGTCCGATTATTTGTCCATACCCACGGATCACATTGGCGCCGTATCCGTTTGATATGCCTCTTTTTTCCTTGACATTGCATAAAGACTGATCATTAAAAAGCCTCCCCCAATTATGGATACCAGTTGTACAGGATACATTGCAATCAGTATTCCCGATAATAAATACCCTATTGGTGCGATGATTTTAACAGAACTCATTCCTAAACTCAAGACTCTGCCCCTGAATGCATCCGGAATATTTGTCTGCAAATAATAAATAATCGGAATATCAATCAATGCGATCCCTATACCAATACACAGCATGATGCATAAATAGTAAGCGATATATATACCCGTGCCAAAGGAATCATATGATATTAAAGGCGCGCCTATTAGTACCATACACAACGCCATGCCTGAACTGATCCTGAGCAATAAACCAGTGGAATCCGTCTGCAGCGCGATCCATTTGATAATCAGGCTTCCTAAAATCAACCCGACAGGAAAGGCCCCCTGTATGAGACCATATGAGCCCGGGCTTAAATTCAGTGTATTGTTGAGGATATAAGGGATCGGTACACTTACAGAAAAACTTATAAAGAAGTTCAGGACAACAAATATTTTGAAAAGCTTTATAATATCCCTTCGCTGACGAATATACAAGATGCCGCCCTTCATCGAATCAATAAAACCTTCATGATTAGGGTTTTGCTCTTTTTGCTTTACGTTATAGTTAAAATCAATAAATAGCTCTGTAAATGCAGACATTAAAAAAGAAACACCATTTATGACCATAAATGCTCTGATATCAATAAACACAAATACCAACCCCCCTAAGACAGGACCTAATATTGCCGGGATAGCATCAAGTATTTTGCTTATGGCATTAAGTTTCAGCAATTTTTCGTCGGAAACAATGTAAGGCTTCCCCGTTTCCATACTGATGCCAAAAAACGTTGTGAATACGCTTGACAGGAAAATACCGGCGTAAATTGGCATCAGCGAATGGCTTTTCGCGGAAGTCAATGCAAATACACTGAAAAACAACAGCCCATTAAGGACATCCATCATCATTATAATAGTCTTTTTGCTGAAGCGATCAGCCAGCACACCCGCCGCAGGGCTCACAATAATAACAGGCGCGATGCCCAAAAGCAGAGTGACAGCAAAACTCAAGCCCGATCCGGTAAACTTCAGGACATATAATCCGACAGCAAAGGTGTAGACTGCTGTTCCCAGATCCGATGCAAATTTACCTGAAGAAAAAAGTATGATATTTAGCAATTCTGCATGTTTTTTCATTTTCATATTCTCCTTTTTCTTCTGAGCATACCTGATGGTGCAGGCACCATGGCAATAATGAATCAGGAGAATATTTAGCGATAATATGGCAGAAGATCGGGTCAACCCGATCTTTTACCTATCAGCATATATGAAAAAACTGTTTCACCCTTTACAAAGTAATCCTCATAAAGGCCGCCTTTATCAATAAACTGGCCTTTCCTCTCATCAGTTATTTTAAATCCAAGATCAACTACCCCATGTCTTATAGATTCCAGACTGAAGTTTTTTCTATATTCAGGGCTAACATACCCCTTATTGCTGAAGTTTTTAAAGATGATATACAAGCCCACCAGCATGGCCTCATCGCTTAAACACGCATTTACTGTATTGAGAAGAAAGTCCGTATGCTCGAAGCTGTAGTTGCTGGTACCTGAAATGTCGAAAACCACGTCAATTTTTTTCTTCTTTATAGGAAGCTCCTGAAAATCCGAGCAGATAAAAAGAATATTCCTCTTTAAATCGGAACTTTCGAACATGCTCTTCAAAAACCGGTGTCTTCCCTTATCATGATCCACAGCAATATAAAGCGCATCCTCAGGCAGCTTTTCATAAATATTCCTTAGTAAAAATCCCAATCCACTGCCCAATTCCAATAAGACCTTATTCTTAAAACTGTTAAAATCAATCTTATTCTTCGCATATTCTATTCCCTTATATAGATTATCCAAATATCGGGCATCTGTAGTTGTGATATATTTGCTTATGAAGTCATCATCAAAATCATTATGCTTTAATTCGGAATTTTGATGAATGATCAATATGCCGTCTTCAACCTCATAATGATGGCCGCAGGAGCAGGACAATATTCCATTCATCAATTGATTTTCTTCCACCAGTCCTTCGTGTATGGTTAAATCTCCTCCGCACGCAATACACTTAAGCAAGCTTAGAGTTGAAATATCAAGTCCGATTTTAAATCCGCCGCATCGTTCATGGGCAGCCATTCCCTCCATCCTGTGCTCAATGTTCTGAAGCATCTGACTGAAATGTTCAATATCATGACGCAACCGGTCTGCTTTACTTTCAAATACCATTTTATAGTATTCATTGACCTGGTAATTTGTAAGATTTCCCAACAGCTTGAACATGAAGATGGTTTTTATTTCATTAATGGTAAAACCGGAATCCTTCAGAGCAATTATTTCTTTCAAAGCTTTCTGACTCTCATCCGTGAATTCATATTGGCCCTTCAGCTTCATAGGCACCAACAATCCCATATTCATATAATGGCGTACGGCATCGATCGTTATGCTGTTGATTTTCGCAAACTCACCAATTCTCATAATGCGCCTCTTTACTTTCCTCTTTTTGATTTTCCAACAATGGCTTTATATAACTCTGTCAGCGGTATTATGGAAATGGAAGCTGCTATCGAGATGATCCATTCCTGCCAATGCAGCTGCTCCACGTAGAAAATGAAGTTCAGCGGCTGAAGAACAACAACCATGACTTGAAGGAGTGCCGCGATCGATACGGCCGGTATCAGATAACGGTTGGTCATAAGCCCTGTTTTCCAAATAGAGTCGGTATCTGAGCGCAATGAGAAGGCGTGAGCCAGTTGAACCAACCCAAGCGTCATGAATGCAGTCGTCATTGCGACACTCTGGGAATGGAACAAAAGTGCCGTGTAATACGAAAGCAATATGAGCAGTCCCTTCATTATGCCTTGTATCAGTATCGCAATGCCAAGACCCTCGGCGAATATGCTTTGATCGGAACGCCTCGGTTTCCGGTTCATGATGTCTTTTCCCGGAGCTTCCATGCCAAGCGCAAGCGCAGGCAGCGTATCGATTATAAGGTTTACCCAAAGAAGATGGATTGGAACCAGCATTTGCCAGTTGAGCAGGGTAGCGATGAATAAAACGATCACTTCGGCAAAATGGGTCGAAAGGAGGAAATGTACCGCCTTTCGAATATTTGCGTAAATCATTCGCCCTTCCTGAACAGCCGAGATGATTGTCGCGAAATTATCGTCAGCCAGAACCATATCCGATACACCTTTTGCCACATCCGTTCCGGTGATACCCATGCCGATGCTTATGTCGGCTGCCTTCAAAGCAGGGGCGTCATTGACGCCGTCGCCTGTCATGGCAGTCACCATGCCTCGTTTTCGCCATGTTTCCACGATACGGACTTTGTGCTCAGGGGACACTCGCGCATAGACGGAGCATTTACCAATTATGTCATATAGTTCTCCGTCGCTCATTTTTTCCAAAGTTGCTCCATCAAGAACAATTTCATCATCTGCAATTATTCCGAGGTCGAGTGCGATGGCGGATGCAGTGTCACGGTGGTCTCCTGTGATCATGACAGGCTTGATGCCGGCACTGCGGCAGATTTGGACCGCGTGCCGCACTTCCGGCCTCGGTGGATCTATCAGGCCTGCAAATCCTGAAAATATCAGGTGATTTTCCGCCGCTTCCGGAGACAATCCGGACGGGATGGACGGTAATTCCCTATAGGCAAAGCCGATTATGCGCAGAGCTTCTTTAGTCAGGCTTGCGCTTGCTACGGTAATCCTGTCTCTGTCTGTCTGATCCATTGGCCGGATCGCATGATTGTCTTCAAAGAATTCACATTTCTCCAGCAGTATGTCAAGCGCCCCTTTTGTATAGGACATGTAGGCTTCACCCGCTTTATGGATGGTCGTCATAAGCTTGCGGTTTGAATCGAACGGTATCTCGGCGGCCCTCGGTTTATGCCGCTCGAGGTCGTTTTTAAAAATGCCGAGATCATAGGCGACTTTAACCAGGGCGATTTCCGTAGGATCGCCGTTCATGGCGAGCGATCCGTCTGCTTCCTTTACCACACGAACATCATTGCACAGCGCCATAGCATCGAAAAGTGCATCAGGCATGGAATCCCGGCCATTAGGACAGCAGGAATCGAAAATCTCGCCACCGTGGAATATTTTCATGACTGTCATCATATTCTTTGTGAGCGTCCCCGTCTTGTCGGTGCAAATGACCTGCGTGCCGCCAAGAGTTTCGACAGCGGGCAGCCTTCGGATTATCGCATTCTTCGCTGCCATCTTTTGAACGCCAAGCGCCAGAACGATCGTGACGATTGCAGGAAGGCCTTCCGGGATTGCCGCAACCGCGAGGCTGACGGCAGTCAGAAACATATCAAAGGCGCTTCTTCCCCAGAAAAGTCCTGTCGCAAAAATCACTGCCGATACGATGATAATCAACACAGATATATATTTGCTCATTTCGTTCAGCTTTTTCTGTAGAGGGGTTTCTTCGTGTCTGGCATTGCTGGACAGGTAACCGGCGATCCGCCCCATTTCAGTTCCCATTCCGATTGATGTCACCGCTCCTATTGCGCGGCCGTATACGACTGCACTCCCCATATAAGCCATATTCAAACGATCGCCGATGACCGAATCCTCCAGTTCCATTTTATGGCTTGTTTTATCAACCGGAACTGATTCGCCAGTGAGGGAAGCTTCTTCAATCTTAAGATTGGCGCCCTCGATGATGCGAAGATCGGCTGGTATGCGATCCCCGGCTTCGAGGACCACGATGTCCCCAAGCGTTAACTCCGAGGCTTTTATCAATATGGCGTGGCCGTCGCGAAGCACCTCGGCTTCGGGGGAAGAAAGATCGTTCAGCGCTTCAAGGGATTTTTCCGCCTTGCTTTCCTGGATCACTCCAAGCAGCGCGTTCAAAATGACGACAGCCGCAATGATCACCATGCTTTTATAGTCGCCGACGATAAATGCCACAATCGCTGCTGCTGTAAGGACATAGACCATGAAATTCTTAAGTTGTTGCACAAAACGCGCTGCGAAGCTCAATTTTTTTTCCGTATCCAAGCTGTTCGGCCCGAAAATATCTATCCTATCCGCGGCTTCTCCCGACGAAAGGCCGTCGATCGAGGTCCCTAGCATTTCAAGAACTTCCGATGGATCCATGATATGAAACGGTTTGCTTAAAGCACTTTTATCCAAAATCATAAAATCCACTTCCTTTCAGTTCATATCCATATTAATTATAATTCTTTACCGGCCTGCCGAAAATACAATTTTGAGACGCCAAAGCTCCGCCAGCGTGAGTTACTTAGCGATGCAAGTAATATGTTCTGTCCGTATATCATTCATCAATGGCCACAGTTTATCCTTATTTGTAAATTGATACCGAAAACCGCATTTTTCCTGCACCCACTTCGATCTCTCATTGCCATCAAAATAACCGCACCATAATTTCGTCATGCCAAGCTCTTCAAACGCATATCTCATCAGCTCCCTGACAGCTTCCGTCATCAAGCCGCGCCCCCAGAAAGGAACACCGATCCAGTAACCGATTTCCGCTTCATCTCCGGCTATCTGAATATTGCTCTTTTCACCAATAAGAAGGCCGATGCTGCCGATAGCCTTGTTGTCTTCTTTCAGGCATACTGCATAAGTTTCATGAGCTGACAGCACGGTTTCAATTATTTCTTTGCTGTTTTCCACGCTGGTATGCACCGGCCATCCTGCGATCGGGCCCACATTCGGGTCCTTTGCATATTTAAATAAGCTTTCTGCGTCCTCAACACGCCAGTGACGCAATATTAGTCTTTCAGTTTCAAATACCATGCTTCCATTCCCTTGCGCTCCGGAACTGACAACAATTGGATCAATATGGATTTCGTTACGGCATAGATCCCTGATTTATAATTGATACTCTTATACAATACTCTTGCGACCGTCTCGATATCTTTGCAAACGATCCGCAAAATTGTTGACGTTCCGCCAGTTGATTCATTGAATGACCGGACGCCTCGTCAGTTCCATAACGCTATCCCTTTTGGCTTTAATCAAATCAATGTCCATCATATGATCATATTCAGATATGCAAATGGAATAGACATACTCCGCAAAATCTTTCACAACACTCTGATTGTTTTGAGAAGCTTTTCTGCTGATAATTTCCAGCGCCTCAAATAAAGATAAGACCACTGAAATATCCGCTTTGCCGTAATGAACGATTTGGTGCAGTGCATAGTAAATATCTTTGCGAAAATCCATGCTCTCATGAATAATTTCAGCCTTGGAGCCATCAGATTTTATAATGGTGTAAAGGCCGTCAATTCCCGCTAATTTCCCCAGCAGCACTCCGAGCATCCTTGTGCAGCGGATCGCCGTATAAGGATCATTGATTCCCGTAGAAATCGCTCTCAATGATACCTCAATAATTTTCTGCAGCGAAAATTTGTAATCATTATTTGCATATCTTTCATCACCTGTGGAGATACAATCTGACAATTGGTTTATCAAATCCTCATCCGTTTTGCCTTGAGGATAATAAACGACGCCGATTCTTTGCTTTTCCGACAGATAATCCCCAATGCCCAAATCAATAAATATTTTGCAGTCCAAGTCTTTTATCAAGTCCCAAATCAAACCAAAGTTTATTGAATCCAAGTAACCGCTTTTTTTAGAAAGTATCTCCGTTTGCAAATCGTATTGATCAAAGCTGTACCGGTCGATTCGTTTCTTGTCTTTCAACGATGAAATCATATTTTCTATGATTTGATTTGATTCATTATATAATCTTTCGATCAGCCTATTGGCCTGTATCGATGACGACACGGTGTATACAAAAACAACAAAATATATGATGCAAAGAATGGAATATATTACTGCAACAGTTGCACAAATCACCAGATAATTCGAGCTTGCATTTCTCATAAACAACAAAGTCGTGATGCAGTAAAAAAACCCTCCCATATATATTCCCAGAACTTTCATTGTGATTTTATTCGTCAGGAAATTTTCTACAACACGGGGAGAAAATTGAGAGGAATACATCGTCAGCACAATCAAAATAGTGGAAAAAGTAAATGTTGTGATCGTCAGCAGAACTCCGGCCAGCATTCCCAGGATCTGCTTCGCCAAATCGACTTCAGTAAAAAAAACAGCTGGTATGTATTGTTGAACAGGCAACGTTCTGTTATCTATCAGAATAACAATAGTCGACAAAAATAGAGCAATCAAAACATATCCGCTTAAAGTAATCCATGTTTTTTTATTTTGATAAAACATCACTATTTTTTGAAGCATGACTTCATCCCCCTTGTCAATTCAAGTCATTTGACCTTGACAATTCTATTCTCTCAAAGAAACAGGGGCGCGAATCAGAAATTCCGGTTTAAATATTCATGGATATAGCCTTCATACTCGTCCTCGTCAAGTTCGCCGTCCCACCAGTGGATCAGTGCTCCCGAGTTGAACCACAGAAACGTTCTGCCCAATGCTGAAACTGTCGTTGTAAAGACATATGCATTTTCAGCATCTTCGAACCCAAGTTCCGCAAGTCTTTCTTTCATGCCGTCCGACAAATGATATTCTGTGACCTCCAACGTTGTATCAATTGTTTCCTTTTCTTTTTTTGTAAGCATTTTTAAAACCTCCTTCGTTACTTATACATTGAATCAGCGTATTCTACAAGAGGCTGCCGCAGTTTTTGATCCTCTCTTGCATTTCCGGGCTCAATTGCTTGACAAGCTCTGCATTGCAAACGCCATCCGACATCGTGCTCTCTTTTTTATTGAATATAAGCTGAGCCGCAACGGCATAAAAACGGGATTTTTCGGCAAGCGAGCCTTCTTTGACAGCCGGATCGACATTTGCAGTGATGATCGAAACAGTATTGTCACTGTTTCGGACCAACTCAAAAATCCTGAACTGCTGCGGAAAGTCCCTTAATGATGATGTTTCGATCTGCCAGAAACCGAGCTCAGGGCGATTGGGATCAGGCGACATAAACGCACTGATTTTATTGCGATGACGATGCCCCGCAATCCATAAGACAAGATTCGGATATTCATGAAGCTTGGTTATCAGATCCTTCTCAGTTACATAGGCACTGGCGCTCCAGGCCATGGAAGAGCCGGGGCCTCCATCATCAACTTCAACGCCGATCGGTATGTGCGCAGCGATGATCATGAGTTTATCTTCCTTTTGTCCTTTATCAAGTTCACTGATCAGCCAGTCATAACGCGTCTTGTCAAGTGATCCATGACCATAGCCTATATCGAGCGGTTCAACCTCGCTTTGTGTATTGTCCAGCACAATGACCTTGAATGGAATATCCGATTTGGGTTCAAAACTATAGGATGCAAAACCATTGTCGAGGTTTTCCGTTGAGAATCCGTGGCCGGGCGGATTCGAAGTCGTGTTGTAAAATTCGCCGATCCATTCCTTGATCGTTAATGAGCGGCGGTTCGGATCGGCTGCGGTCACCTTCGGCGGTTCTGCAAAATCCTCAACCGGTCCAACCCCTATTATATCGCCGTAAATTGTAGCGCCATCTATCGAGCCCATATAGAAGCCTCGGCTCTCCAAATCGATAGGGTCAGCAGCTGCATCTATCATGTGGATGATCTCCTCGCCGGTATATGCCGGTCGAAGGTAATCATCCACAACGTTCAGGCCCATCCAGAAATGATCGTGATTCCCTATTGTCTGATACCAGTTTATCGTCTTATCAAGGCCGGCCGCCTTGAATTGGTCCTGATAATCGTTGCCTGGACCGGTAACAGGGTCATCCTTTGTACCCGAATCAGGGTTTATGATTTTGCCATCTATCACATCAATATACCATCTCAATTCGTTATATTGAGTGTTGTTGACGGCGTCACCGAGAGAAATGCCGAAATCAAAAGGCTTTTGAACGTGTATTGCATTTATTGTCCTGATCGCCGCATCAAGCAGCTGTGTTGAGTATAGCATTACCGGAGAGTAGGCGGACGAAGAGCTGCCCTTGTAACCGAAATAGATCCGCTGTGCGGGAGACTCCTCGTCTGTGATATGGATATCGGTTATTGCGAAAAAATTCAACAAGCGAGCCGTATTTGTGACAGGTCCACTATCATAACCAGTCGGCATGATATCAAGCCTTTTTTCAGAATCAGCGCCTGGTCCGAAATGCCAGCTGCCATAGCCGTTTTTTTCATATTTTGAAACCTCATCAGGCAGCACCTCTTCTGAATAAGAAGGTATCGGATCCGGCACAACTGTCTGCTGCAGCGTAGTAAAAACATCGGAAGCGATCGGGTATTCTTCAATACGGTCCGTATCTTCACAGCCTGTATGACATCCTATGAGCGTTATGATCAGAATGCTTATTGATAGAAACCTCAGGTTTCTTGCAGCAAAAATCGCCATGGATCGGCCCCCAATCTATAGACTTCCTGATGCTTCACATCATCATGCTCAGCGCGACAACGGCCATTGCAATCGGGGTCGCCGGCTCCAGGATCACTGTGGTCAATGTCCCCCTGTTAGAAATTTGGAGAAAATGCCTTTAAATATTCCTGCAATATACTGGGTGCCAGTATAAATTGCTTGAACAAAGGCATTTTCGGAAAGATCTTCACTATAGCACTTTTTTACCTTGTACCAGGTTTATGATCACCACAACCACAGCGATAACAAGCAGAATATGAATTACCCCGCCCAAAGTCGTAGATGTGACCATACCCAGAAGCCACAATACAATCAAAATTACAGCTATTGTCCATAACATGACTGATCATCCTTTCTTATTTTACCACGTTTCATGTTTTATGCTGCATGAACAGATTAATCAGCTTTTGCTGCTGTATAATTAGAAAAAATTATTCAATAAGATATCTTATTGCGACTTTATTATATCATTAAGTAAGGTTATTTAACAGAATATTCTGTTATTTGTTGGTGTATGTGTGCTTGATCGGCCATTTATGCGGCTTTTGCTCGTAAATAACTCTCAAGATATTGCCGAGGGCTCAGATAGCCCAGCGAAGAATGCATACGCCTTCTGTTGTATAATATCTCAATATATTCAAATGCAATGGATTCAGTACTTCTAAGATTAATATATCTTTTGAAGTATATTCATTCTTTCTTCAAGATTGTATAAAAACTCTCGCTGCATGAATTGTCGAATGGTTTCTTTCCGGCTCATGCTTTAGCGCGGCTGAGCCATCCTTCCAGTATCACGCCATACAGGATCCCGGCTGCAAAGCTTACGTGATCTTGAAAGCCTGTAGCGCTGTAGAAAGCAAAGGAAACCACAAGCCCCAGAAATGCACCGCGAAGCAGCGCTTTGCTTCTGTTTGATGCCTTCCATGGGGCTCCCACGGCAAGACCGATGATGACGCGGTTATACCACAGCGCAAACACAAAGGCCGGTGAAGCGGTAAAATCGGAGCGGACGTATGCCCCCGCCACACAGACGAGTCCCAGCAAAGCGCCGCCAACGAGAGCTTCTCGCATTCTTCTATTCATCCCTGCTCCTTCCGTATTCGCTTAAGTTTGCTTTAGCGACCGTTCCGAAAGCCCGGTATTCAATGATCATCAATTTTGCTTATGCATTCTTGTCCTGCTTTCGTTTCTCTGTTCAAATGCTCTATACCAATATCCCGCATCTTTTCATACTTTTTAATTTTATTCTTTTCGATCTCCGGATTTTTGATCCTGATCAGCTTTTCAAATTGCCTCTCATAGATTTTGGGATCGGAGGCTATCACTTCTTTATATGTCCATAGCTCATTCGACAAATATTCATACATCTCTTCAGTCACTTTTGATTTACTATACAGCTTATTCAATTTCTTAAGGTTATATCTGAATTTTTTTCTGCCCGAATCGTTTCTTCCCGCCACCAGAAGGACTGCGTTTTTTCCTGTCATCAGCACCGGGGACTCTTCTATCTTTTTTTCTCCCGTTGCGACCTTCAGTGACTCTTCAGCCAGCCTTTCTCCGACGACAGCAACGATTGCCCCGCCGATCATCATTGCAGGACCTTTGAGCTTTAGAAGCAATTTAAAAACCGAGGTTATATATGGCATCCAAGCCACCTCCTTTCAAAAATACTATGTTATTGTCATGGAATTCCGCTCATGCATATTACGGCAGCAGCTATCTTTTTCCTCTGATCATGTTAAACAGCCAAAGTAAAATACATGCCCCAAGGATGGCAACCAGCATTGTGTAAACATTGAAACCGGTCATTCCACTGCCGCCAAACTGTTCCAGGATAAAGGAGCCGGCAAACGCGCCGATGATCCCGACTACTATATTCGCTAAAATTCCCATCTGCTTGTTGTTTTTAGTCAAAATACTGGCGACCCAACCGGCAATACCGCCTAGCACGATCCACCCAATCCAAGTCATAGTCATCTCTTTCACCTCCTATTCTTAATGCATTGATGTCGCTTTCCTTTTGACATCGGCTTATTTATCCGCTCGTCAATGATATGGACGTTAAGATATAAAAGTTTAACTTCTACTGCAACCAGAGTAATTTATAATCAGAATTTGATTCAAAACAGAAATAACCGACCATTACTGATCGGTTACGCTATTAGCTCGCTGCAAGGACCAGCGTCCAAATTTGTCCCTGCATTCATCACTTCCTATTGAACAATATTCAATTAATATTATTATATACTTTATATTGAGATAGTTCAACACATATGGCCGTGCTCACTATGCAAGGTTTTGTATTCCATGTGTGCCTAGGCGGTGCCTGGTACATTTTACCGGATCCAGATACTCTTTCCATTTCAAGCAACAAAACTCCCTATTCCCAACTTTTCCATTCATCTGGTTTATAGCCGACTGTCGCTTTATTGCCGTTGCGAACAACCGGGGTCTTGATCAGCTTGGGATTTTCCAGGATTTTTTGATCTTTATCTTCATCTCTAAGATATTTTACCAGCCCCAATAACTGTTTATCTTTACAGTTCTCATCGATTAGATTTTCATATCCGCCTAATGCCTGCTTAACGCTGTTGAATTCTCCTCGGCTCATTCCTTTTTGTATGATATCAATGAGCTGATATTTGATCCCGCGTTCCTTAAAGTACCTCTCAGCTTTCTTTGTGTCAAAGCATTTCGGCTTTCCGAATATTTGTATATTCATAAATGATGATTCCTCCACATTTCAGCTGCCTCTGGATTTTTATTACTTATTGATCAATGCGTTTAATGCATCTAAGATATATTCTACGGGCACATCCATCCGGCTGGCTGTTTCTTCAACTGAGAGCCCCGAATATACAAACCGGTTTATTACAATCAGCAAATTTTCACCAACTTCTATAATATGATGATCCAAATCATAAAAACGAATAACTCTTTGACCCCACGAATGCTCTATCAGCGGATGTACAAGATCGATCCCCTGAATCCCATCCAATCTCTCGACAAAAGCATCTATATAATCCTCTTCGAAATATAACTCCACCGCATTATTTCCGAAAATAATTTCCTGATTATCCTTGTGAATAAAATCCTTCCACGTTTCCAAAGTCTGCAGTGCAATTCCACCCGTTAAAGTTACGTTTGCGCCAAAATCTGCAATAACATCCAATCCCAGTACATCACGATAAAATTTCTTTGATTTGTCAATATCTTTTACCACTATTAATGTATTTGCATATTTCACATCCAACCTCCAACATCATCGAGCTGCTCCTCATCCTCTAGTTTATCATCCTTTTCTCTAACATGGAATCCGGTTCGAATCCGAGGGGCCAAGCCATGTTCTATGATCAATCCTTCCAGTCCCACCAGTTTTGTTTCCCATCCGGCAGTTGCCCGCCATTGTCAGCGTAATACACCGCCAGCCGATAGCAGTACAAAGCACATTTGTCCACGGGCATTCCTTGAACGATGCAATCAGCGGCATAGATATCATCCGGGCTTTTACCGCGCAATGACTCAATCGTCGGGAAACCAGCCCGAGTCAAATGCTCCGCCATATTGATCCCGATGCCTGGAATTTTCGTTAGTTCAGATTTCATGACTCACTCCTGGCCAATTTTCGTATTTCGGCACAATAATTAGCATTTCCAATCAATTTTAGCTGAGTTTGGCTCATTTTCAATGGCTAGATCACGGAGAGCGGCTTCCATACGTCCGCACTCCTGGGCCGCGCATTGCTCGATCTGCTCCCAGGCTGCATCTGTTCCAAGCCGGTCATAGGCAACTGCCAGCGCTCCATACAAAGCAAGCCCTATACAATGTCGTGCCGAGTGAATCGTCGACGCACACTGGCCGATCGCCCTTGCCGCCGCCTGGGCAACAGGATCATCGCCTGCTGCGCGGGCAGACGCATGGCATTCGAGTATTGCCGCTTTTGCCTGAGGCAATTTGATTGAACCAAGAATCCATTCGCGGGCAGCGATCAGCGCGTTTTGCGGGCGCTTATCGTTCGGAATATACTTGCTCCACAGCGGCAAGATAACTATCTCGGAATAATCAACTGCCCAATGTACAAGCGTTGTCTTGCTCTGTGTTTTGATTAATTTCACGAGAGACTGAATATACGGCGCATTCCAGTCATTTAGCATTTTTCTTGCTTGAGGCATCGTATTCTCCTCTTTTTCAAGGAACCAGTTTTATTTATGAAGTGCGGTGATATTGCCATACTTATTTTCAATGAAAGAGTATTTGCAATGGATACTCACCTATTCCCCATCCCATCGATATTTTTTGTTCTGAAGCAGGATATCAATATGACAATTCAAACACAATCCGTTATGACAGCAGATCGTACCGCCACACTCTGGACACATCCACTTTGCCGCTTCCTTCTTCAGGAATTTTTCTACCCCATTCTCCTTTATATAATTCATATTCTCTATCATGCTCATGTGATATTTTGTGCGGTAGCGCTTATCCAGAGTTTTTAACAGCTTACAGGGATATGCTTCACATTCAAAGCAGAATCGGACTTTTCCTTTCCCCAGAAGCTCGCATCCGTCTCCCATATGGGTACAATTTTTGCCCCTGGGAATGCAACCTGGGCAATATGTCTTCTGGAAACCTTTTTTATTCAAGTCCCTTTCTTTGAATTGATAGGCGATGCATAATCCGCAGTTCATGCCACATGGAGCGATAAGATCCTCTTTCACTATGTATCGTCCCCCCTTTCTATGCACCGGCCAATTCAGATCTGCTCTACAGCGTGCTTTGTCTTTTCCATCTTTCTTCACTCCTTTAAGTTAGTTTATCATCTTTTTCTCCAACTTAAAATCCGGTTCGAATCTGAGGGGTCATGCCATTGCTTGTTTCACTGATTCTTTGCACCATAAAACAACATCGTCGTCTTGCAGTTTGAGGTTGCGCTTGACCCTATATGATATTTATGGCAGAATTATCATTCCTGAGCATTGACCCATTGGATAATGTCATCAAGCATGAGTTTTATATTCCCAACTTGACAATGATTCTCAGCATGCTCGTTTTTAAAGTATACCCGGTCAGTCACAGATTTTGCCTTTGTGAATAACGAAAGCTGTTTATGATGCATTTTGAATGGAATAAAGTGATCGTTTCTGCCTGTCAGATAAAGCACATTCTGCCTGATTTTATCACAGGCAAGGTTCTCTTCGTTCAAATTCAGAGAATATTCAAATGCTTCCATGGGCTCCATATGTGTTATATGTGCCAGGTTACTGACCTGCCAGCCTTTGATTCCTGGCTTTTTCACCATTTTATTAAAGGATTTCCTCGTATATTCCCGGAAGTTTTTTATGAAAAACATCATGAGACACCGCGCAAATGCAGGTGGAATTCTTGAATAATCCACCGCATGCCCTGAAGCGATGACATTCTTTATTCTTGGTTCATATGCAGCTGCCCTTAAGCAGAACCATCCACCCATAGATAATCCAAACAAAGTCACTTCATTCAAGCCATAATAGTCCAATACCGCACTTACAGGCTTTTCCCATCTATAATCAAGGGGCACGCCCTGTTTTAACAACATATGTCCTTGTCCTGGTCCTTCAAAACCAATTACATCAAAGCCACCGGCGCTCAGATATTCCATCACGAAATACCATTCCTCTATAAATGAATCGAACCCGCCATGAATAACGATGGTGCCTCTCCTTTCATTCTTGGCGTTTATCTTAATCACAGGTATTTTGCCATTCTCTGTATATGGTATGAATGTACGCTCAATCGAATCATTCACGATAGCGCGATTAAACAAATCAGTAAATCTGTCATAGAAATATTCCTTGTCAGGCCTGTCATCTTTCATGGTATAAAACTCGGCAGCCCGAAAGTAAAACGAAGCGTTCAATAGCCGCCCTTCCGTTTCGGCCTTTTCTGCAAGCTTTATCATTTCAGCCTTCCAATCCTCAAATGTCCTGATTGTTGAACCTATCGAACGAATATCCTCATAATTCATAAACCCAAGTGAGTACCAACGATTAAGCTGGTAATTGTATACCTTATTCTTATGGAAATGATGATACACAACAGGGAAAACTGTGTTCTGAACGATCATTTATCAACTCCCCTTTCCAATATTCCTGAATACCAATGAATACCGCCGATATTTGCAGGCCTCACTCAATATTATTCATTGCTTGTTTTATGGGTGGCCCTTTCATAATTCAGGATATGGATCGTATTTTCATTCGTCAGGACCGGCTCCTGCCGAGGCGGCCAGAATTGCTGCAGGAATGAATTTCATTATCATATGCACATCCACTTTTTATCAGCCCAGATGCAATCAACGCCGTCATACAAACCATACAGAACAACATATTGTTTTTTATCGCTCGGATTCATCTATCATACAAGCTGATCCTCTTCGTTAAAAAAGCTTCGATATCCCAGCTGAAGCATTAAAATCAACGTCAAAGAAACCGCCCCCAGTATCCCGAACATAATTGATATCTGATACGCAACTGCAGTTGTAGGTAAAGTCCCGGATAAAATCTGCCCTGTCATCATTCCTGGAAGGAAAACGATCCCCATGCCAACCATGGAGTTGATTGTCGGCATTATTGCTGCATCAAACGTATTGTCAATAATCGACTTGGTTGCAATCCTTGGTGTAGCACCCAGGACCAAGGCTTCTTCAACTAAATTCTTCTGTGTAGTCATGCCTTCTACAAGCGACTTGACTCCTAAAGATATTCCTGTCATGGAATTGCCAACAAGCATTCCTGCAATTGGAATAAAATACTGCGGATCATACCATGGATCGATTTGTACAACTACGAACAAGAAGAAAAGCAAACATGACACCGTTCCTGCCACCATGGATATCGCGATGGTTTTTTTGAGTTTTTCCGATAACTTTCCCTTAAACTTTTTATATATTGTAAAAATCGCAAAACACTCCATAGATACTATGATTGCAACTGTTAATAGCGGGCTGGGTTTACTAAAAACAAAAACAAGAAAATACCCCGCAAGAATGAGCTGGATAGTCATCCTTACAGAAGAAATCAAAATCTCTTTTTCCCGTTTGATTCCTCTTTTTTTTATTATTACAAGTACCAAAAGCACAAAAACATAAGATAGCATTACTTGCCATAAATTCAAATCAATGATTCCGCTCATTTATGGTTCTCCTATTCTTGACCTTTCCATTCGTCATTTCAACGATTTCATCTGCGTATTTTTCAGCTACGGATTTTGAATGGGTAACCATAATTACAGACTTATTGGTTGAATCAACATGTTCTGCAACCATTTTTATGATTGTATCTTCAGTTTCATCGTCTAATGCAGATGACGGTTCATCTAAAATGTATACCGCTGGATTGCATAAAAGCAATCGGCCTAATGCAAGCCTTTGTTTTTCGCCACCGGATAATTGATCGACGGATGCATCCAATTCTTTATTCAATTGCACTTTAGCAAGTATTCTAGTGAGTTCCAGATCACCCGGGATTTCTTTTTCTTGAAATCTATAAGCAATTGTCAGATTATCCCTTATGGTTCCTTCAAACATTGCAGGTGCCTGAGAAAGCATCATGACGTTTCTTCTATGTTCGACAGATCCCAATTTTTTTAGATCTTTTCCATCGTATAAAATACACCCATCGGTTGGCGATATCATTTTGTTCAACATCCTTAGCAACGTTGTCTTTCCGCTGCCGCTAGCTCCAAGAAATACAGTAATCCCTTTATTGATATTCAATTGTGGTATATCAAGTATTTCTTTATATTTAACACCAATGAATTCAAACATATTGCGTCTCCTTTATTCCCACTTCGTTGACCAGCTCAAATAGATACTTTTTTGCACCGTCCAACTCATATTTCCCCTTATTCGTGGTTAAATAATATTTTCTTATTATTCACATCCCCCGCGGAACGATTTTCATGAGGCAGATATCATCCCCTGCTTTGATGCTTTTTAATAAATCCACATCGACTTCGCACCCTAAGGCTTTTTCAAACAGGACCTTACTGTATCCAGCGGTACACTGACACCATGTTTTTGTCTGCAATTTTTCCACACTGGCAAGCATCGGACAGGGACAAAAGAAAAACTGGAGATAAAGAATGTCGTCCTTGTAAAACAAGCCTGCCGCTTTCGCCTTGTCTGAATTTCCAAATTCATTCATATCGGATGCTTCAGCTTTCAATTCTTGTAAAAACTTCAATTTCTCTTCCATTCCGTAGCCGCATTGGCAGCCCATGCGGATCCGTTTCGTTTTTTCCTGATCAAATTTGATTTCCAACCTATTCATTGTCGATTGAACCCAGTCATTGTCACTCTCGTTTTTAGCCGATTCATCAGGTCCATAAATGATTTCTTTGGCCGTCTCGGCATCACTTGCATTTCTGACAGCTTCAAAAATAATCTGTTCCTGGATTTTCCTTGCGTTAAACATTCCTATACCTCCATATTGAAAAATACGTTTCCCCGGAGAATCTCCGCTTCCTTTGATTCCCATTATAGGAACAACGCCTTTCCATTACTTCTGAATTCTTGCCCTATTTAACCGGAATGCATAAATCCATGGCGACACGTTCATTCTCTATGTCTATTTCCCGATAAATATTCAACCCATATCGTTTATCCATTTCATATGCGCTGGCTGGCAGCCATAGGCTGAATATTCCCTGTATCGTGCAGAATATATCCTGGATTTTCCCCTCAAAGCGATACGTTGCAAACTTGCCTCCTTTTACAGTTGTCACATTATTAAGCCCGGCTGGCTCCTTCGTCGTCATGCAAATATCGCATATGCAGCTGTTCAAGCCGGTGATGGCAGGATCGTCATAAAATCGTTCGATCAGCAGCGTGTCCGCCTTGATTTTATCTTTATTCTTTTCTAAAAAATCCGCCCACTTTCCTTTGATCTCTACATAATTTCCAATCATTCGTTCGTAAATAACCAGAAAATCCGGAAGTTCCTGTATTTTGATTTTGCGGTCATAATCCTCTAACGATCCAAAATCGGAAAGCGCCTCCGGATAGAATGGATTTGCCATGCCCTTCACTTCTATGGATTTGCGGAATTCTGCCGGAGCAGCATTATGATGTTTTCGAAACGCGGAGCTGTAATTGGATGAACTATACCCATAATCCAGTCCGATTTCAGTGATGGGCTTATCCTTTCGCAACTTGATATCGATGGCGCTTTGATCCATCTTAAGACGTTTTATGAACGCGTATACACTTTCGCCAGTTACTTCCTTGAAGGATCTGCAAAAATAAAATTTTGAGAAATGGAAATGATCCGCGACATCTTCAATTGAAAGATCCCCGTCTAAATGCTGGATGATATAGTCTATGCTTTGATGGACCAGTTCCTTTTTAATCATGATTCACATCCCCATTACCTTCTCTTCACGAATGGTTTCCAAGTTGTCATACACTCCTAACACCTCTCGGATTCGATATGTTTAATAGCCTATATGCATTATAACAAACGTACGTTCTGCGCACAAGTGGTGTCCACAGTGATGCATCGTATAGTTTGGATCAGTTCTGCTTGAATCGCTTATTTTAACTTCGCTTCATTATTCCCACTTGAAAAATCCAAATGCCACAGATGAACAGAATATAGTGATTGCAGCCATTGCGACGATAGGCAGCAGAACATGATCCATCGGCAAGTCCAATGTTGCGGATTTCAATATTTTGATGCCTTGCGTCAGCGGCAGGAAGTTTACAACATTCTGCATTGCTGATGGCATTACTTCATACGGAAGTGTTGCCCCGGAAAAAATCAGCATCGGAAAATATAAAATACTTGCAATTATGCCTGCGTCTTTAGAATTCCTGGCAATGCCACCTACCATCATGCCGATGCTGAACATTGAAACCAGCACCAGTATCCAACCGAGAAAAAAATGCGGTATGCTGCCTTGCATTGTGAAATCGAAGAACACAATTGCCACAACAAGCAACGTCAGTAAAGAAATAAAAGCATATATAAAATATATGGCAACTTCCGCAAGCAGAATTGTTACCGGCGTGATGGGAGTAACCTTAAATCTTTTTAGAATTTGCTTACTTCTATAATCGGATACGATCAGGGGCAGTCCCATAACGCCGCCTGCACAAATTGCAATGCTTGACAAAGCGCCAAATGATTGCTTTATGAAAGTATAGCTCGCGCCCTCGAATGCAGGCTTGCTTCCATAGATCATGCCAAGCACGACAAGCACAATGACTGGCATTATAACTGCAAATATCAACATATCCATACCACGCAAAGACAGCTTCAATTCTGTTATGAGTATTTTATTAAAGGCTTTCATGACCCAATACCTCCTCATCTGTAAACCAAAGGTAAGCATCCTCAAATTTATCGTACGGGCTCTGATTAATTGCATCGGAAACCGTTCCGTAAAATACCGGCTTACCGATTTTTAAAATGCAGATTTCATCGCAAAGGATTTCCACCTCGTCCATAAAGTGCGAGGTCAGCAGAATGGTAAGCCCTTCGGCCTTAAGCCGTGCAAGGATTTGCCAGACATCCCGCCTGGCTCTGGCGTCAAGGCCTGTGGTAAGTTCATCCAAAAATACGACTTGGGGATTCGGTATTAAGGCAAGCACGATAAAAAGGCGCTGCTTCAGCCCGCCCGATAGTTCTTTTACAAAAGCGCCCGCCTTGTCTGCGATTCCAAACTCAGCTAAGAGGCTATTGTAATCTGTTGGGCTCTTATAAAGAGATGCCGTTAACTCGCACAGCTCACCGACCTTTATATGTTCTTGGTAATGCGCTTCCTGGAACTGTACGCCCACCTGCTCGAAAAGCTCCCGGCGATTGGCGGCCGTATTCATTCCCAGTATGGACACGTCTCCGCCGTCCGCCTTTTTTGTACCTAAAACACATTCAATGGTCGTGCTCTTGCCGGCGCCGTTCGCGCCGAGCAACCCAAATATCTTGCCGCGCTTTACCGAAAAGCTGAGATCATCGACAGCTTTCAGATTACTGAAAGATTTTGACAAATGTTCTACTTTGATTACATCTTCCAAGATTCATCCCTCCTTTTATTTGATACGAAAAGAATAACACCAGATAAAAGTCTGGTGTTATATTGGAGGGTTTAATATTTACTTTTCATTTCATGGAGTATATCAGTGATTTTTTCGGCATTTTCTTTAGCGGCTTTTAAGGAAACAATCAGTTTGTCGCAGACGGACACAATTTCCTCATTTGCGTTCGGTGTGTTCAGCACTTGATTTGCATCCGCATGCTCATTTTGGAATATTGCATTCATCATTCGCAGAATAGACGAAATGGAATAATTTGCACACCGAAGTGAGCGAATGATTTTCAGCTTGTTTATATCCTCATAATCGTAAATTCGATAGCCGTTTTCTTTGCGTTTTACCTTTAATAATCCATTCATTTCCCAGTTTCTGAGCGTATCCATTGTAATGCCGAGCGCATCCGAAACCTCTTTTCGCTTCAAGTGTGTTAATTTTTCTTCAAAAGAGCTTTTCAGCAATGTATTGGTGATTTCCACGGCTTCATTCGCATTTGCCATCTCCATATCAACAATATCGATATACTCGATTGCCAAAGCAATTGCATCATTATATTGTCCTTTAGCAGACAATTTTACAACCTCAACGATTCTTTTTCTCAATCCGTTTTGGAGCACCTCAATTTGAAAAGCGATGCGGGCTAACCTGAATTGTTCTATATGAACATTGGTGAAAATTCTATAGCCATTTGCCTTCCGCAATGGCTCCGGAATAAGTCCCAGATCCTCATACATTCGCACTGTGTTTGGGTGAACGTCGAATATCTTTGCAACCTGGCTTGTTGTAAAGGTGTTTTCCATGTTATCCCCCACTTATCGCTCGCGTTTCAGATAAATCATGTCAACAAGTTGTTTCCCGTTTTCAAACATTGGATGGTCATAGTTGTCAGTAAAAAAGTTTTTCATCCGATGGGACTCAGTAAAGCCGCACTTCTGGTAAAAACTAATGATGGAAGGACTATCACCAGTTCCGACGAGCATGATTTTACACTCAATATAATGAGAGAATAAAAACTCTATCAGGGTTCTCCCATAGCCTTTTCTCTGGCAACCTGGCTTCACCGCAATGTTCTTGATTTCATATATGCCATCGGTTTCTTTTATGACCACGCATTCGGCTTTTATCCCATTGTCATCCAGAACAAACATTTCGCCATGTTCGAGATATTTGTCTATCATATTTTCCTGCTCATCTGCGAGCAACAGCAGATCAATATATTCTTTTTTATCTCCTGTAACTTTTTTGATATTCATAAACATACCTATACTTTTACCTCAAATATTGATCCCTCTCTGCGGTATCCGAGTTTTTCGTAATATAGATCCACATCACTCATGACATAGACGGGTTGGTCCGCAAAGTCTTGGCACATCCGTTCCATAAGCATTTTGCCGATCAGCTTGCCCCGATATGATTTTCTTACGAGCAAATCATAAACATAAACCCCAAAGCCATCATCTTCACGACAACGGGCGTATCCACATACAAGTGTTTCATCCCAGGCTATGTAGGTTATGCTCGATTCAAGCGCCTTGATGTACTTTTCACGACCGGCCGAACCGTGATAAGCGCTCCAATCTTCCCCCTCTTCAATAAGCATGTCAAATAGTAATGCCTCGTCCGTTTTACTGTATTTCTTAATTTCCATATTAACCACCTATTTAATGCTTTTCCTAAAATCAGCAAGCGAAAAAATCGCCTCAAACATTTCATCCGAACGCAATTCGAAAACAAGAGGAAAGTACTTCAGTTCCCCAATTTGTTTTGAATCCGCTATTATTCGTTTCACCTCAAGTCTTTAATCATAATGAAATCTTCGTTCCCCGCATGGTCAAGTTTTTCTTCCGTGATTCTATATCCCAACCGCTTATATAACCGTACTGCCGGATTATCCTTTTGTACGGAAAGAGAAGTCCGCACATAACCGTTCGCTCGCAAAACTGCAAACAGTTTTTTCAAAAGTTTGGTTCCAATCCCATATCCTCGGAATTCCGGTAATATCGATATGGCGAGTTCGGGGATTTCATCATTTATGTGACCATGAGCAGGAATAATTCTTGTCCACGCAGCCCCAACTATCTGGCCGTTCTGTTCAGCTACTACGCCCAAGTCACCCGACTTGGCACTGAAATCCCTGATGTAGGCAAAAATCTTCGGGTCGTTAATAATACTTCTTGTTGGTGGTTCCATCCCTTCAGGGATGAAAATCGCTTGATACAAGAATTCCGGAAGGCATACATGATCCGATGTCCGCATAAGACGAACCTTCGCGTTTATCGGATGAGCCGTTATAATCGTATTGCTTTGAGCGTTTATGCTTATAACCACTCCTGCTCTATACACGTACCAGTTCTTTCCTTGCCCAATGATAATATCCGCTTGTTTCACGGATTCCTGGCACCACAAGACAACATCGTCGACTTGCAGATTGAGATTGCGCTTGATTCGCGCCGCTCCTAAATCTGTTGTATGCAGATTGTCGGGATTAATAGTCAAGCTTTGCACTTCATGAATTCCTCACTTTCTTATTTCTCCCTGTATCAATTTTAGCCGGATTTGGCTCATTTTCAATGGCTAGATCACGGAGAGCGGCTTCCATATGTCCGCACTCCTGGGCCGCGCATTGCTCGATCTGCTCCAATCCGATCATAGGCAGCGGCAAGATAACTATCACGGAAAATCAACTGCCCAATGTGCAAGCGTTGTCTTGCTCTGTGTTTTAATCAATTTCACGAGCGACTGAATATACGGCGCATTCTCCAACTTAAAATCCGGTTCGAATCCGTGGGGCCATACAATAACTTTTAATCTAATACGGATAACCATAATTTTTCTGACTCTATCAGAAGCTTCGATACCAGATCCATGAATGGCTCATAATTAAGGGTTGTATGTGCCAGATCAAGAACATCATAGTATCTTGCCCGCTCCTCATTCTTTATTATGATTGGAGGATATCCATTTTTCATTAACTCAAAATTGAGAAGCAACCTGGAGGTCCTTCCATTCCCATCAATGAATGGATGAATTTTCACAAATTCTCCATGGATCAGCGTTGCTCGAACAACAGGATGGAATGCTTTCCATTCATTCTGATATTCCACTATAAGCTTTTGCATTAAATCTGCAATCTCATTGTACTTCGGCGGAATATGTTTTGCACCGCTAATTACAACATTTTCGCTCCGGTATTTACCGGCATTTGCATTGTCTATTGCTCTTAGTATCAATGCATGGATATTCTTGATATTCCATTCAGAAAGTGGCTCCTTGTCAGCAATTAAGTCTTCAACAAAAAGGATAGCTTCACGATGGTTAATTGCTTCTAGATGTTCCACCATGCTTTTCCCGCCAATGGTAATTCCTTCAAGAACAACCTTGGTCTCTGACAATGTAAGAGTGTTCCCCTCTATCGCATTGCTGTTATATGTCCATTCAACAATGAGTTTCTCCTGCAGCGAATCGGCAAGTCTTTTGGAAAAAGGTCTGTGCTTGTCGATAGCTCTCTTAAGTGAATCTATATAACTAAAATCAAATTCCAATCCAATGTAATTCTTCTTACTTGTTTCCCTTGCATCCACAGGTTTAGTAACATCGGCAGGTATAGACCAATTTCTCCCCATTTTAATAGCACCCTCGATACGCCCTTCATTACAAAGCGCTCGGATTCTGCGATCACTTATTCCCCATTTTTCACTTGCTTTCTTTGTACTAATATACTTCATCAATACCACCTCAGTAAAATTATATACCGCTATCGGAATAAAGTCAACTTTGTTCCGATAGCGGTATAACTAAATACATATCTAACTGTTTTAAAAACCTAAGGAGTCTTAAGAACTACTGTATTTTGCTAAGCTGACAGGCCGTCTCAACATGCGTCGCGAGCTGGCCGCTGCCAATCTGCTTTGCTTTCCTATATCCTAGCACGACTCCCAACAGAATTGATGAATATGCCGCCATCAGCACCCTTAAATCCATGGGCAGAAGAAATACGATTGTATTGATTGGTATGAACAAAATCAAATTCACTTTTAGAAGAATATTCTTGATCAGGTTTTCCCAACCAACGTTTCTGATCACAGCCGAAAATCCCACTTTTTTCAATGCGGACGCATTTCCTTCGCCCAAATCGATCCAGGACTCTGCCATTTTGTGATATATGATCACCATGGGTCCCGGCAGAAGATTAAATACGACGCTGGCGATAAAGGCCCGTGCAAGCTGCTGATCAATTTGTTGCCCTGCCGATAAAAAAATCTCGGCAGACATATATGACATGGGCAGCACAAATGCTACAGCCATTCCCATTGATCCCCATGCAAAAATTCTCAACACTATTCCTTTCGGCTTATTCCAATTCCCGCACGATATGCGGATTCCCAGCAATTCCCCAAGAAATGCCAATATTGAAAATTTCAAAAATCCCATGATATAGGGGTGATTTTTCGTCCATTCCATCAAAACATCATGCGATGGCTGGAAAACAAACGCGAATGTAATACCTGCAAATACGCACATCCATTTAAAACTGCTTTTACTCAATTGATGCCTCCTGTTCCTGGTCATGAATTCAATATCAAAATCAATGATCTAATTCATTTTGCCCAGCCTTTTGTATTCCATTTTCAGGCATATTATCGCCAAAATGGCGGCCATTATATCAGCAGCCGGTTGAGCCATCCATACGCCCTTCAGACCGAAAAGATTCGATGAAATGTAAAGCAGCGGAATTGCAAAGATTACCATTCGAGCTAATGCGTTTAAAATAGCTGTTCTATTTTTTTCTACTGCCATAAAATAACCTGACGCAATCTGCGATATATTGCCAAATGCATACATCGAAATGAAGATAGTCATCGCCTGCTTGACGATTGGCACAAGAGTAGGCTCAGGACCAATAAAGAATATTATTATTTGCTCTGCGAAAATGAAGACAAATGCAAGTATGACAATTATGCCTATGCTGCTTTGCACTACACCGATCCTGATGATTTCCCTGACACGTCCATATAGTTTAGCACCATAATTATAGCTTGCAATGGGCTGAATTCCGGTAACGAATCCAATAGTGAAAATGTTCAGGACATAGATAATATATGCATTTGTGATTCCAAATGCAGCCAAATGCAATTCATTTCCGCCGGTGCTGATTATAAGATTATTAACGATTATCGTTACAAAAATGGCTGATATGGGGATGATGAAAATTGCAAATCCTATCTTCAGGGATTCCAAAACCACGCTGAAATTTATTTTCAAATCAGACAGCCTTATGGCAAAAACAGTTTTCTTGGAATTCAGATAAGGAATCAGGAGGAATCCCATGCCGGCGCAGACTTCACCGGCAAATGACGATGCACCTATCCCAAAGTTCAATTTGAAAATCAATATATACTCCAGACCGATTGCAAGCAATGCCGGTACGCAGTAAGCCATGGCTGCCGCGAACGGTTTCTCTGCAACCCTGGTGAAGAAATAACAGACCGAACTGACGACACAGAATGGAAAACCAACCAAAAATACAAGCACATATGATCGTGCACCATCCATGATATCCGGTGTCGCTCCGATAAATGCCAACAACCCATCCAAATCGAGAAAAGCTAATAGACCCAGAATTACACTGGACAAGAGAGAGAAACTGAGCACGGATGAATATACTTCTTTTGCGCCCTTGGCATCACCATTGCCAAGTTTGATTGCCGCCAGCGTCGATCCCCCGATACCAAACAGATTGAACAGCGCGACAGCTATTTGCCAAAATACGGTGGTCACACTGATGACAGCAAGGCCATAGGGACCGATTCCGTTTCCTACAAAGGCCCCATCCATAATTACCTGAACCGCCTGAAACGCGAGTCCTCCTAAAGCAAATATGGTATATTTCCAAAACAAGCCAGTAATACTTTTTGATTCAAATTCGCTGACCGACAAAACAGCCATATCTTTCTTATTCCCTACAATTTCCATCCATGCTTCCTCCTCGAAATCATATAACTAATATTTGCTTAAAACTTTACAATTTACTTAATTTCATAATTTGATTTATGCAGGCATATTATGCTTTAACCTTATAAGATTCATCTGCATGAACCTCCTCTCCCTTGAAAATAGTAGCGATCACTTTCAATTGCCCGATATCATTTTCTGAAACGCTGAAAATATCGCCATCCAGAATTATCATATCTGCAGATTTTCCAACTGCTAAGGATCCCGTTTCATGCTCCAGAAAATTTGCATAGGCCGCATTGAATGTGAAGCTGTTAATCATGTCCATCAAGTCCGCTTTTTCTTCAGGCCATAGTGTTTCTTTATATCGCACATCTTCAGGGTCCAAATGGAGCACATTATAAATACTGTCCGGTGTCTTTCGTGTCATGCCGATCTGGATCGCCATCAAGGGATTCGGCTCGGCCGTAACCGGAAAATCGCTGCCGGATGTTACTATGACGCCCTCATTGATAAAGCTTTTGAAGGGGTACTCCTTTTCAGCTCTTTCCGATCCAAGATATCTCGTCTGTATCGAATAATAGTAATCATCTTTCATGAACCAATATGGATTGGCTGCCGCAACGACACCCAAATCTTTGAAACGACATATATCTTCCGGATCAACAAGCTGCAGATGAGCGACACTATGCCGCAAATCAAATCTATTGCCGGATTTTGTCGAATGTTCAAAAGCATCCAAGACATCCTTGGTCGCTCCGTCCCCGATTGAATGGACATGTATTTGAAATCCATTTCTTTCTATTTTACTGATCGCCTGATATAAAATTTCGGGATCCCAAATCGGCGCTCCTCGATAATCACTTCCTTTTCCTGATCCACAAGCATAGGGTTCAGTCAAGTATGCCGTTCCGCCTTCAACGACTCCATCCGCAAAAATTTTTATTGTGCTGATCTTGAACGTATCTCCAGCGTCATCACGCCCACGTGCTTCCGCAAATTTTTCGATCTGCTCGTTGAATTTTTCCGGAGACATTGCATAGCATCCTCTGAATCGCATTGTCAATTCGCCGCTTGAAGCCAGTTCTTTATACGCACTGATCGGATTGCCGCCTTCGATCAGCATGGCGTCAAAGCATCCTGTGAATCCGTAAGCGTTTGCCATCTTTTGATATTCCAGAATCCCGGCTTTGTATTGTTCGATCGTAAAGTCCTGAAAACATTCTATAGCTCCATTCGCGGCGCTTTCTCGAAGAGTTCCTGTCGGGCTGCCGTTTTCATCCCTTTCGATAACGCCTCCGGGCGGATTCGGCGAATCCATTGTTATCCTTGCCATTTCAAGCGCTTTGGAATTCAGCCATAATGAATGATGATCCATCGACCAGATGGCGATTGGTTTTTCTTTGCTCACGCAGTCAAGGCTTTCTTTTCTCGGACCTTTCAAAGGAAAGACGACATTCGACCAGCCATTTCCTAAAATGAACGGAAAAGCCGGGTTGTATTCCATAAAACCACGAATGGTATTGATGTATTCTTCCAGCGTTTCCCCGCCGGAAACATTGACTAAAAACATCAGATGGGCCATCGTCTGCGCATGACAATGGGCTTCAATAAACGCAGGTAACATGCACCTCCCTTCCAGGTCAATAATTTCTGTGTTATCGGCAATAACTTTGCTCATATCAGATGTTGCGCCGATGCTGCAAATTCTTCCATTTTTTATTGCAAGCGCTTGAACAAAATCAGGCGTTTTCCCGCCGGTAAATATTTTGCCGTTCATAAATACTTGATCCGCAATCGTTGCCATCTTGACACACTCCATACTTGATTATTTTGATAAACCCATTGTAGTTGAGAAAAATTTTCAAATATAGCCTATAAGTTGTTATATGCCTATGCAGGATGTTGCTATTAATAGCGCTGCAAATAAAAAAGCAGATCCAGGATCTGCTTTTCTATATTTATTCTTCTATAATGATCAAGGCCGTATCTTGGGGAGAAAGCTGTATTTCAAATTCCGCTTCAGCCGTTGGTTTCGGCTTTGGTTTACATAATTGCACGTGTGGAAACGATGCCCGGTTCAGCATATCAATATCAGTATTATCAATGTGTGGAAGTTTCCCGAGAGCAAGGCACTGATTGTATGTATTATTTTTGTTTTCGTAATGCCATATTTTGATCAGGCAATCATCACAGACATGGGTCAATTTGAATTTTACAGGTCCGCTGCAATGGATCAGAATCTGAAACCCTTTTGAGCTTCCGGTTACAAGATAATCATCGTTCTGATCAATCAAAACGTCTCCAAGCATCGCATAAAAAAGGCATGCGTAGAATGAGACTTTCGCCAATCCAGTTCGCGCAATGACGCCATGATTTTCCTGTAAAACGGTCTTGATCCCCGGTTCAGCATCAAACAGCAGCAAATTATTTCCGTCATAATTTTGGATCAATTGATTTATCATTGTTATGATATTATCGCTGCTCCCCAAATATTGCTGGTATGGGGTTCCTGCGCCTTCGTTGGATATATTCGCGTGATTATTTACAGGAAATCCAAGATTGCGAAGTGTAATGGCAGCCTCGTCTAAATCTGTATGAAAAAAATTCAGTTTCCTGATAAGTTTACCAAACCCACCGGATTGCACGGCATTTCTCAAAACGCGCCCATCAACCATTATGCATTTACTCTTATCATGGATCACATCTGCTTCAATGTGATCATATAATATTGCAATGCCTTCAGCTGCTGAATATTCTATGGCATCGATCGCTTTCTTCCCCAGAATTTCGTTCTTGTAACGCTGCCTGTATTCAGATGGTGTCATATGAAACAATTCTTTGAAATGCTTGTTGAAAAACCGATAAGACGAAAAACCTGTTTCATAAACGATATCAGATACATTCTTCTCGCTATTGAGCAACAACCCCTCAGACATTTCGATCCGGATTATATTGATGAGCTTTTGAAAACAATATCCTGTACTGTATTTTATCAAATGCGTCAGATAATACTTGTTTATATGCTCCAATTCAGCCAGCATTTCCAGCCCGATTTTTTCGTTGTAATGCGCATACAAGTAATTATTGATCCGTTTCATCCGGTCCGATTGCATCTGTTTATCTTTATAAATGCTCTCTTTCAAATCCTTTGCGGAATAGTGCTGCATTTGATATTCATCTATCAAAACAGCAAGACACTGTGCCATTAGATCCGAAGTTCGCTTCAGACTATCAATATTATTCTGAAAGCTTTCAAGCGCCGCATTGATAAGAATCCTTCTAATTTCATCAACTCTTTCACCGTTGATATATTTGTAGTAGCTCGGATCATACATGAATATCGTCTCTCCAATATTGAATCCGGAGGCGTCGATATGGTATATCAATACCAGGTTTTTAAGGCTCTTTTTACTGATTCTATGGATTTCAGCGCGATTTATGACAGCAAACTGTCCCTCTCTCAACTCAAAATTAAAAAAACTGATTTTAAGATCAATAACACCTTCGAGCACATAAATGATCTCCACTGCATCATGACAGTGGATGGGATATTCCTCAATAGTTTGCAGGGAAACCAAGGTTGCCCGGCTATCGACAAATTCTATATGTTCTTTCAAATAACGCCTCTTCCTTATACCTATGAATGCCGCCGATATTTTCTGGCCTCAATTATATATTCATAAATGATTCTTCCTCCCTTTTTCCGACAACAATTTATCCAGATAGATGGATTTGAATTGCCTGCTGGCCATTGCCTGTTTTATGGGCGATAATTTGAGTATGACGCCGAGTACGGCTGCCATCGCACGGTGATTGGCAAATGCCTGATTGTCGAATATGAGATTTTGGAGGGTTCCCTTTTCGATGGCTTGCAGGACGAATCGATGGGTGCTGTTCACCGGCGTAATGATTTGGACGGCTCTCCGCTCAAGTTCAATGGCTTGGCGGGAACAGCGACGCACACAGACGCCGCATCCAAGGCAGATCTCATGATCGACGTGTGCCTGCACCTTGCCTCCCTGCCCGACCCGCATGGAAATGGCGCCTATCGGACATACCTTCTCACATATACCGCAGCCTGAGCATTCTACCGAAATCCTGGGGATATAATTTGTCGTGGCCACCGGCTGCATAGGACTGAATTTTCTTGCCGCCTGCAGGGCTTCGCAGCAGCAGCCGCAGCAATTGCATATAAAAGCAGGCACTTCGCGAACGTTTTCGCCCATTTGCACCAGATCGGCCTCATACGAACGTTCCAGCACTTCCATCGCCTCTTTCCTGTCGATCAATCGGGCGTGCTGCCCGTTTTCCGCAAGAGAACGCGCGATATTTCCAAGCGTAAGACAAACATCCATCGGTGCATTTATTTCGCAAGGATGGCCCGCATGGAGCATCTTGTGCCTGCAATAACAGGTTCCGAGGCCGATGTACGTCGCTTCTTCAATAATATGGCTGGCTCTTTCATAATCCAGGATATGGATCGTGTTTTCACTCGTCAGGACCGGCTCCTGCACAAAAACGCGGCCAAGCCGCGTCTCTGTGGCGAAAAAAAGGTCCTTGACAAAATCCTCTTCCACATTCATATATTGATAATATAACTGGCTTAAATATTTCTGATCGATGTCGCCTCTTGTACGCATCAAGGCGAATTCGATAAACCCGGCCATCGGCGGCGGCATCACAAATTGGCGCACGCCCTTGTAGAAGGAATCAACAAGCAGAGCCTTCTCACATAAATGCTCGAGAAAGGCCTCGGCTTTCCCTTCGCTGACATTCCAGATCTTTGCAGCTTTTTTTGCGGTGAAAGGCCGGACCGGTAAAAGGGCGGCCCATTTGGCTTCCGTTTCTGTATATAATACCTTCAGGATGTCATGCAGGCTGTCCGATGACGGGGCGCCTTGAGTAAACCAATTGATACGCTCCTCCAGACTCTTATAGGCATCTTTGCTTGTGATATGTCCCATGAAACCCACCTTTCAGGATCAATTTGCGCAGTATATTTCAAACGGCCGGCCATTCCTCTTGAAGATTTCACCAGCCAGCGCCCAGCGCCAATCCGGCCACGCCGGCTGCACTTTCGTTGTCATCCGAAGAAGTTTGTTATATATTATTATACAGAAGTCTATAAAATAAGGGAGTGATAAAATGACAAAAGTAAAAATCTCAGCCGGAGGTTACGAATTCATCGGACGGCTGGAAGAGGAACAGGCGCCTAAAACCTGCGATGTTTTCAAAAAACTGCTGCCGCTGAAAAACAAGCTGATCCATGTTCGCTGGAGCGGACAAGGAATGTGGATCCCGTATGGAGATCTGAGACTTGGTCTGGATTATGAAAATCACACCAGCCATCCCGCCAAAGGAGAATTCCTGCTCTATCCGGGCGGGATCAGTGAAATGGAAATAATCGTGGCTTATGGAAGGTGCCTCTTTTCCAGCCAGGTGGGGCAATTGGCCGGCAACCATTTCCTCACGATCATTGAAGGCCTTGAAAATCTGGAAAATTTGGGGGAAAAAGTCCTGTGGGAAGGCGCGCAGGCGATCCGGATCGAGCTGGTACCGTAATCAGGCGGCAGCAATATTCTATGACCTGTGTATGCGATCATGGCTCATTTATCCGACTCAAATGTATATATATTCCGATGCTCAGTCCCGCGCCGACACTAAGTCATAGAATGATCGGCATCTTATCAACTCATGCACTTTATTGCGGTTTTTGATTATATCCTGAAATATAAATCGCTTTTGCTAAAATCCACGGGTCTGACCCTTCCATGACCTCGGAATATTTTGCCTGTATTCCTCAATGCCGGGTCCGCCCAGCTTCTTCAAACGCCAAACCCCGTAGAGGTGCGGGCAAGCAGGCATTTAATAAAATATCTCTATATTGCCTTTATAATTCGCCGCTATTTCAAGCAGTGGCCCTTTGGCTCCCATCGTAAATGCAATATTGCTGCTTCGAATGGATAAAAGTTCCATTCCTTCTTCAAGATTTAAAAATTTCAATGTCTCTTTTGGAAGAATAATCTGTCCCTCCCGTGAAATCCCAAGCCAACAGTAGTAGCGACCTTTATAGGCAACAAACTTTCCTTCGGGCAATTCGTAATTTAAAAGAAGCGGTTTATCTATTAAAATGGTGCCGATTTTAGAGGGTAAAAGCAATTCTTGACGAGTAACACAAAATCCGCCTGTGCTCTTACTTCCGTAAACAGATAGCCGCGTTCGATACCGACTATGGTCACTCCAAGGACAAAACTTGTCCAGTTGAGCCTCTTGAACGCTTGAACTGCATCAGGAAATCATTCGCCGCTGCTCCATGGATGCAGCGTATCCTTATCAAGATTACAAGGTGTCGATTTTTCCATCATGGTGCCGTGCCTTGATCTTTTCCAGCCCCGGATCATCCATGATTTTTTTCACATTGTATCGGATCAGGGGTTTCATGATCGCCCAGCTGACCGGGGACAGGATCGCCTCTTTAGGACAATGGAATTCGCAGGACAGGCACATGATGCATGATTTATTCCAACTAGGGCAGCCTTCGATATCGCGAATAATGTTCTGAGTGGGGCATCCGTTTACGCATATCCCGCATTTTATGCATTTTCTTTTATCGAGATAAAAAAGCTTTTGATAAATGCGACGAATCATCACTCGTTTCGTGAGATTTTGCTCCAGACGATAAATCATTGGAGGGAGTGTTGTTTTCTCCATCCAGCGAGACTCTCCGGATCCGGTTCCCATGTCATATCCGAATTGTTGCGCTCGTTCAAGATCTTCAGAGGTCGGATGACCAGGCGATACAAGGCATCCTTGCTTAATATAGGGGAGAAAATAGCCAGTTCCGTTACTATAAAACCATCCAGAAATGCTAAAACCTCTTCTGAAAATTTCTTTCTTTAGCATGTCTCCCGCATTCCAGGCGAATGAGCTGTTTGTAAGAAACGCGAAAGCCTTGATATTTTTTTCATTCGATAGGGTCTCAATGCACTCCAGCACGTTTATGGGGATCTGAACATAGTAAACCGGCGTCCCAATGCCAAGCAAATCGAACTCCTGAAGATCAGGAAGGCTCTCATCCTTAATATTGCAAAGTCTGACATGAAAGCCAGCTCTCTCTAACCCAGTTGAAATGTTTTCTGCAATTTGGGCTGTTGCATTAGTTAATGAATAATAAATAATCAAACATTTCACTTCAGATTCCTCCTTCCAAGGGATCCCAGCAGCAATTGGATTCAGTCAAATCAAGGTTACGCTTGGTATGCTCCCCATCATTCTTATTCATATTATCACCAATCTTAATATATTGCTTCAATTTTTCATTTTTAAAGAACAATGCGAATCCGAACAGACCACTCGTTGCACTGCCATCCGGATCGCTCTGCCCCGCTGCTTCGAGTGCCGGCGTGCCAAAGCAGAAGATTTCTGTATTGATTCCTTTCTCTTCCAATGTCTTCGCGGCCTCGTTCAACACTGTATAGGTGCAACCCTTTTCTGGGTGCAGCCCATTCACATATTCAATTAATGTTTTGACAATTTTTAATTAAGTATATTATAATCCATTTTAGCATATACTTAATAATAAGAGGTGATATCTATGCCAGAGTTGTTCGAAATTATGAAATCACTAGGTGATGAAACAAGATACAATTTAGTTAAACTCCTTTTGCAACATGATTTTTGTGTTGGTGCACTTGCTAAAAGACTTGATATGTCTGAATCTGCAGTTTCACAGCATTTGAAAATCCTTCGAAATGCTGAGATTGTTAAAGGTGAAAAAAGAGGATATTTTGCCCACTATTATGTAGACCGTGAATTGCTGAAAAAAATGGCAAAAGAGATTGCTGTGCTAAGCGAGTTGGAAAAAATCGAAACAGAATGTTCAAAATCACGCACCAAGAATCATTCATGGAATGAAAATGATGAAGAAAAAGCATGAAAAATTTGACTCTGAATTGGACAGAATTCAAGAAAGAGTCCTGCTCATTTCAAGTCATGCAGGGAGGTAATTGCTTGAATATAATTGAAGTAAATAATCTGGCAAAAAATTTTAATGACTTTAAAGCCGTAAAAGGTATTAGTTTTACTATTGAAAAAGGTGAAGTGTTTGGCTTTCTTGGCCCAAACGGCGCAGGAAAAACGACCACCATCAATATGCTCACAGGTCTGGCAAAACCATCCTCAGGAGAAATTATGATATCCGGACAGGATGGTATCAAAGATATTAAGAAAGTCCAGCAGATCATCGGCATTGTACCTGACGAAAGTAATTTATATGATGACATGAGCGGTTTTGACAACCTTGTTTTTTGTGCATCTCTTTATGGCATGAAAAAGGAGGCTCGAGAGAAAAGAGCAAAAGAGCTTCTCAAGCAATTCTCATTAGATGATATAGGCAATCGACCATTCAAAGCCTATTCAAAAGGTATGAAGAGAAAGCTGACCATAGCAGCTGGCATCATTCATAATCCAGAAATCCTATTTTTAGATGAGCCGACCACTGGCATCGATGTCGAAAGTGCTAGACAGATTCGCAGAATGATTAAAGAACTCAATGATAAAGGTACTACTATTTTTCTGACGACTCATTATATTGAGGATGCAGAAAGATTGTGTCATAGGATCGGTTTCATTGTGGGAGGAAATGTAATAAAGGTAAGTGAAGTTCAGACATTGATGGATGAAGCTCAGCAGGAAAACATCGTTGAATTCGGAACGGATTCCAATGGCATAAATCTTGAGAAACAGCTTGTTGATGCTTTCCCCAATGTTAGTATTAAATCAAGCACAAATCGTAGCATTCGAATCACTTCTAAAGAGCAAATAGAACTCATGCCTTTTATGAAGCTTTTCGAACAAGAGGGCATCAAAATCAGTGAAGCCAAAATCATACGTCCTTCACTCGAGGAAGTGTTTGTTAAAATTACAGGAATCGAAATTGATAAATTAAAGAAGGAGAAGGAGGGGAAAAAGAAATGAACAAACTAATGGCGTACTGGAGCATCTTGATGAAAGATATGAAAAACTATTACTTAAAGCCGCCTAACATCAGCTGGGGCATCATTTTCCCCATTTCCTGGACTCTTATGTTTTTTATGCGTTCCAGCAGCGAGGTGGATATTCGCGGGATATTACCAGGCGTTATGGCATTATCGATTCTCTTTGGAACGACATCCATGCTTGCAGTCACGATTACATTCGAGAGAAAAAGCAGATCATTCGAACGACTATTACTGGCTCCCATAAGTTTAAATTTGTTGATGCTTGCAAAAACAACCGGTGCCATCTTCTTTGGGATCATTAACGCTTTGATCCCAGTACTATTTGCTTCATTCATGGTTGATTTGTCTGGCATCAATTGGTTAACAACATTTGTCGGTGTTGTTTTGATTGCTATTACCTCAACTTTCCTTGGCCTGTTTATCGCAGTCTCAGTCAGTGAGGTTTTTGAGGCTCAAACTTTTTCCAACTTTTTTCGATTTCCAATGGTGTTCTTGTGCGGATTATTTATACCCATTGAAAATCTTCCGGCTTTTGTTCAACCATTATCTTACATCTTGCCATTAACTTACGGGGCAGACATGTTAAATTTCTCGATTAATTCAGTTGGATCTATTAGTCTATGGATCAGTCTCCTTGTACTTATTGGTTATGCCATAGTGCTATTCACAATAAGCACCCATAATATAAAGAAAAGATGGATCTATTAGATCTTAAAAACCCGTTCAGATTTGGCGGGTTTTCTCATTGCCAATAATTATATTGGTTTACAAATATACCAATTGGCCCTAACATCTACTCGAAAATGAAAATAGTCTCCGTTCCTGAAGACTTTTAGAAATTAAATCTTCCTTGCTGTTTTGCTCCCCATGATGATGATCTTCAACTAATGGAAGCCCGATAAATTTTCTCAATGGCATCCTTCAGAGTTTTATTGAACGCATCTTCAATTTGGTTCGCTGCCAGTCCTTCGACCAACGCCCTTGAAAAACTGGCAATCATGCCTTTGTTGCTTGCCAACAGCGCGACTGCCTCTTCCCGGCTGTAGCCTCCCGAGAGCGCTGCGACGCGTAAAACCCTCGGATGTTCTATTAGCTCGCGGTAGAAATCCGATTCGTCGGGCAGGGACAGTTTCAGCATGACGACATCGCCCTCCGGTAGAAGATCCAGTTGTTTCAACATTTCCTGTTTTAGAATAATTTCCGATTCGCCCTTGTCCTCACTTTTAATATCAACTTCCGGTTCGACAATCGGTACAAGTCCAGCTGCAATGATGCGTTTTGCATATTCGTATTGCTGTTCGATGATCGCTTTAATGCCATCAGGATTGGCTTTCTTGATTAGTGAACGCATCTTTGTCCCGAATATCCGCCTTTCCCGGGCCCTCTTCAGCGTTTTTTCGAGGCTTTTAATCGGTTTCATCAACTGAACGCCCTGTTCCAATTCAGCCAAACCCTCGTCCACCTTGAGAATGGGAACAATACCCTTTTCCTCCCACAGGTAATCAGCCGTCAACTTGCCTTCTACCTGCCTATCCATCGTCTGTTCAAAAAGAATGGCTGCCAGGATGTGTTCAGAGCTGAAAGAAGGGCTCTTCATGATTCGGCTCCTCATTTCATGGACAAGGCTGAACATTTCTTCTTCGCTGCTATATGCTTCTTTCGGTATGCCATAGCCGGTCAAAGCCTTCGGCGTGCTTCCACCGCTTTGATCGAGAGCCGCTATGAACCCCTGCCCGTTTTTCATGATTTCCTTCTGCCTGCTATTCATGTAACTCACCTCATTTCAAAATGAAAAAAACCCATTATTTGATAACCGCTTTAGATTAAGTATATTCCTTTTCGCCCCTGTATGCAATGAAGGCCATTCCACGAAACCAAGCATTTTGTATTTTTCTATACCCCACGCAAAAACCCCATACGCCTGCATGCAAGGGGATTAAATCCATCTCCAAAACTCTTGCCAAATTCCCGTAAAACCTCTAATTTCAGGCTATACATTGACTGTCCATCATTAGCCGAATTGACCCTATACTATATTTCATACCTGGTTACTTCTTCAACAGCAACGCAATTGTTTCCATGTGGCTCGAGTGCCGTTTACTGCTAAATGGTAATTTTTAAAAATTAGTTTGTTTTTCATTTTAATGCATGCTAAATTCATGGTAACCGGTCAAATAGTAGTTGAAAGGATTGATGTATAATGAAAACGACAATTGAAATCACTCCGCGTTATAGAATTGCATATATACGGAAAATAGGACCATATGGAGTGAACAACATTAAAACGATGGAAGAATTAAAAACATGGGCCAGAGAGAAAACTTTACTAAATGACGACTCGATTATCTTAGGGATCGCTCATGATAATCCCTCTGTTACTAAAGCTGAAGATTGTCGGTACGACACTTGTATTGTTATTTCTGACGGTTATATGTTCGAAGATCCGAATGTGCATAAAGGTGAGATAACAGGTGGCAAATATTTAGTTTTTGAAATCGAACATACTGCAGATGCTGTTCAAAAGACATTGGAGAATATTTTCAACAAGATAGGCAATAAGGAATTTTGCATGGATATTTCCAGACCGGTATTAGAAAGATATGCAGCTAATATGATTGCCCATCATTTATGCGAAATATGCATTCCAATATACTGATGACCGACGAGATAAAAACTTCAAAATTTGCTTCCGGAAAATGGAAAGTACTTAAATCAATAGGTCATTCAGACAAATAATTTTACTGCCTTTACTTTCATAATAACGCAGCATTTCGTCAATTTTCCTTTTATCATAACTGGTAATGCAATCTGACAGGACATTGACGCCATAATTTGCTTTGCATAAGTTGTAGCAAGTCGATTTAACACAAGCAACAGCATCCGCTCCTGCTATGCAGAAATCACATATTTCATTTTCTCTGATAAAGTCTGTGAATTCTTCACTGGTTAGTGCGTTTCCTTTGTATTTTGTAAAA
>DIEQ01000009.1:13552-60590 GCA_002418705.1 Mageeibacillus sp. UBA5770 | reverse complement strand
GGAAGAATCAATGGCAGTATTTCCCCCGCCGATGACTACCACGGTTTCCCCGACTATGACCGGTTCGTGCAGATTCACGGCCTTAAGAAAATTAATTCCGTGCAGAACACCTTTGAGATTCTCTCCCGGTATATTTATTTTCTGCGGGAACTGCGTTCCCGTCGCGATATAGACTGCATCGTACTTTGATTTCAAGTCTAAAAAATTACTGTCCTTTCCAACCTCTGAATTCAAGATGATATTCACCCCTGTCTGGGCGATGAGATCTATCTCATGAGCAAGCACATGCTTAGGCAGACGGTATTCAGGAATGCCGAAAGCAAGTACCCCGCCTGCTACCGACTGCGAATCATAGACATCAGCCATGTATCCGATACGTGTCAGATAGTAGCCGCAAGTAAGTCCGGAAGCACCTGCCCCGATGATTGCCACGCTTTTCCCATTCCTGGGGAATACGATGTCACTCTCAAAAGGCTTCTCATTCTTATGGGCGTAATCGGCTACGAACCTTTTCAGATTGCATATCGCCAGTGCCTCGTCAGTCGGGCCTCTCCGGCATTTGCGTTCACATGGGTGCGTGCATATACGGCCGCATACGGCCGGAAATGGATTCTCCTGCCTGATCAGATTATAGGCGTCGATAAAGCGTCCGGCTGCAACGAGGGCAAGATAACCCGGCACATTGACATTCGCCGGACAGGCATTCTCACATGGCGAGATAAAAAGTTCGGAGCAGACTCCTGCACGGCAGTGTTTCTGATGAATATGTTCCTCATATTCGTTACGGAAATATCGTATGGTGCCCAGGACAGGGTTGGGGGCAGTCTGCCCCAGGCCGCACATGGCTGTTTGCCCGATCGTTACACCAAGCTCTTCCAACAGCTCAATATCGCCTTCCTTTCCCTCTCCGCAGGTAATTCGTTCAAGTATTTCGAGCATGCGTTTTGTTCCGACACGACAGGCAGCACATTTCCCGCAAGACTCATCCCTGACAAAATCCATGAAGAATCTCGCAGTGTCAACCATGCACGAATCCTCGCTCATGGCGATCAGGCCGCCGGAACCCATTATGGCTCCAAGCTTTGTGATGGACTCATAATCGGTGGGAACGTTGAGATTGTCCTGTGTAATACATCCGCCGGAGGGCCCGCCGATTTGAGCAGATTTGAATTTTTTCTTATTTTGCATGCCTCCGCCGATATTGAAAAGTATATCTCCCAGAGGCTTGCCGATAGGCACCTCAACAATACCTGTGTTTACAACATCTCCCGCAAGAGCAAAAACCTTTGTTCCCTTGCTTGTTTGGGTACCGAACTGTGAATACCATTCTCCGCCATGAAGCAGGATGGCAGGAACTGCCACAATGGTTTCGATGTTGTTGATAATGGTCGGCTTTCCGAATAATCCTTTTTGGAATGGAAAAGGAGGTTTCTGTTTGGGCTCTCCCCGCTGCCCTTCGATGGAAGACATCAGCGCAGTCTCTTCCCCGCAGACAAAGGCACCGGCTCCGATCCGGATTTCCAGGTCAAAGTAAAAGTCACTTCCAAAAAGCCTGCATCCCAGAAGACCTCGCCTGCGAGCCTCTTCAATCGCAGCAGTAAGGCGTTCAACCGCAATCGGGTACTCCGCCCTTATATACACGTAGCCCATATTTGCACCGATGGCATACCCGGCAATAATCATTCCTTCAATTACCGAATGCGGATCTCCTTCAATGATGCTTCGATCCATGAAGGCTCCCGGGTCTCCTTCATCAGCATTACAGACAAAGAACTTGCGGTCACTTTTCGCTTTAAGTCCTGCCTCCCATTTAATTCCTGTGGGAAATCCTGCTCCGCCGCGGCCTCTTAGCCCGGATGTTTTCACTTCCGAAATAACCTCTGTGCTGTTCATTTCAGCAATAACCCTGGCTGCAGCAAAATATCCGTCCCTTGCAGCGTATGCGTCAAGGCTTCCATATTCCATGGCCCCGCAGTTTCGAAGGGCGATCCTGACCTGCTCTTTAAAAAAGTCGATGTCGTCTATTTTGGGGACATGCTTCTGCAGTGAATTGTCATAAAAAGTATGCTGTGTCAGAATTTCGCCTTTACCGATGTGGCTTCTGACAACACACCTGGCTATTTCAGGCGTCAATGATGTATAGAAAATACGTTCAGGTAAAATCAGGATGACCGGACCGGCAGAACAGGTACCCATGCAGCCTGTCTCAAACACGATCACCTCGTTTTGCATCCCCATGAGCGAAAGCTCATCAACCACTGCTGCCTTCACATCACCGCAATTGGACGAAATACAGCCAGCCCCGCTGCACACCAGAATCTGGAATCGGTAATGGGCCAGATCTTCGTTATACTTGCTTTTTATCTGATTCAAATCAGCAATGCTGACAATTATCTGACTGCTCATAATCGTCACTCCCAGCCCTTCTCAATATTTAGATAATATTGATTCCAATTTGTTTACATTCACCTGTTTGTAAACTTTTTTATCAATCATCATTGCGGGGGCAAGTCCGCAGGATCCGATACACCGTGCAATTTCAAAAGTAAACTTCCCGTCTTCTGTTGTCTCACCGATATTAATATTCAGAATTTCCTGCAGTCGCTCTACAAGTTTTTTGCCGCCCCTTACATAGCAGGCCGTACCGAGGCAGACACGTATGGTGTGTTCCCCTCTTGGTTTTGTTGAAAAATAAGTATAGAAAGTAACAACCCCTGACACTTCAGACAAAGGAATTTTCATGGCTGTCGAAATTAATTTTTGCAGTTCAAGCGGAAGGTATCCATAAATCTCCTGCGCAAGGTGAAGGACTTGAATAAGACTTCCTTCTTTCCCTTTGTACAGATCAATGATATTCAATATCTCATCAAATTTTTGCTTATCTTTATCAGTACGGCACTCGCAGTTGACATTTATTCCATCCATATAGCACCTCACTACACGAACTTTTCTACTGGTCAGCTTCTCCTTCTGCATATTTGGTTTTTTCTGTAAAAAGCGGTCTTCGACAAGAATCTCATTTAAATCTTTAAAAAACATTTCATGTCTATATAATAACCGTTTCTTGCTTAGTTGTGCGTTTTTATGTCAAATTTATTTTAGTCGGTTTTAAGTCAGGATATAGATTTTTTCGCACCCTCATGTTGTAAAATTCCATATGAAAAATCGAATGCTTGCTGAAATAAACTTAATGTGTACTAATAGTAAGTAAAATCATCCTTTTCAATTTAACAGGCTCAGAGTTTTTTTGCTTGCATAACCACACTTTTCCAACAGGAGGCTGCTTGTGTGATACATATTGAAGATCTCTCGAAAACATATAGAAACGGTAAAAAAGAAGCTCTCAGGGATGTGAACCTCAATATCCAGGAGGGCGAATTCACAGCGCTTCTCGGACAGAACGGTGCCGGCAAAAGCACCCTTATTAATGTACTCGCCGGTAATGTGGTCAAAAGTTCCGGACATGTTGTGATTGCCGGATATGACATTGACCATTACGAACTCGAAACAAAGAAGATAATCGGTATCGTTCCTCAAGAAACATCGCTCGATTATTTTTTCACCGTTGAGGAAGTATTGCGGCTCCAGTCCGGCTATTTTGGCATTCTGGATAATAATGCGTATATAAACGAACTTCTCGATATTCTATCGCTGTCCGATAAGAGAAAATCTTTAGTCTGTGATTTGTCAGGAGGAATGGAACGTCGACTAATGATTGCCAAGGCGCTCGTACATCGTCCCAAAGTTTTGATCCTTGATGAACCAACGGCAGGTGTCGATGTTGAAATGCGGCATTCATTATATGATTATCTTAGGGTGCTGCACCAAAAGGGAACTACTATCATCCTCACAACACACTATTTGGAAGAAGCCCAAAGATTGTGCGAACGAATTATTGTAATAAATGAAGGATCAATTATCGCTGATGAATCGAAAGATTCACTGATGGAAAAGCAGGGAAAAAATGTAATTATCGAGGTTCTTTTCAGCAGGGAACTTAATCATGCAGATATCCTGCCACTTACGATATATAATCCTGTAATCGAAGGGAGTACAAAACTCTTCCTTGAAGTGAATAAGAAGGATCTTATGAAAGCTGTACAGCTCCTTACCGAAATGCAGGCAGATATTCTTAACATGTCAATTGAAAAGCCAAGGCTCGAAGACATATATTTAAAGCTGATCAACAATGGAGGGCAGAAATGAAAAATCATTATTTGTTCTACAATCCAGCAGGATTTCTAACACTATTTTTCAAAGAAATGCGCCGTTTTGTCAAAGTATCTGTCCAGACAATTGTAGCACCTCTCCTGTCTAATATCTTATATTTGATAATATTCGGTGAAATGCTCAGAGCAAGATCCACCGAAATTTCAGGCACAAGTTTTCTTTTATACATTGTGCCGGGTCTGGTGGAAATGGGAGCTATTTTTGCTGCATTCATGAATCCTGCGTCTTCCATATCATCACAGAAATACCAAAAGACAATTCAAGATATGAATAGTTACCCGATTTCAAATATAGAAAAAGCGCTGGCTTTTATCCTCGGAGGAACATTTCGCGGTTTGCTGATTGGAATACTTACATATGCTGCAGCCGGTTTCTTTGTTGGATTTACAATAGAATTTCCGATCCTCTTTTGGGGAATGATTATGGTTACTTCCTTTGTATTTGCTGCTGTTGGGCTTATTTGCGGCCTCCTGTCTAAAAACAATGAAATTCTGACCTTCTTTTTGTCCATTGTCATTACACCGCTTGTTTACCTTGGCGGAGTATTTTTTGAAATTTCGTCATTACCCGGACCACTGACATACATCAGATATATTAATCCTGTTTACCCTCTCGTCAATATTGCCCGGTATGCCTATCTGGGTAATGCAGAAGGAAACATATTGATTCAGTCGATAGCAGTATCTATCATATCTGTATTTTGTTTATGGATTGCAACATATTGTATCAAAAAGGGTTATGGTGTAAAAGTCATGTGAAATTTCCGGACTTTGTATACTTTTCGGCCAATTTACTGATAAATGCTATTGCGATATTTGTTGGCGTTAGTTCAAAAATTATTTTTGCGTGCTGCGATTTTTCCATATCAACATCAAATATCTATTTCATTCATTCGGACTGTACTCATATTATTTTATTGAAAAAAACAACAGGAGTGAATCAAACCATATCTTTCCATCAAAATGAAAGATTTTAGTCGGATATCATCCTGCTGCGTGTCCGTTTTGATTTCACTATTTATTCGATTTCATTTTGAATCAATATAAGTGCTTTTCTTTTTCTCATCTCAAAACGAGCGATAAAAATTGCGGAAAGAATCCCTACAATAAAAATAAAAAATGCCGTGTTGTAGAAAATCCTTGAAACACCATATGTTTTCATGATCATTCCATTCACACTTGTACCAATCGCTCCTCCTACAAACATATTAAATGAAGCTAGGGACATGGCGGTTCCTCTCATTTTGGGAAGTTTTTCCTGAGCCGTTGCGATTAATGTGGACTGAAGAAAGATGAACGCTATGCCAAACCCCAAAAGTCCAAGTGACAGAATCCATATATTCTGATTTGCAGAAAGTGCAAAAAGGGAAATTCCGCCTATGACTGCTGCAGACACTAAAAATCCTTTCTTTAATGTTTTTTTCATTGCGGGTGCAATTCTGCCCCCGATTACTGTTCCTACTCCAAAAAGCGATAAAATGAGGCCCACAATTAAAATGTTATAACCGGTAACCTCCTGCAACAATTTTCCGGAATACGTGAAGCTTCCAAAAACACTGAATCCGACAAAGAAAACAGTTATTACCAGTCTCATAAATCGAAAGTTTGTCAGTGGTTCCTTATATGCCTTTATGAAATTCAATTTATCAACAACAGCCTTGTCTCTTTCAAGAGTCTTCAGCATGACGATTGCAAGAATAAGTTCACCGACACCATAAATCAGGTATACTAAGCGCCATGAACCAAAATAGGCTAGTGCACCGCCGATTGCCGTTGCCGTTGCGCCTCCGAGAAACATCAGACCCATAACTTTGCCAAGTGCCTTATGCCGGTTCGCATCGTCAAAACTCTGGCCTACAAGAGCCATAGTAACGGGAAAAATCCCGGCACCGAATGCCCCATTCATTGCTCTGAAGAAAATGAGTGATGGAAGATTAAAGGCCAATGCACCTAACATGCTGAATATGGCTGTTCCAACAGCTGCAATATTGATTATTCTGACTTTGCTGTATCGATCTGAAAGCGGCCCGAACAACAGTGTAAACACGCCGAAAGCAAGCATGTATGCGGTAACTGAAATTGCTGCAGTGCTTATTGTCAAATTCAAGTCCTTAGAGATATTAATGATTAGGGGCGCAGCTGCATAATTGTCACCATTTGCAAGAAAGGCCATCAGGCCAAGTACAAGAATCATTTTATTTTTCTTATCCATTATTTAGCTCCTCTGTTTTATATTCAAGTATCTTCATATAAGAATATTAGAACTTTCTAATGTTTATGTCAAGTTTAGTTTTTTCTTCTTCAGGAAGAATCCGGTTTTTAGTGTCAGAAAAAGCCAGTGATAATTATGTACCGTCTAAAATCCCAAATAGAACATGTAAAAAGCTATGAGCATAATGACAGCACCCATAGCAATTTTCAGCACGGAACTCGCCTTTCCATACCTTTTACTTGCGGTCAGCTTTTTTACGAACCCAATGGATGTTCCGGCAGCCAAGACTAATAAGCTGTGTCCCAGGGCATACAGCAGCAAGAGCAGCGCGCCCCAAAGCAGGCTGCTTTGTCCAGCTACAACAGCCAATAATACGATCAGAACGGGTGTTGCACAGGGAGAAGAAAATACACCTCCAAGAATCCCGGCAATCAAAGCTCCGATGTAGCCCTTTTTTGTATTTTTACTTATCAAAAAAGTGGAGGGAATAAAGTTATATACCTCCCAGGTTTGAAGCGCCATAAGCACCATCAGGACGCCAAGTGCAAAATACCACCAGGATCCGGTTGTCCCCATAAGCGTCCCCGCAAGAGAGGCAATGACGCCAAGTACTGTAAAGGTACATGCCATACCCAGGGCAAAAACAGCAGAAAGTCTAAAAGCCTTATGAGGGTCCTTATTTGAAGTGCCGCCGACATACCCAATTACTAAAGGTACGCTTGAGAGGGCACAGGGAGTAAACGAGGTCAAAATACCGGCCAATAATGCAAGTACGGGTGCAAGCCAAACTCTTGTTACTATTAATTCTGACAGATTTTCCAACCATTCGTTGATCATTCTATTCCCATTTCTGCAAAAATCGCTCTGAAATCTTCTTCAGTCAGACCGCCCTGGTGAGCCGTGTAAATGGGTTCCTCTGTATCCTTCAGGGAATACATTTGGAACTGTATTCCTACGTTACCACTCGGCACATACGGTTTTCCTTCTGCGTCAAATATAAATTGTGTGGGAATAACCTGAACGGGAAAATTATCTGCTGCATCGGAATTCTTCCAAACATCCACAAACTTCACAATGACCCTTCCCTGCCACTCCTCATTCATTTTTTCGAGCACAGGTGCCATTTCCTGACAGGGTATGCAGGAGTCAGAACCAAAGTCGATAATTATCGGGAGCCCGTATGACTTCAGATGATCCAAATCAATTTCATTGGCAGATAGAACAAAATCCGGATTTGCTGCTGCCGTTGTCATATCTGCGTTCTGTTCAGCTGCATCCGATTGGGCTGATGCTGTTCGAGAACTATTTTCATTTGTTTTCACATACCATATTCCTGCGATTACAATAGCAATCAGAATGGGAAGAACAATCTTAAGCACAAGTTTTTTACTGCTTTTGTTTTGTTCAGCCACAGGTCCCGCCTCCGCAGCTGCACTCACAGCCGGGAACGTCATTTGTATCGCCAAAATAATGAATTGCCTGGCTCGGGCATAGATTCCCGCAGCCATGACAGCCAGTACCGCATCCTTCCGGAAAAATTACAACCGGCTTCGAAGCCTGCGATTTGTCATAGACGCCGTTTTTGCATTTTGCAACACAAGCGCCGCAGGATATACATTCCTCTTCATTAATCACAGGATACCAGGATTTTGACATATATTTTCCTCCAGCTCTAATTGATTTATTCAGACAATATTTTATCAACCTTCTTACAGATTTCCTCAGCCACTTTATCAACCATTTTGTAGTGCTCTTCTTTCAGGTCCCGGGCTGACACTGTTTTTGAAAGAACGACATCTTCTCCGAGAATATCAGAAAGAACCAGTGAATCTCTCACTGCACCGCTGTATTTGATAGTGGCTCTTTTAGCACAGTACTTATCACATGCATCCACAGAAATAACCGGATACTCCTTGGCAAAATCACGTTCCTCGTCACCGCCGGCTATGTAAAGCGGAAGACAAAGAGTGACGACATTATCAGGACGAAGGGACTCCATAACCTTTCTTGTGGCGAGTCTGGCAATCGTACCGCCTAAGCACTCTTCCCCGCTGCAGGAGAGTACACCTACTTGTTTTTCATCCATTTCTGTGGTCCTCCCTGACAATCTCTGCAGCCTTCTCTGCGATCTTTTCGGCCAGTTCATCTGCAATCTGCCAGCCATCATCTGTTAATGCAGTACCTGTTCCGGCATTTACACCCTTATGATTACGCATTTCATCAATCACCCGGTATTTCGCCTTGACGATCCCACCTGCGTGTTCGACGCTTTTGGCCGCACACATCGCTGGGCAGCCATCAACCGTGATGCAGCTTTTACCTTCAACCTTTTTTCGTGCATCCTCATCACCTGTTACGATATAGGCCAGGCAGACTGTCTCAGTCGTGTCAGGCGCTAATTTATCAGTTACCTGAAGTGTTGCTTCCCGTGCCATCAGGCCCATCGCTTTACCAATCCCGCTGCAGGGAATTACTTTAACTTTAGACATGAAACTCGTCCACCTTTCGCTTTAATATTTTAAAGTATCCGTCAAATGTCTCGAGCAGTTCCTTATCACTTTCAAAGTCAGACAGCTCTATTTCAGCAATCCATCCCTTTTCATATGGGTTTTGATTGATTAGTTCAGGAGCTTGCATCACTGTTTCATTGATAGCAAGGATCGTCCCGCTGACAGGTGAAATGATTTCAAACACAGCCTTGGCTGATTCAATGTTGCCTGCATCTTCAAACTGTTCAATTTGGTTACCAATCGCGGGCGGCGTGAAAAACATAATATCCGACAAGCTTTTCTGTACAAAATCAGTCACGCCAATTCGCGCCTTATTTCCAACCACATACGCCCACACATCATTTTCGTTAAAATAAAATCCTTCTTCTTTGGGAAGCCGGAAAACAAATTTATCTTTTTTATAGACTTCATAGGTTAGTTTTGAGGGAAATTCAATAGCGTCTTCCGTTATAGATGATTCCTGAACTTGTGTCAGTTTATCAACGATAATTTTTGCCAGCTTCATTTCATTTTCGCCAATATGGAGCCCTTTCCCAAGTGCTATACCATTTGCTTTTGCTTCCTCTGTAATGTTGATTTTTTCAGTGATCTTTATATTTTTCTCAGATGCGAGTTTACTTGCACAGCGGGTAGCACATCCATCTATCACAAGAAGCGGTTTTTCCTGCGTGATCTTTTCGTATCTTGCATCGGATGCATGAAGCAGTACCGGACAAATAACTTCACTGTCAGAATTCTCAGCAACCATGACTGCGACCTCTTTTGAGACACAGCCCGCACATTTGTCCAATCCATTACATGGCAGAACAGCATAAACCTTATTCATTTGCTTCCGCTTCCTTTCTGATTGCCTTTATGTGAGCTGTCGTTTCGCTCTTGTCAGGAAAACTGATAGCGTCGAGACCGCAGGTCTTCCCGCAGGCACGACAGAATACCACACAGTTATTGGGATGCTTGACAACAAACTTCTGCGCATCCTCTTCATGCACTTCAAAAACTTTATGAGGGCAAAACTCAACGCACTCCATACAGTAATTACACTTAGAAAAGTCTATACGGGGACTCCAGTCAATCTGATCTCTTGGTACACCCATAAATGATGATTCACTCATGATTCTTCCTCCGTTTCAAAACCTAATTGCTTTACGGCATTTTTAACGACTTCAAAAGCTTTTTCATTGGTCATGTCTCTAATGTCGAGCATAACGGCATCCTTTTCCAAATCAAGTCCAGCATCTTTAAAGGCTTGCCTGAACATTTTTTTCTGCATATTGGGTGCGCAGGCACCGATAATTACTTTTCTGTGAGCCTTCAAATAGTCGGCCAAAAACCGGTCTCCGTCCTCTTCGCAAAGCTGAGGATGAATAAAGCCGTATTCTACCGGAAGTTCAATTCTGACCTGATTGATAAAGTCCCAAATATCCATCGCCTGAAATCCCGGACACTTTCCTGTACATACACACATGATAAATCCATAACGTTCTTTTTCTTCCATGATACTTTCCTCCGTTTTCTTACAATTTATGAACAGCTCTGCCCAACAAATCCCCGCAAGCTTCCCATATTGCTTCACTCAATGTCGGATGCGGGTGAATCATATCTGCAATGTCATCTGCTTTCGCTTTCAGTGTGACTGCCAGGGTTAGTTCTGATATCATTTCGGAAGCATGTACGCCCAGGATCTGTGCGCCAATAATGGTATTTTCCTGATCCGCAATTACCTTCACAAACCCTTCACGGTCACCTAATGATTGTGCCCGCCCATTGTTTCTGAAATTAAAACGTCCAACCTTAACGGATATGCCTGTTTTCTCTGCAGCCTCTTGGGTCATTCCAACAGAGGCCACTTCCGGATTTGTATAAATACATGAGGGAATCGCTTTATAGTTCACTTCGCTTTTGATTCCCAGTGCGTTCTGAGCAGCCACCTTCCCCTCCATAAACGCAAGGTGAGCCAGAAGTTTTCCGCCTGTTATGTCGCCGGCTGCATAAACATCCTTAATGTTTGTTTCCATACGACCATTTACAGAAATGGCAGAATTCTCAATGTTAAGCGGCAGGTTTTGAAATGAATCCGTATTCAGATTTCTTCCCACAGATACCAGAACCTTGTCACAAGCCTGTGTATATTCCTTATCACCAACAGAATATGTTACCAGCAAGCCATCAACTGTCTTTTGTATTTCTTTTACCTTTGCGGACAGTTTAATGGATACACCCTGTCTTTTCATTATCTTAAGAAGTTCAGATGCAATTTCCGTATCTTCACCAGGCAGTATCCGATCCAGCAACTCAATAACGGAAATTTTTACTCCCATCGCTGCAAACATAGAAGCAAATTCAAGTCCGATAACACCTGCCCCAATAATAACCATTTGTGATGGCAAAGAAACCATACTCAACGCATCAGTACTTGTAAGCACCCCATCCATATCAATCCCTTTAATCGGAGGAAGAAATGGTGATGCACCTGTTGCTATGATCAGTTTATCCCAGGTTACTTCTATTGTTTCTTCCGGTGTTTGAACCAACAGTTTTTTATCTTCTTCTATAACACCGCGGCCATTTATTATAGTTACGCCCTTAGCATCAAGTAGTTGTTGAACGCCGGCTGTAAGATTTTTAACAACCCTGTTTTTCCTGTCAACCGCAATCTTCCAGTTGATACCATCTAAACGGGACTCTATGCCGAATTCTTTCGATCTCTTAATGTCTGCAGCCGTCTCAGCTGTTTTTAGGAGTGCCTTTGTCGGAATACACCCTACATTGAGGCACACGCCTCCCAATTCTTTTTCTTCAACAAGAACCACTTCTGCCCCGAGCTGCGATGCCCTGATTGCAGCGACATACCCTGCGGGACCGCCTCCGAGAATACAAATATTCGCTGTCATTTTTTTAATAGAATTCATGAGGTACCTTCTCCGGATAATTTACCGTTTATTTTTATATAAGAAATGCCGTGCGTAAAAATAGTATTAAATTTAATTATTCACCGGAAAATTCGCTTCTCAGCATATCAATTTCAGTTTTAATTATCTTTCCTGTAACTTCAAGTAATCTTAATACTTCCTCGTCTTTGATGCTATACATGATTCGTATCCCGTCTTTTTCCGCCTTCAATATACCCGCATCCCTTAATATTTTGAGATGTTGGGAAAGATTAGACTGGCTGAACTCGACATTCTCATTTAATATGCATACACACTGTGGTCCCTCACGGAGCAACCGTACAATTTTAATTCGAATCGGATGGGCCAGCGCTTTATAAATTCTTACGTACATTTCTTCAATATTCATATCGTTGCCTCGCTTCTTGAATATAAGATAATTCTAATATAATCATATAATTATATATCCAACAAGTCAAATAGTCTCTGTGGATGCATGGAATAAGTCTGGGTGCAGATTTAGATTTTATCCAATTTGATAAGAAATTATTTTGGGGATGCGGACACTTTCTTACTCAAAATAATGAAGCCTATATCGGCTCTCCTGTCCTAGTGTCCAGGATTATGTCCGCCCCCCTGGCGCACAAAGAAAAAGCACCGGAAACCTTACGGTCTTCAGTGCTTTAGTCTGCGTGCCGGTATGGATCGATAACCATGCTATCCCACCTGTTCTGATCTTCTGATTATCGGATAAACTCGATCACAACTGACTTGACATCCCATAGAGGTTCAAGCCTTTCCTTAGCCTCTTCTTTGATGGATGCAGCAAACTGGTGGTCTTCCGGAAGATCAACCACGATCCGGATATTTCCGTCCCTGACATCAATTTCCTTGACAAGGTCGGTCGCCACCATATCGAGACCTTTCATTGGATTCATCACTCTCTTGAGTCTCTTTCGGACGACTTCGACGGTTGTAGGCTCCCGCTTGCTCTCTAATCCGTGTTTTTCTTCATAATTTTGGATAGCACTTCGCAAACTTTCTACAGCAAGAACCGAACAGTGAGCCTTAATGGCCGGTAATCCGCCCAAAGCATCCGAAGCCTCTTTCCAGGTAATCTTTTTGGCCTCTTCGATCGTCTTGCCCTTGGCCATTTCCGTTATAATCGAGGCGGTCGCAATATTCGAGGCACAGCCGTATGATTCGAATTTGATATCCGTGATTATATTTGTAGTCGGATCGACTGTGATATAAAGGGACACCATATCTCCGCATGCAGGACTGCCCTCCGTCGCTTTTCCGTCGGGATTCTCAATACAGCCGACATTTTTAGGATTGCGGAAATGTTCAAGAACGATGTCATTATATGGAAAAGCCATACTGTTACCTCCCTGTTTTGCCTAACGGACTGATGGCCCGCAGGTTCCTGACAATTTTCTCTAATTTTTCGACGACGAAGTCTATTTCTTCAAAAGTGTTGAAGCGGCTGAATGTGAATCGAATGGATCCGTGGGCACGTTCATGGTCACCGCCAATACCTGCGATCACATGGCTGCCTTCAAGTGATCGGCTGAAACAAGCTGAACCTGTACTGACAGCTATCCCGTACATATCCAGATGAAGAGTGATCGATTCACCTTCGACAAAATGGAAGGTCAGGTTCGCGTTATTCGGAATCCTTGCGTTAGGATGCCCGTTCAGGATGACATCAGGAACCTTCGCCAGGACAAGTTCTGTCAGCTTATCCCGCATTTCCTGCAGGTGCTTGTTTTCCGTATCTGTTATGAGTTCTGCAGCTCTTGCAAATCCAACGGCTCCCGGGATGTTTTCTATGCCGGCCCTTAAGTCGAACTCCTGAAAGCCTCCGTCCATGATTTTGGAAATTGCTGTTCCTTTGCGGACATAAAGGCCGCCTACTCCTTTGGGACCGTGTATCGTGTGGGCTGATACAGTAATCAAATCAACGGGGATCTCCCTGACATCAAGGGGAATCCTTGTAAAGGTATGCGTTGCATCTGTATGGAAGAGAACGTTCCTGTCACGGCAGATTTTTCCTATTTTTTCAATATCCTGTACCGTGCCGATTTCCTGGTTGGCATGCTGAATGGATACCAGGATCGTCTCATCCGTTATCAGCCCTGCAAGTTGCTCAAGGTCTGCAAAACCGTATTCATCCGCATCCAGGTAATCAATCTTAAACCCTTGTTTTTCAAGAGCCCTGGCACTGTAAAGAACCGGAAAATCTTCAATTCGGGATACGATGATATGTTTTCCCTTTTTTGTCCCAAGAGCCTGGGATACGCCTTTTAAAGCCAGATTGCACGATTCGGTGTTCCCTGATGTAAAAATAAACTCTCCGGGCTCGGCGCCTAATCTTGCAGCAAGACTGGCTCGTGCTTCACTAAGGGTTTCCCGGGCTTCCAGCCCCTGTGAATATCCAAATTCGGAGGTAGCTACAGCATAATTTTCTAAATAGCAGGGGATCATAGCTGCCAGAACCTGTTCGTCAAGCCTTGTGGCAGCTGCATTATCCAGGTATATCGATTTTTCAGCCATCGATGTTTCCTCCTATATAAACAGCGTAATGGAAGATTCTCTGGCTTCCTTGATATAGGTGCCGACAGCACCATACGTATCAATTAAGTCTTCCCTAAGATCGGCCTGCTTAACGCCCATAATTTCCATCGTCATTTCACAGGCAATAATCTTGCCGCCTAATTCCTTGAAATCCATAAATAAACGTTCCAGCTCAACGACATTACTTTTTTTCATCCGTCTTCTAATCATCAGCTTGCCAAGGCCAAGCATGTTCATTTTCGATAAAGGACCTTTGTTCAGGCCACCTTTTTTAAGCCTTAGCAATCCGAAAAACGTAAAATAAAGGGATGCTTCCATGCCCATGGCCAATGCACCGTTGGCAATAATAAGAGCACTGAATAGTTTATCCATATCACCGCTATGAACAACAATGGTCGCCTTATCACTCATACTCATTACCTCATTTCATAAGGCAGAATGCTTTTTTATTTTTGCAGAACGATTTTCCACTCATTGCCGGTCTGTTCATCACTGACTATTTTGACCGACAAGGCCTCGGCCGCCATGGGAATTTCTTTCCTTGATGACGGATTGGTACCGATGATTTCGATGAGATCCCCAGAAACTGCTTTGCGCAAAGCCTTGCGCGTTTCAACAAGAGGTACCGGACAAGTTTCGCCTCGGACATCAACCTTAAATTCCGTCATGGACAATCCTCCTCGGCCAACAAGGCGCTTTCGCGAATGAAAATGGTTAATTTACGTGATGATCGATTCCGTAAATATACAATTCCTCGAAAACAATAGTATTGAACATTTACAGTATACTTCAATTCATAATGTTTTCAAATATTTTTGACATTTCTTTGTTATTGAGTATCACTGCCTGGCTTCTCATAACGCAAGTCAGGATCACAGTTACTTCCTTACCTTCACATATTTACAATTATGAATGGCTCGTTCACAGAAGATCTTTTTTCTAAAATATTTTTGATGTAAAATAGATTTATATTGGTTCACATTTGATCAGCCCTTCGAGAACAGAAAAACGCCAAAACAAAGAGAGGATGAAAAATGAAAATTCCTATAATTTTTGGTCTGTCGTTACCGATATGGGGCGGAATTTTGCTTTTTATGCTGATCGCATTTCAAATAGTAAATGGATTGGGATTGATCAAGGTTCCGCAAAAGATTCACATTATTACTGCCTTTATCATTCTTGTCCTTGGAATCTTTCATGCTGCCCTTGGCTTAGGACTCTGGTTTGGCTGGTTTACTTTCTGATAAATTCCTTAACAATCTTTCAGGTAAAAACCAAATTGATATTCATTCACAAAAGAAGTGGACACATCAAAAGGAGATGTTACCGATGAAGACGAAAATTCTCGTTATGTTTGCAGCAATCGCCATGATGCTTGCAGTATCAGGATGTCCCGGATCCAATCCCGCCAATCAAAGCACTGCAGCATCCTCATCAAATATAAGCACGACTGAGGCGACTTCCTCTGCAGATACTTCGACGGCAGAAGCCACAGCCCTGTCAACTAATGTGGTGCTAATTGAAAATCATGCTTTCAACCCCGGTGTTCTTACAATAAAGGCAGGGGATTCGGTGACGTGGACAAATAAAGACAGTGTAGCTCACAGTGTTGTTTTTGATGATTTCGAGAGCAGTTCCCTTAAGAAAGGAGATAGTTTTACACATGTTTTTGACACAGCAGGCTCATTCAAATACAATTGCGGACCGCATCCTGACATGACAGGGACAATCGAAGTACAATAAGCGGCCGAACATTTTGATATCTCTATTATCCGCACTTTTTATTCAAAAGGGATTGGTGGATGAAACTGGACTGCACACTCCTGAAAATGCCATAGTAGAGGAGCTTAAAAGCGTAAAAAAACCCTAGAAACCTTACAGTCTCTAGGGTTTTTGTCTGGCGCGCCCGGCAGAGGTCGAATCCACAACCTTCTGATCCGTAGTCAGACGCTCTATCCAGTTGAGCTACGGGCGCATGTCGCTTCGGAAGATTTCCTTCGTGCAGCAAGAGTTATTTTAGCGTAGCAGAGCTCCCTTGTCAACCTTTTTTACAAATTTAGGTGAGCCCATGCGCTAAGGGTTAATTGAAGATAATGAGCGATTCGTATTCTTTATCTCTTTGATCTTGTTTTATGAACACAGGATTTATGGTATCGTTAGATCAGCTACACATAGGAGACGACAATATGATTTTAGATTCCGAATCGAACCGACTAGTTCTTCCGACTTTATACAATGCCCGTGATTTAGGCGGCCTCCCGACAGCGTTCGGCAAACGAACCGCTTTCCGTCGGTTCGTGCGTTCAGATGAACCGTCTCTTCTTAGTGAAGATGACCTGGCCGCACTTCTTGCATATCCGATACGTACTGTCATTGATCTGCGTTCTGAAGGTGAGATTAATCGAAGGGGAACACCCTTTCTAAATCATCCGGGGATTTTATACCGGAATATTTCTTTATTTGAGTCGGATCCAGACGGCGAAGATGATCCTACCGTACAGGTAGCACTTAAACATACGCTTGGCGAGCTTTATATTTTTCTGCTTAAGACCAGACAAGAGCAGCTATCAGAGATTTTTCGACAGATAATTGAGGCGCCCGAAGGCGCTGTTCTTTTTCACTGCACACACGGCAAGGACAGAACCGGGATCATTGCCGCGCTTCTGCTCTCTCTTGTCGCTGTCAGCCGCGAGGATATAATTAATAATTATTCTGTTACCTATGAATACATACGCGCGATTGTTGATCCAAAGTTAGCCGTTATGCCTTTACAGACACACCATATTCTGAGATCTGATGCCGAAAACATGGAATTATTCCTGGACTACCTTGATAATTTTTATCATGGTCAGGCTGCATTATATTTGAGTTCGATCGGTTTTTCCGAGGCAGAAATCAGCACATTAAGAAGCCGAATTCTTGAATCTTAATCGGACTACTCGACCAGATCGATTTTGACATCGGTGATTGTTCTGTCAAGATCGTCTGCGAATACGAATGTCATTTTATACTGCAGATCATCTACCGTTGTTGTCAGAACATAATCCGACTGATCGGCAAATGGATACAGCATCAGAAGTGTATCCCTCGACATCCCTGCATATATTGTTGTACCCAGACAATAGATTTTTTCAGGTGCCCTTATTCGTATCTGGATAATCTGCCCATCCCATGAATCATCCTCGGCAAATGTCCCGCGGATGGTAATCAAGAGCTTGGAGTAGGATAACACAATGATTTGCTCAGCTTCTTCACTGTCAGTCGCTAATCCGTACTGTGACCCATATGTGGTCGCTGTCGGCTCGCCGAACAACTCAAGAAACTGATTTGAATCCGCGCGGTCTCCGATTCGGATTGTCTTCTCACCTTCCTTATAAAGGTAAAAATCCTTGCTTGAGAGCGGATTTCTTACACTGTCCCTTATTGATATATTATTAAGCTCATTTCTTACAAACTGCACCGTACGTGGTTTGAAACTTAGAGAAACATCATCTAGGACTTCAGGCTGTAAATACGTAAGCTGAGATATATCCAGACTCAGGAGTCGATAATCCGGGAAGGCTGACTGAACTTTTAAGCGATAGAACTGGGTTAGTTCCCTGGCCTTATAGTTTATTACGGAAGAAGAAAACGCCCCCTGGGAAGGAATCTGGCTGCTCTCAATAAGAGACGCAACAGCTTCAATATTTTGCTTTTCCATCGATCCAAAATACAATTCCGCAAAATTGTAAACAGCTGTGCACTCTTTAACCCAGGTACCGGATATATAAGGTGTTCCATTGGAATCTTCCTGAATATAAATATATATAGGCTGATCACCGGACATTTCATTTCCAAAAAATAATTCAACAGGTATTGTCATATTCAGCAGGTCCATATAACCAGCTGCATCTTCAGCTATACCGTCTATTACTGCACGCCCCTCGTTCTCTGATAAAAAGTGATAGGATGTTATGTCACTGTTATTTGCATAAAGGTGACTGAGAGCATCAATATATGCGCTGAAAGATGCATAAGTCATTTTGTCAAGCTGTGCAGAAGGAATCGACTCGAAGACATTTTTTGACTCTTTTGTGTCTGAAATACACGTAGCAAGTTCTCGAACGAGCGCCTGCCTGTCCAGGATCTCGTCGCGTGTTGGAATAACAGACACATCTACGCTCGAATTTGTTTCGTTCGCCAACCAGCTGAAAGAACAGGATGACAGAAATGCAACTCCTGAAAGAAGGATCGTTATGATGCAAAATAACCGGAAAAAGTGAACGCATGAATGTAAACGGCCTCCTTCATGAAGACGTTTACAGGGTCTGAAATTTTTCAGACATATCATGCAATTTCCTCCGTTTGTTTATGTTTTCGCTGCTGTGCGCTGACGGTGGGCTTCAAATACAACAATGCCTGCTGCAACAGCAGCATTGAGGCTGTTAACATTTCCTGACATGGGAATTGACAGGAGAAAATCACATTTCTCTCTTATATTTTTAGCCATGCCTTCGCCTTCACTTCCTATAACAACTAAAAGTGAACCGCATAAGTCTGCCTTGTTATAAGGTATTGTTCCCTCTGCATCTGTACCGGCAACCCAGAAGCCATCCTCTTTGAGGGCAGCGATGGTCTGTGACAGATTCGTAACGCGGGCCACAGGTACGTATTCAATAGCACCTGCGGAAGCCTTGGCAACAAGAGAATCAAGTCCTATCGAGCGATGCTTTGGTATGATGACGCCATGAACACCTGCAGCATCGGCAATTCTGAGAATAGACCCAAGATTATAAGCATCTTTCAATTCGTCGAGCATAAGAAGAAAGGGCGCCCCTCCCTTGTATTTCGCGGCTTGAATAATATCATCAAGTTCGACATAATCGTGGCTGGCCACCTGGGCAATTACGCCCTGGTGATTGTGTGTCTCTGACATCTGATCTAGAGTGATTCGGGGAACCTCAACAATAAGTACGTTCCTGTCCCTGGCCATGGCTACAATACGTGCTACGGTTGGATCAACACGGCCGCCGTCAAGCTTGGCTACCCACAGTTTATTCATGGTCCGTCCTGCACGAAGAGCTTCAAGGACAGGGTTTCTGCCCTCGAGCCGGTCTGCGGAAGCTGTCTGTTCCCTCTCGCCTGACTGACGGGAAGCAGAATCATCGGCATGCTCCTGCGCGGGACGTGAAGGTTCACGATTCTCTTGTCCTGTGCGGGTACGGAAAGGCTCACGTCCGGGCACAGTGCGTTCTTTTTCGTCAGATGTCTTAAAATATTTCTTCTTTTTAGGATCCGTGTACATCGATTTCCCCTTTTTCTATAGCTGTTTCCGTTATCACAATGCGCTGGAGAATAAAATCCAGCCGTTCTTTCTGATCTGTCAGATAAAGATATCCGATAACGGCTTCGAGTCCTGTAGCATACTTATAGTCGGCAGGACTTGCATTCTTGGCCATGCTTCCGGGATTGCCATTTTTGGCACGCCGGAAAATCATAGCTTCTTCTGTCGTAAGCTCAGGAGTTAAAACTCGTATGGCAGCTGCCTGTGCCTGAGCCCGGACAAACTGGATGACCTGCTTGTGCAGCGTCCCGGATTTCGAACTTGTCCGGGATGCAACGTGAAGTCTGACATATAACTCAAAAACCGCGTCACCGACATATGCAAGAACGGATGGTGAAACCTCACGGATATCACCGCTAAGTACCGGAATGATCATATCTTGGTAACCTGCGGTCCCTGGGCGGTGTCCTTAATCTGATAACCGAGAGCCACGACACGATCCCTGATTTCATCAGAAAGCTTAAAGTCCCTGGCCTTTTTAGCATCCGAACGCTTCTCAACCAGTTCGAGAACCTCTGAAGGGATGTCAGATGACTTATTCATATCTGCATCGGCTGCAATTCCAAGGACATTGGCGAGCTCAACAATGACATCAGCAGACTGAAGAAGGAGCGTCGATGGGACACCGGGCTGTGTGCAGGCTGTATTTGCAGCACGTACCAGCTCGAAAATGGCTGTTACGGCGTCTGCAGTATTCAAGTCATCGTCCATGGCAGAAATAAAGTTCTGTCTGGCATCCATTATTGCCTGTGTCAAAACTAAGACAGCAGCATCGTCCTCAACGGTGACAGCTCGTCCGGTGTTCTGGCCCACAAAACGCACATTCATTACAGAATTGGAAATTCGCTCCAATCCGTTTTTGGCGGACTGAAGAAGGTCAGCAGAAAAATTGATCGGCATACGGTAATGACCGGTCAGCACAAAAAACCGGATGACATCGTAACTGTATTCCTTAACAATATCTCTTACAGTAAAAAAATTGCCGGCAGATTTGCTCATCTTTTCGTTATCAACATTAATAAAACCATTGTGCATCCAATATCGTACAAAAGGTGCATCATTGGCAGCTTCACTCTGGGCAATCTCATTCTCGTGGTGAGGGAATACAAGATCCTGCCCTCCGCCGTGAATATCGATCGTAACGCCCAAATATTTGCGTATCATAGCCGAGCACTCAATATGCCAGCCGGGACGGCCTTCTCCCCATGGCGAATCCCAGGATGGCTCACCCGGTTTTTTCTTCTTCCAGAGGGCAAAATCTACAGAATTCTGTTTGGATTCACTCTGCGACACCCGGTCACTCGCACCTTCCCTGAGTTCATCAAGATTGAAATGCGAGAGGCATCCATACCGTTCAAATTTAGCGACATCATAATACACGCCATCTTCAAGTTCGTATGCATAGCCTTTATCGATAAGAGTAGAAATCATTTCAATAATTGAATCGATTGTATCCGTTGCACGTGGCTGATATGTCGGCCGAAGAATACGCAGCTTGTCGGCATCGACATAATATTCGGCTATGTATCTGTCGGCAAGTTCACGAACAGTAATTCCCTCCTGATTTGCACGGGCGATCATNNGATATCCGTGAAATTCTGACAGAATTCAACACTGAACCCCCGGTACTCGAGATAACGGCGCAATGTGTCAAATGTGATAAAGGGCCGCGCATTCCCTAAATGGAAATAATTATATACAGTCGGGCCGCATGCATAAAGCTTAACCTTTCCGGGCTCCATGGGAATGAAGTCCTCCTTGCTGCGGGTCATTGTATTGAAAATCTTCATGCTTCCTCCAATATAAATCCGGAGCTTTTACCCCGGATTTTACTAATTATTCAGGAATGAATCCCTTATTTATTATTTGAATCAAGTCCGCAGGTTTTATCATTGCATATCGGCTCGCACATCTTGAGTCTGTGCTCAACCCGTGGCTCAATATTCATCTGTTTTTCAAGTGCAAGGACTCTATGCAGAAGTCGACAGAGTTCCTGCTCGACCGGATCAGCTGTGTTGGCGTGGTCAAGATTTTCCGCATGGCTTACAGGCTTTCCTTCTACACGTACAATCTTTCCAGGAATACCCACAACGGTGGCACTGTCCTGTACTTCCGAAAGTACGACGGCATTAGCACCGATCATTACGTTGTTCCCTACGCGAAATGGTCCCAACAGCTTAGCTCCGGCACCAATCAGAACATTATCACCTACTGTCGGATGACGCTTTTTACCCTTGCCGTGCCCGGTTCCCCCTAAAGTGACTCCTTGGTAAATTGTACAATTGTTGCCGATAACAGCCGTTTCTCCGATGACAATACCCATACCGTGATCTATAAAAAGACCGGAGCCGATTTGAGCCCCGGGGTGAATCTCAATTCCGGTCCAGAATCGTCCTATCTGTGAATTCCATCTTGCGATTGAAAAAAGCTTATGACGATATAAAAAATGGCTCACACGATGAAAAATCAACGCATGAAACCCGGGATATAACAGGATAACGCTGAGAACCCCACGCGCAGCGGGATCGCGCCTCGCTATTTGCTTCGCATCTTTGATAAGCCCCATACTACCGCCTAACTCCCTGTCCGATTAAAGACGAAATACCTGTTATGCCGATTCCCACTTTTTGACACCTAGCGTTCGCCAGGTGGGTACCCTGCGGCAGTCTAGGATCTTCCTCAATAGTACTCCGAGGAGTAGCTAAGGCTTGATCCGCTCTGCTCCGACACCGGATTCCCTTTTCAGTCATGAAGGTTCAAAAACGTGAGTCTCGGACATCCCAGGCATCTATATTATACCAATTGCAGCGCGTACTCTCAACCCAAAGAACCACAAGATTCCTTATACAATCGCCTAAGATACACATAAATTGAAAACAGCCGTTTTTAAGTGCAATGATGATTATCATTTTACGTTGTTAATATCCACTGAATCATCAAAATATTCATTTTGCAGCATTAAGCAGACACTATTTTAACTTCTTCACGCCCGGAAGCCGCCGTGATCCCGGCTACATAACGGGCGCCTTTCCTGTATAGTTCTAAAGCGGCCTCGTGCAGCGTATTGCCCGTTGTTGTCACATCGTCGACAAGAAGAATCGAAAGGCCTTCAAGGTCACAGTCATCCGGGACAGAAAATGCTCCGCTGATATTTTCCGAGCGTAAAATCGGGTCTGAAAAACGGCTTTGCTGCCGTGTGTTCCTGGTACGGATCAAAAATGACGGCATATAAGGAATTTCCATTCTTCCTGCAAGAGGTTCAGCGAGAAGTTCAGCCTGGTTATACCCGCGTTTTCTGCGGCGCTGTGCGGAAAGCGGTATTGGAATGACGACATCAAAACCGGGCGTGTCGGACAAGATAGCCTCACTCATAAAAAAGGACAGTGATATCCCTATATAAGGAGCGTCATGAAACTTGACAGCACGCAGGGCGCTTACAACAGGTTCCTCATATCGAAAAGGTACCATTACCTGCAAATCCGATATTGGATCGCCGTCATACGGGTTCGAAAGGCATTGAATCAGGCGTTCTCCCGGAAATCGAAGCGGTAATACAGCAAGGCATGACCTGCAGATATGAAGTTCCTTAGAAAAAAAGGCCGCTGCTTCGTCCTTCTCTTTCAGCAGTACGCAGCCGCATAACACACATACATGAGGAAAAATTGCAGACCGAAATGCTGAAAGTAATGCTGATGACATCTTCACGAACCTCCTTCAACATACACGCGCAGAAATTCGCACAAGGATGTCATGCGGCCATTCTGCGCATAGCTGTTAATCATTCTTTCAAGGGTTCGCTTGGAGGAGACGATAAAAAGTCTTTTTTTCGCACGTGTAATCGCGGTATATAAGAGATTCCTGTTGTTGAGCATTGGCGAACCGGGTGCGATGGCCAAAATCACGACTGGGTATTCACTGCCCTGACTCTTGTGAACAGTAACAGCATAGGCAGGATCAAGATCATCCATCGCGTTTCGGTCATATAATACGGTTCTTCCGTCATCAAGTTCGACTGTAAGACAGTCAGACGCAAGGTCAATTTCCCTAATGAAGCCAAGTTCACCGTTAAAAACACCGGCACCCTGTGTTCCATCCGTATTTCTAAAGGAAAGATCATAATTATTTCTTGTCTGCATAACTTTGTCCTGAAGGCGGAATGAAAAGCCATGCGCCATACAATGCAGTGCTCCAGTATTACCCATTGCAGTTTGCAGAAGCGGATTGAGTGCGTTGATTCCGGCCGGGCCTTTTCGGGACGGACTCAGTACACAGGCATCCCGTAAAACATCGATGCCATAAACATTGGGGAGTACTTGTGAGCATAATTTAGCAACTGCCTGCGCAATCTGAGGTGCAGAATCCATGGAAATAAGCATGCAATCGCTATCAAGCGATTGATCAAACAGAATTGAGTCTCCGTTTAGAATCCGGTGAGCGTTCAGAACAATACGACTCTGTGCGGCCTGCCGGAAAATCTGCGTAAGTTTTTCGACTGCAATCACACCGGAGCGGATCATGTCGGCAAGAACATTACCTGCGCCTACAGAAGGCAGCTGATCGCTGTCCCCTACAAATATGACCTGTGTTCTCTTATCTATCGCTCTGAGAAGACAGTAAAAAAGAAATGAGTCGAGCATACTGGTTTCGTCAACGATAACGGCATCCGCATCAAGAGGGTTTTCATCATTTCTCTTAAATACAACCTGAGAATTTGAATCGGCACCGCGCTCCATCTCAAGCAGCCGGTGAATTGTCTTTGCAGGAATCCCCGATGCCTCTGACATTCGTTTTGCGGCTCGTCCTGTGGGAGCACAAAGCACAACCTTTTTTCCTTCTGTCCGGTAAAAATCCGTAAGAACCCGGATAATCGTTGTTTTCCCTGTTCCGGGGCCTCCCGTTATGATGGAAATATACGAATTAGCAGCTGTTAATACAGCTTTCTTCTGCTCCGGCGCCAGAATAATGCCCATAAGTTCGGTTGAAAGCAGCATCTTTTCTTCAGTCACTTTCATATCCGCTTCAGCCATCCTGCATTGTACCTTCTGCGCAATGATTTTAGCTGAAGCAAGTTCAGCCTCGATATTTTTTGGCAAAGCAACCCGGATATTATCTATACGTTCTTCATCGGAAGCCAGTGCAAAATCACCCTCCGGAGTCATCCGGTAAGCGATGATTTTGCGGGTTGATATCAGCTGCTGAAACCCGTCACTTTTGTGGGATAAGGACATTTCGATCAGAGTATCTGAAACCGGCATTGGATCCAGACCGAATTCCGCTGCATCTGCATCATCGACTCCGACTGATGTCTTAACAGAAAGCAGAGTCTGGGTCTTAGTCAGCAATACGGAAAGAGGGAGATATGTATGACCTTCGTTCTCTGCCTGCGACATGCAATACATAAGTGCACTGCCGATCCGGTAAGGAGACATCGGGTCGCATCCGAAATGAACGGCCAGTGAGTCTGCAGTGTGAAAACCTATTCCAGACACTTCATCGGCAAGACGGAAGGGATTATTCTTAACTACGAACAGCGACGCAGACCCAAAACGCTTGTAAATATTCAGGATCCTGCCCATGCCGATTCCGAAGGGAGCAAGGAGCAGTGATAATTCCTGAAAATCACCCTTCTCTGCGATCTGAGCAGAAATCTGCCTGGCTTTCTGAAGTGTTATGCCCTTTATCCGTGCCAGTTTTTCAGGCTCTTCACGCATAATGCGGATCGTATCTTCTCCAAATGTCCCGACAATGCGTTCCGCTGTTTTAATACCTATTCCCTGTATGGATCCTGATGACAGATATTGAAGAATATCCGAGGAAGTGTGCGGTGTCAGCTGAGCATAATGTTCAACCTGCAGCTGCGGACCGTAAGAACTGTGGATCACCCATTTACCGGCAAGCCCGGCATAATCACCGGGTTCAAGAAAAGGCATGTTGCCTACGGCTGTAAACGATACGTATTCCGGGGATTCTTTTGGACTCTTCGTTATATTCGCACGACTGGTACTTTCAGCAGTTTCAGAAGAGGGGTTCGATTTTTTCGAGAATAGTGCAACGGTATAGCCATTTTCTTCATTGCGGAAAACAATATTTTCACAAAAAGCCTCTAAAGAAACAGACGCGCCTTGAACCGGCATGTTCATCTGAACCTGCCGATCCCGCGCGTCTGTTTTTTTATATACCGGTCCGTTTGTCTCATTATCCACAGGTAAATATTACCTCGTTTTTATTTCAGATACCGGCATCGGCCTTAAGCATGACAGCCCTGTCCGTCTTCTCCCAGGGGAAGCACTCATCAATCCGTCCAAAGTGCCCGTAGGAAGCCGTCTTTTTGTATATGGGACGACGAAGATCCAGATCCCGGATTATGGCTGCGGGACGCAGGTCAAAATGTTTAATAACAAGCTCAGTTATTCTTTCGTCCGGTATTTTTCCGGTACCGAATGTCTCAACCATAACAGAGAGCGGATGGGCAACACCAATTGCGTATGCGAACTGGATCTCGCATTCATCGGCTATCCCTGCAGCTACAATATTTTTCGCAATGTATCTGGCTGCATATGCAGCAGATCGGTCAACTTTTGTCGGATCCTTGCCGGAAAATGCACCGCCGCCGTGACGCGCATAACCGCCGTAGGTATCAACAATGATCTTTCTGCCTGTCAGCCCACTGTCACCCTGAGGTCCCCCGACAACAAATCGTCCCGTTGGATTGATATATATTTTTGTATTTTCATCCAATAGATTGCGGGGAAGCACGGGATCAATAACAAGCCGGATGACCTCTGTGGCCAGATCCGTCTCGGAAATATGCGGACTGTGCTGGGTAGAAACGACCACTGCTTCGATGCGGACAGGCGTGTTGCCGTTATATTCTACGGTAACCTGACTTTTTCCGTCCGGACGGAGGAAAGGCGCCTGACCATTCTTTCTGACCTCTGCGAGTCGTCGTGTGAGCCTGTGTGCAAGTGAAATAGGCAGAGGCATCAGTTCCTCCGTATCGTTATTAGCATAGCCAAACATCATCCCCTGATCGCCGGCTCCGGTGTCAAGCATGTCTTTATCCTTGCCTTCTCTTGCTTCAAGAGACTTGTTAACGCCCTGCGCAATATCAGGTGACTGTTCGTCGAGAGTCGTCAGGACGGCGCATGTCTTATAATCAAAACCGGAATCGGATCCGTCGTATCCTATCTCCCTGACTGTATTTCTAACAATACTCGAAATATCTACATAAGCCGTTGTTGTGACTTCACCCATAACAAGTACCATACCCGTCGTACAGGCCGTTTCACAGGCAACACGCGCCATCGGATCCTGCTCAAGAATTGCATCAAGTACGGAATCTGAAATCTGATCACAAACTTTATCAGGGTGACCTTCCGTAACTGATTCAGATGTAAAAAGCCATTTTCCTTGTTTTCTAATACTCATTTTCTGTCCTCCTTCTTTTTGTTTGAAGATACGCTCCAAACATTACGAAAACTTTCATAAACTCATTAATAAAAAAAGCCATCCCCTTAGGATTCCGATAAAAAAAGCCCTTCCCTTAGGATTTCGACGAAAAAAGCCCCCCCTTGAGGATTCGATAAAAAAAGCCCTTCCCTGAAAGGAAAGGCTCGATTAAAAATAAACTCAGCGCCTCATCTTCCAGGTATAATCACCTGCTGGAATTAGCACCGCTGCGTTACCGCGGTTGCTGGGCTTCGTAGGGCCAGATCCCTCCGCCACTCTTGATAAGAGATGAACAAATATAAAATTGTCTTTTGATCATAACATTTGTTACAAGTCGGCGCAAGTGCATATTTTGCACTTCGCAAATTGTCGAAAAATGTAGCTGATTGTCACCTATTGTCGAAAAACAGCTGATTCCATCCACTTTTTGTGTCATACAATGACTTCACCAAAACGAAAGGGGAACAATTCGATATGGAAAGACATATTGCCATTATTGATCCGGATCCCGTTTTTGCCCGGAGCATATCGCAGCGTCTGCTGCATCTGATACCTCAAACTCAGATATCCCTGTACTCTCCTGATGATCTTAAGAATAACGCTGCGCTTGTCCTTACGGAAGACGTGATTCTATATGATGAGACACGGACAGATCAGGAAACCCTGCGCACACATATCCGGGAGGCTTCACCTCCCTGCTTTATTCCGCTGCAGTCTCAGGGAAGCGAAGACCGAAGGAAAATGACCGGCGCAGAGCTTTCTAGGAAAGTACGGGAAGCCAGACCCGATTCCTGTTATATTCCTCTTGAAAATACCGCCAGAGATTCCGGCTTCTTTCCGATTCCGCATGATTCTGTAAAATCAATACTCCTACAACAGACGACCCCGCAAACACAGTATCGGCCTCAGGGGCACATGCGTATCCTTGTTTCATTTACTGATCGGTCAGAACGCGAAAAATATACGGCTGGCTGCACAAAGACGCTGTTAGCTGCAGGTCTTCGTGTAATCCGAATAGACCTGATGTCGGGAATCAGCATGGTCAATCCATTCCGACGGAAATCCGGGTTCGCTGATGTAAGGGATTCACTGGCTTCCGGTATTTCTGAACTGTTGCTTCAGCTAGAGAGTGTAAAAATGGAACCTCATGAGTTACTTGATTTTTTACAGCTCGGGCAGGATGGCTGTTATCATTTTGGGATGCCACTGCGTGCCGATGATATTTTATGCTGTCAGCCGGGAGTACTTGTACGTCTACTTCATCTGCTTCGCAGACTGTCAGATATACCGGAAGAGGATACCGCTGTTATCGTTGTTGTTGAATCCCTTCCGTTCTGCACACTTAAGCAAATTTGTTCACTCTCCCACGAACTTCATATTATTATGCCTCCGCAGAATTACTCCGATCAAAAAATGTGCGAATGGGAACTTACGGATCTTTTCTCATCACTTCCGCCAAATCTGCTGAAATTTTTCTCTGAATCAAAGAAGGCAGATATATGAATGCTATAAGGAAAGGACAGCGTTTCCGGGATGCCGATGAAAAAATGAATTCCCCGGCAAAGCAATACGATCCCGGATATGATTTCCAAAGTGAACTGAAGCAAAAACTCTCCATATGCATCCTCACGAAAATCCAGGAACATCTTAATGTAGATGACAATGCTTTCCGTCAGATCATTGCCGATGTTGTCAGCACGGAAACGCGAAGCATGAAGATGACACTTGAAGATAAGCGGACTCTGGCTGTAAGTATATTTAATGCCATGCGGCGTCTAGATATTCTTCAGCCACTTATGGATGATCCTGCAATTACTGAGATCATGGTCAACGGTCCTTCACATATTTTTTATGAAAAAGAGGGCCGTCTGTTCCCTTCAAGCCTGACATTCAAGGATGCTGCAGCATTAGAAGGAATTATCACCAACTTCTTTTCACGGGCAAACCGGCCGTTGAACGAAGCTTCACCTGTAGCAGACTTAAGACTCCCTGACGGGTCACGTGCCAATGCCGTACTGCCTCCCGTCGCTCCGGACGGCCCGATTTTCACAATACGTAAATTCACCGGAGTGCGGCCGGACATTGAAACAATGATTTCACAAGGATTTCTCACGGTCGAAGCTGCAGCTTATCTCTCCAAATCAGTAAGGGACAGGAAATCGATATTTCTTTGCGGCGGCACCGGTTCAGGCAAGACAACGTTCCTTAACACACTCTCCTCCTTTATTCCACGGGAGGAACGGGTTGTCACAATTGAAGACTCCGCCGAGCTTTCACTTCAGGGACTGAATAATCTTGTCCGGCTTGAGGCAAGACTTCCCGGACCGGATGGTCAGGGAGAAATATCAATAGGTCAGTTGATCCGCACCGCTTTGCGAATGCGCCCTAACAGAATAATTGTCGGTGAAGTCCGGGGAAGTGAAGCAGCTGATATGCTTCATGCGCTTCACACCGGACATCCCGGTTCCCTGTGCACAGGTCATGCCAATTCATGTGAAGAAATGCTGAACCGTCTGGCTACCATGGTACTAGCAGGATCTGCCCTTCCCTTTGAAGCAGTCATCCGCCAGATTGAAATGGGTGTAGACATCGTTGTCCACATTACCAGGACTTCACACGGCAAACGTCTTATTGATGAAATCATTGAAGTCGGTCCCCTTGAAAACAACAATTTTACAATTATCCCTATATTTCTTTATAAAGAAGGTGAAGGACTTGTCCCGCAAAGAAAGCAATACCCTTAACCCTCCGGCACATCCGGTAACACGTTCTTCAGTACGTAAAAGGCAGGCAGAGACCTCTGCCAAAATACGGCACGCCTTTCTTCTGAGACATCTTTGGATCTACCCGCTTTGTGCAGCAGCCGTATTTTTTCTTTCAGATGCTTTTTTGCCAATTATATTACTTCGGATTTTACTCTCGGCTGCACTGTCAGTTTTTCCGTTCTTTGCTATTGTGAAGCTTCTTTATGGCAAAAGAAATTCTCTTCTTCGCTCTCAGAGCAAAGTCCTTCTTCAGTCCCTTTGTACATCCGTTTCAGGTGGTTATTCACTTGAAAGCTCATTTATATGCGCCCGTCCAACACTTGAAAAAGCATTTGGAAGACGAAGCCTGATGGCGCATGCCCTGTTACGCTTAGAAAAGACTCTATCTGCACATGTGCCTTTATCGGATAGCCTGACCGAGTTATGTTATCGCCTCGATTATATCGAGCTCCTTCCGATCATGCATGCTTTATCTATTACCCGGGTTGTAGGCAACGGCGTAATCAGTATTCTGAGAAACAGCTGCCAGATGCTTTCTGAACTTATGTCTGTAAGCAGCGAAGTAGAATCAAACAATGCCGGGAGAAATGCCGAAGCCCTGATTCTCTGTCTTATGCCGTTTGGGATTACCTTTACTCTCTCCGCCTTCACAGACGGATATATGGATACGACAAGGGAATCACCTTTGGGTATAGCTGTCATGCTTCTTGCTTTCTGCATTGCGGTAATATCCTGCGGATTTCTCTTTACCTTGATTGGCGACAGTAAAAAATCGGCCGGATATTCAGTCGAAAAAGCTTCAGTATTGTATTTGATTCCTCGAAGCAGCATCAGGCGCGTCCGTCTTTTCCTAACCAGAATACTGCCTGAGAGCTATGTCACTAAGCAGTATGAGATGTATAGTGAGCTCTCCTGCGAGCCGGAAAAAATGTTCGATTATCAAATTCGTAAAACAATTAAAATTCTGCTTTTAACGATACCCCTTTTTATATCCCTTCTTCTTCTGGCCAGATATCCGGTATATCTGGTTATTCCGGGGGAAATACTGCTTATTTTCCTGACACACCATGAAATTCATCAGAAAGTACAGAAAAGAAGGGAAAATCTCATGGACGAGATCCCGCTCTTCCTCTCAATGTTAGTAACCCTGTTGCAGTCAGGCGTCCTTCTGCCCAAAGCAATAGACACCTGTTCAGAGGCATTCCCGGATTCAAGCACATTGGGAAACGAGATCCAGATCATGAAAGCGCAAATGCTGTCAGGAATGTCAGCAGGTAATGCCGTCGAAAATTTTTCAGGCAGAACAGCAATCCCGGAAGCACAGGCAGCACTACTCCTTGCTTCGAGATATGAGCTTACAGGCGGATCAGAAGTTCTTGCTCTTCTGGCACTCCAATCCACTGCATGCTGGTCTCTTTGCAGGAATGCCTCACGAAAAAAACGGGAAAGAGACGCTCTTGCCATGGTTCTTCCGATGATGCTAGACCTGATATCTGTTCTTCTTGTTGCTATTACACCTGCTATGCTTTCGCTGAAAATTGCCTAAAAGGAGGTAAAAAAATGAAAAAGAAAACGAATGTAAAAAGAACCGATTTGTCGGGAAACACAAAGGGAATGGGAACCGTTGAGATTGTGATAATTATCGCAATTCTAGTCGCACTTGCACTTATCTTCAGGACTGCTCTGATGAGTTATGCCGGATCGATCATGGACTATGTGTTTGACGACGGTAACGTTGTCGGACAGCTATAAGACAAAATAAATTGTTTGCGGGGGATAGATATGCGGTTTGAGCGCGGCCCTTTCGGAAGAATAGCAGTCAGGACAGTTGCATCGGAGAGTGATGTGATTCTGCATGCACTCGATGTGCTGCAGAATCACATCATCCCTTCTATTCTTCCCGTCTATCTGCGTGAACAGATGGGGCAAGTTCAATTGTGTATTGACTGTACAGGTTATGTCGTGCTGTCCGAGGTTAAAACGAAAGATTGGAGCGATGAAAAGGAAAAAAGGGCCTGCATATCGATGTTTCTCAAGGCAATAATTGACGCGCAGGATCACTTCATTGATCCTGAATCCTTTGTTATGAATCCTGACTATGTTTTTTGGGATCCAGCAGATAAAAAGTTATATTGGTACTGTCTTCCGCTTGTTCAGCAGCAAATTAATCTAACGCACGATAACAGCGCCCGGACATGGCAGAATCTCGAACAACTGCTCCTGGACCCATTCTTTTCTGACCTGATTGCCGAAGATGACAGAAACCAGATCATTTGTCTTTTTCGAGATGCACGCGAAGACGACTTACTAGCTTTCCTTGCCGATTTCGCTGCATCCGAACCCATCCTTACAAAACAGAAAAAGCACATCGGTATTCGGGCAATATGTCTTGGCATTCAGTTTTTATTTATGTCAGTCTGTTTCGCAGTCTGTATATATATCGAGCGAAAGCAGGCGGATTTTTTTGCAGAAAGCGAATGGGCAAGCTGGTTTGTCCTCATTTTTACATTTTTACTGATCACTATTCTGATCGCCGGACATGACAAAAGACCAGAAACGTCCCAGAGAGGCAACAGGAATCGTTCCGAAACAAATCAGTTTTTGACAAAAAAGGAAATCTATTTTCCAACCTCCAAAAAAGCAGTTGGTGTTTACAGCACAGACAGCCCAAAAGCTCAATTCTCTCCTGCTTTTCTGACACAGCAGGTCACAAGTCCTTCACAGGATAAAAAAGCACAGAGAGCTGTAGTGTGGGTCGATGATTTTCTGATCGGACGTGATAAATGCCTATGTGACCTTTTTATTGATCACCCTTCTGTTTCTGATCGACATGCGCGTATTCTTCACAGAGGTCCTATGTACTTTTTATTGGATCAGGGCTCAGCAAAAGGAACATATATTGACAGCCGGCGTCTTTATTCCTTCGAAGAAACACCGCTGAATGATGGTGATGTAATTGTCTGCGGTGAAATGAGATTTGTATTTAGCCGTACTGAATAATCCTGCCGATTTAAGAAAGGAGTCTAAAAATGGCTTTTGTAAGCAGCATATACACGAAGAAAAATTCGAAACAACTTTCTTGCGGGAATCCATTTAGCATATCTTCATCATTTCCTTCTACAGAACTGCTTAATGAACAACTCACTATGTATTATCTTCAGAATTTGCCTGAGTGCAGAGTAAACGTTGCCAGAGGTCTGGCTCTCCTTTATGAGCTTGAAGAAAGTGAAGAGCAGATATACCAGGCTGTTTCTCTTCGCAGTCGGAGTATACAGGACATTAAGGGGTCAAAGACGGGTTGTCCGGATCAATTGTTTATCAAGGTTCAGGAGGAGTACGAAAACGAAAAACGTGCAATTCAAAAAGAGCGTGCCATGCTTCAGAATCACCTGAAGCAGGAGAATCAGAAACTTGTTGTAATTGAAGGCTGTATTTTTTCTTTGCAAGAACCCCAACGGAGCGTAATAATCGCAAGATATATCGAGCGGATGTCATGGCCGGCGATTCAGCAGAAGCTTAAAAGATCGGCGAGCCGAATTTATTGCCTGCACAAAGAAGGCATAACCGGAATTCAGGATGCTGTCCGAAAAGTTAACGGAGTTTGTGCTCCTGAAAGTGTTCAGGAGCTGCGTGATTGCATAAATTGAACGCATATGGAACGCATATGAAATTTAGCGGTGTACTTTATAAGTTTAGACTGACTGCATATCCTTGAGAGCCTTTTTCTGTGCTTCAGAACCATGCTCGGAAACCAGTTTGAGTCTCATCTTTGCACGGCGCATTGAATGTCTTGAAAAAACATGTTCGCGGGAATTTATAGAGTCATCGCGATATCTTTTAAGAGCCCTTACATAAGCAGCCTGTGCTCGCTTGACATCAATATCTTCGGCCCATTCGGCAGCATTACATACAACAACCGTCATGTAGGGTCCAATTTCGGCATAGCCCTCCATCATTACCGCATAACGTTTTTGACCATTAACAATAATATGAGCAATGCCGGGAGCCAAAGCAACGACAACAGGAGCATGACCCGGCAAAATACCAAGTTCCCCATCAAGCGCAGAAAGGACAACAGACTCCACTTTTCCTTCAAAAAAGTGATGGTAAGGTGTCACCACCTCAAGCATCATCGTTTTTACAGGCACATTTTGATTATTCTCGCTCATTTTATTTTATCCCTTACAACGCACTTATCGACCTGCTGATTTTACATGATATTTTCTGGCTGCTTTTATCTGGTTGAGTCTTTGTAAGCAGCATAAACGTCTGTTATATCGCCCTTCATAAAGAAGAATTGCTCCGGAATATGGTCGACACTTCCGGAAATAATTTCTCCGAATCCCTGGACTGTTTTTTCGATAGTTACATATTTGGGGTCGTACCCTGTCGAACCGGCTGTGACAAAGAATGGCTGCGACAGGAACCGCTGGATTTTTCTGGCGCGGTTAACAGTCAGCCTGTCTTTTTCACTGAGTTCTTCCATACCGAGGATTGCAATAATGTCCTGAAGTTCTTTATATCTCTGAAGGGTTTCCTGCACTCTTCTGGCCACATGGTAATGTTCTTTGCCAACAATGCTCTCTGTGAGGATACGCGAAGAAGATTCAAGGGGATCAACGGCAGGATAAATACCAAGTTCGACTACTGAACGCGATAATACGGTTATTGCATCAAGGTGGCCGAAGGTTGTAGCAGGAGCCGGGTCAGTCAGATCGTCTGCAGGAACATAAACAGCCTGAATGGAAGTAATGGAGCCATTCTTTGTAGATGTTATGCGTTCTTCAAGAGTTCCGACTTCATTTGCCAGTGTTGGCTGGTAACCAACAGCAGAAGGAATTCGGCCAAGCAAGGCTGATACTTCGGAACCTGCCTGAACGAAGCGATAAATATTATCTATGAACAAAAGAACATCTTTGTGCATGACATCCCGGAAATATTCAGCCATGGTAAGTCCGGTAAGCGGCGCACGCATGCGGGCACCGGATGTTTCATTCATCTGACCGAAAACCATTACTGTTTTATCAATAACGCCGGACTCTTTCATTTCATTCCAGAGATCATTGCCTTCACGTGAGCGTTCACCAACACCGGTGAACACTGAAAAGCCGCCATGCTCAGATGCAATGTTGCGGATGAGTTCAAGAATAAGGACTGTTTTGCCGACACCGGCACCTCCGAAAAGACCAATTTTTCCTCCGCGGCTGAAAGGTACCAGCAGGTCAATTACTTTAATACCTGTTTCGAGCATTGTTTCAGATGGGTACTGATCAGCAAAAGACGGGGCCGGCTTATGAATAGGCCAGACAGCATCGGAATCGGCAGGTCCGCGGCCGTCGATCGGCTGACCGAGGGCATTAAACAGGCGGCCTGTAATTCGCTCCCCGACAGGAACCAATACGGGAGAGTCCGTAGACTGGGCTTCTGCGCCTCGTGCCAGACCTTCCGTAGGATCGAAAGAAACACAGCGAACCGTCCCCTCACCGCGCTGCTGAAGAACTTCAGCTGTAATCCAGCCATCACCATGCTTGATTTTAACTGCATGATTAATCTGCGGTATTTCGTTATCCGGGAATTGACAATCTACAACCGGCCCGATTATTTGTATTACATATCCAAGTGCCATTTTTTCCGCCTTTCGGTCCAGATCATTATTCCTGTATCTGATTCGCTCCGTTTACGATTTCAATAAGTTCATTTGTTATGCGAGCCTGACGGGCGCGATTGCTTTTGAGAGTCAATTCTTCAAGCATGTCATCTGCGTTTTTTGTCGCATTATCCATGGCTGTCATTCGGGCGGTCTGTTCACTTGCATACGCCTCGACAAGTGCACCGTACAGCATAGCATTCAGGTATGTGTCGATCAGGAAAGAAAAAACGGCATCTGCGTTCGGATGGTATGTAAGGGCTGCGCCTTGTTCAAGTGCCATACCTGCATCACCGGTACCGGAAGGAAGAATCGACTGCAGGGCATCCGGATTTACCGGCACAACACGCTGAATGATTGGCTTCATATTAATTGCCGATTCCATTTTTGTGTAAACCAGATATACCAGATCCAGATCACCGTCCATATACTTTTTGCGTATGATATCGGCTGCGTTTCTAGCTTCATAATAAGTAGGTTCAGATATGGGGAATGAAAATTCTTTGTCAACCGGGTAACCGTCTTTTGCAAGCTTCTCACGTCCGACACTTCCAAATACATAGAGAGTTGATTCCGTCTTAAGGCCTTTATTGACGTTATCGAGAATTTTCCCGCGAATGTGTTCTTCAGCGATTCGAATTACATTGTGGTTGTACGCGCCTGCCAGTCCCTGATCGCCTGTCAGAATAAAGTAGCCGATTTTCCAGGTTTCACCCAGTCGTTTCTTTCTGAGTTGAAAATATTGATTATCAATGTCATTATTTCCGCGCCGAATCTCTATCATACTTTCAGCACAAAGTGAAAAGAACGGATAAACCCGGTCAAGCTGTGCCTTTGATTTACGCATCTTCGCTGCGCTTACAAGTTTCATGGCGCGCGTCATCTGCTGAATTTCATTGATACTGCGTATTCGTTTTTTTATGTCATACAGTTGTTCCATTACCGGTTACTCCGTTCGACCGTATTCCGGATGCTCTATCAGGTACGAAGAATGATGCTCTTGTTCATACTCATCGATAAGAGCCTGAGTTTCCGGAGTGAATTCCTTTGATACTGAGATGGTCTGAAGAATATCAGGATGCAATATCCGCATATTCTGCATGAAATCGTCTACGTATTCACGCACATCATCCTGATCAAGGAACGTCAGGGCTCCGCTGTTCGACAGATACAGGATTAATACCTGTTCTTCCATCGATACCGGGGCAAACTGAGACTGTTTGAGCACCTCATTCAGAATAATTCCAAGCTTTAGCTGTTTCTGAGTATTCTCATCAAGATCAGAGCCAAACTGTGCAAAAGACGCCATTTCTCTTGCCTGGGCAAGATTAATTCGAAGCGGACCCGCGACCTTTTTCATGGCCTTTGTCTGAGCTGCTCCGCCGACACGTGATACAGAAAGTCCAACGTTGATAGCCGGACGCTGGCCGGAGAAAAATAGTTCAGATTCAAGATAAATCTGTCCGTCCGTAATTGAAATTACGTTAGTCGGAATGTATGCAGAGATATCTCCACCCTGCGTTTCTATGATTGGGAGAGCTGTCATTGAACCGCCGCCCTTTGAGATATCCAGCTTCGCAGCACGCTCAAGAAGACGTGAATGGAGATAGAATACATCACCGGGATATGCTTCGCGTCCCGGCGGACGTCTCAGAAGCAGAGATATGGCACGATAAGCCTGCGCATGCTTTGTAAGATCATCATATACAACAAGGACGTCCTCATGATTGTCATACATGAACCCTTCTGCGATTGCACAGCCTGCATAAGGGGCAATATACTGCAGAGAAGCAGTCTGGCTGGCGCTTGCAGCAACAACAACCGTATAAGACAGTGCATTATATTTCTCGAGGGTATTGACCACCTGAACAATGGTAGACATCTTCTGGCCTATGGCAACATATACGCAGATGACATTTTTGCCCTTCTGATTCAGGATAGTGTCGATAACAATTGCTGTTTTTCCAGTCTGCCGGTCTCCGATAATCAGCTCGCGCTGGCCTTTTCCGATCGGAGTCATCGCATCAATTGCCGCAATGCCGGTTTCTAGAGATTCGTTAACGGGTGACCGGTCAACGATTCCGGGTGCGGGAGATTCAATGGCGCGGAAAGAAGTTGCCCGGATGACGCCTTTTCCGTCAATCGGATTACCCAGAGGGTCGACAACCCGTCCAAGCAGATCATTTCCGACAGGAATGCTGACTGTTTTACCTGTGCGCTTGCACATCGTGCCTTCAACTACGTCACCGGATTCGCCCAGAAGAACGACACCAACTCTTTCTTTTTCAAGATTCATTGCTATTCCGTATGTCGTCGGGGTAAACATAATAAGTTCACTGCTCATGCAGTGCTCTATACCTTTAACGACAGCCACACCGTCACTGATGCTAAGAACCTGTCCTATTTCTTCTACGGTAGTGCTTTCCATAAAAGAGTTGGCCATCTGTTCCCGCAGCTGATCGACAAGACGTCTGGGTGTATCGGTCTCCGGCATAATGATTCCGGCGCTTTCACCTTCCCAGAGAAGATCCTGTCCCTGAAGGGCCATAGGCTGTTCGTCAAATGCATTGATCGCCATATCGATGGATCTTTTGATCATATCGGACTCAGTCTCATTGGGTTCGAGTCCGTCTAGGTTTGTAGAAATGGCACGTGTTGTCTTGAGCTTTTTTGCAATTCTTGCCAGCTGGCCTTTAACGCTGTAATCATAGCGATAACCGGCAGCATAAATGACAAACCCGCCTACGAGTTCTTTATCGATCTCCTGAACAACGGAATAATCCGTAATATGAAAATGCTCAGTAAACTTCTGCGCTACCATTTCCGCCTTTTCAGGCGTCATTTCTGAAGCTGTTACAATACGGATGATGCGAAATGTCTTATTGTCACTCAATCTTTTTCACCTCTGCCTTTATTGTCTCATCCATGATGCGGTCGCTTAATTCTTTCTGGTGGGTATCGTCGATAATTGAGCCGACAACTTTTGAAGCGATGGCTATGGCAAGATCTGCCACTTCATCCCTCATTTGATCCAGCATCGCATTATGCATGCGTCTTGCATCTTCTGTCGCGCGTTCGACAATGTTTGATGCCTCTGCGTGTGAAGCATTTACGATTGTACGGGCCTGCCTCTCAGCCTGAACCCGTGAATCTGACATAATGACAGAGGCTTCATTTTTGGAATCTTCTATTCTTTTATTGGCGTCCGCAAGAAGAGCCTGGGCGGATGCTGTCTTATTGGCTGCATCTTCAAGTTCGTTCATAACGGCCTCACGGCGCTTATTCAGGAGCTTTATAATTGGCTTAAACACAAAATGCCGTAACACAAAGTACGCAACAAGGAGGTTAATAATTGTCCAGACAGCAGTTACAGCATATCCGGCAAACTGATCCGGTGTAAGGAGACCGGAGACCGCCTCGATAGCGTCCGGTGCAGCTGTTTCGCTTCCGGTTAATCTGAATATCCACCGCCCTGCACTCGATATAGCGGGAGTCACACTTATTACATTGGCAAAAATCATGTTCTGTCACCTCGTTGCGTCCGGAAACATGCTGCTACCGGAAAATTGCTTTATTGTTTCTGAAAAGAATCAATATGTGAAGATTAAGAGAAGGCTTACAACAAGGGCATAAATGGCAATGGACTCCATAAATACGATGGAAGTAAGCAGCATTGTCTGTAACTTCCCGTAAATCTCCGGCTGACGAGCAGCTGATTCAAGTGCTTTACCGGCTGCGATACCGATACCGATAGCTGCACCGCAGGCACCAAAGCCGATTGCAAGTCCGGCGCCGATTCCGGCGAGGCCCTTTGGATCGATCGTTGAAGTGGCGGCTGCTGCGGAGTTAAGGGCAAGTGCAAATGATGATAATGCTGTCATACTTTCTTCCTCCTGATACATCACATAAATGTAATTGATTAATGAACGGGGCTAATTTATATTGGCAGAGATACTGAACAATTTATGAAGCAGCTAATTTATTCTTTTCACGCTGGTGTTTGGTTTCTTCAGCGAGTTCAGCACCTTCGATAATTTCTCCTATATACGTTGTTGTCAGGTATGTGAAAATTACAGCCTGAAGAATGCCGTCTAAAATATCGAACCACAGGCCGAGAATGCCAGGGACAACACCGGGAATGATAATGTAAATGAATTCCATAAGAATGAATGCACCGAAGACATTTCCGAATAACCGCAGGGAAAGAGACATTGGCTTAATGATGTAATCAAGAAGCTTGAACGGAAGCATGGCTGGCATAGGATCTAAGAGTGACGACCAGAATCCTTTGAGCCCTACAAATCGTATTCCGGTAAAAATGACATATCCTATTGTAAAAATTGCCAGTGAGACCGGAAATGCGAAATTCTTAGCAGGCGGCGCAATTTTGAAAGCAGAGGCAAGATTACATGCTATCAGGAAAAAGCAGATGGATCCGATAAATGGAGCAACATGTTCGGCTTGCTTCTGGTTCATTCCATTGCTCTTGCAAAGTGTCAGAAAAAGGTCAACGACGGATTCCGAAACCAGCTGGCGGCCTGAAGGAATACGTTCCCTCTTGGCGGCGATCCATATCCAGAGTATGCTGAATACTGCAACAGAAATCCAGGTTACTATAACGGCATCTGTCAGCAGTATATGAACCGATCCAACATCGAAGTATTGCTTCTGCTGGAGAATGGCCTCACTAATGTCATCACCGATGTTTCCGACCTTTAGCGACTCAAGAAATTGATCCTTGAAGGAAGTCAAAAATTGCATAAACCAATTTGAACTTTCAAGAAATACTGCTGGCCACATACTGTCTCACTTTCGTCGTCAAACAGATGAAGCCCGGACAAAATAATCCGGACCTCATCGTCACGTTATCATAATGGGCATTTTACGCCTAAATACAAGTGTCTGTAAACAGGCATGGATTGACTGGATGCACAAAAATACTTTTATCAGTCTTCGTTTATATGATCTTATTGCTTACTTGGTTCCGAAAAGTCTGTCTCCGGCATCGCCGAGGCCCGGTACGATGTAAGCATGATCATTAAGCTTGGGGTCCTTCGCAGCACAGAAAATCGGTACATCCGGATGATCGTGTGACAGTCTTGCAATACCTTCCGGTGCTGCAATCAGGCACATGAACTTAATCTGTGTTATTCCTCTGTTCTTAAGGAAGGTCACAGCAGCTGAAGCTGAACCGCCGGTAGCAAGCATCGGGTCAAGAATAACGATTTCCCGTTCTGTTGCATCATCGGGAAGCTTGCAGTAATATTCAACAGGCTCAAGTGTCTTCGGATCACGGTAAAGTCCGATGTGTCCGACTTTTGCCATCGGCAGAAGATTAAGCATACCATCTACCATGCCCAGTCCTGCGCGAAGAATAGGGACAATGGCAAGCTTTTTGCCGGCGAGGACCTTAGTCTTGGCTATCGCTATTGGTGTCTCAATTTCAACTTCCTTCAAAGGCAGATCCCTTGTAACCTCATAAGCCATCAGCATGGCCAATTCTCCTACAAGTTCGCGAAATTCCTTTGTTGTAGTACGCTTATCACGAAGTAATGAAATTTTGTGCTGAATCAAAGGATGGTCAAAAATAAAAACATTCGGTTCCATGTTGCAATCCTCCTGCAATTAAAATTTATTCACTATTGCTTTTCAGCCAGAGACTATTAAAAAGCCCCTTACTTACGGAGCCTTAAAATACTGTTCTTCCTGAGCTGTGATCTCATTGACACGGACCTGATGACGCCCGCCGGCTTCAAATGGCTCTGCTAAAAAGTTGTCAACTATCGACAGGGCAAGTCCGCTTCCAAGGACACGTGCGCCGAGTGCCAGAACATTGGCATCATTATGCTGACGGGCCATGCGTGCCATAAACTCATTCGTGCAGAGTGCGCAGCGAATACCTTTATGTTTGTTGCATACCATCGAGATACCAAGACCTGTACCGCAGATAACGATACCTTTTTCGGCTTTGCCGGAAACAACATCCTGCGAAACACCCTGTCCTGCAGATACGTAACTTGCCGCGATGTCGCTGCTCATGGCACCATACTCAAGGAATGTATATCCGGATGCGGATAAATGCGCCATAATCTTCTTGCGAAGCTCAAAACCGGCGTGATCAGATGAAATTGCAATAACCAAATCGTGTCGCCTCCCTCTGTTTTCTTCGCGTAATGATATCATTTCTTCTCTTCGAGTGGAATAGGTTTGTGCGTAAAATGACTTTTTCCCGAGGCATAATCATCAACAATCTGGCCTTTCCCGAAAACTTTATACTTATATGTTACGAGCCCTTCCAGACCTACCGGACCGCGTGCATGTATTTTTGAGGTGCTGATACCGACTTCCGCACCGAAGCCGTACTTGAAACCATCCGAAAACCGGGTGGAGCAGTTCCACATCACGCTTCCGGAGTCAACAGCCTGCATAAAGGCTAGTGCCGCATCTTCATCTTCGGTTATGATGGCGTCCGTATGGCCTGATCCGAATTGGTTTATGTGTTCAACAGCATCGCTCATGTCAGCTACAACCCGAACGGACATCTCATAATCCAAATACTCATGGTGCCATTCTTCGACTTTTTCCATTGGCCAGATAGCCGCGGCTTCTTCACTGCCGTGTAAAATTACATGCTTTGCTTCAAGTGCGGCCGCAATGACCGGCAGCAGCGTCGGCGCAATCGATTCATCGATCAGCAGCGTTTCCGCTGCATTACAGACGGCTACATACTGTGTTTTGCTGTCGACAACAAGACGGACAGCCATTTCAGGATCAGCTTTTTCATTGACATATACATGACAGACGCCGTCTGCATGACCGAGGACCGGGATACTGGAATTCCGCATAATGTACTGGACAAATTCATTCGAACCGCGTGGAATGATCAGATCAATATATTCATCAAATTTGAGCATTTCATCGACATCACTTCTTTTCTCAAGAAGGCTGATCCAGCCGTGCGGCATACCGGCTTCGATGGAAGCATGATTGATTATATCTGAAAGAATACGGTTTGTATGAGCAGCTTCAGAGCCGCCCTTCAAAAGGACCGCATTTCCGGCTTTCAGGCAAAGCGTTGCGATTTGCACAAGTGCATCCGGACGCGACTCAAAGATAATGCCTATAACGCCGATCGGACAGGTGACACGATAGAGGCGAAGCCCGTCATCCATCTCGGTTGCAAGAAGCTGTCTGCCCACCGGATCCGGCAAAGCAACAAGGCTGTTTATTCCCTCTACGACAGAATTGATTTTGCCTTCGTCAAACAATAGTCGTTTACGCAGCGGCATGGCAAGGCCGTTGCGGTCAGCTTCGGCAAGATCCCTGTTGTTTGCTTCAACAATCTTGTTCTGGTTTGCCGTAAGAGCCTTTGCAATTTGCAGGAGGGCAGCATTCTTTTTTTCGGAAGTCAGCCCCGCGAGGACTAAAGATGCATTTCTGGCATGCTGGGCACTTGCATATACACCTGACATTTAAAAACCTCTTTTCGTGGTCTGTTCATATATTGTACGAACGTTGTTTCGTATACAATTGATATATCTTTTTTCTCATTATAGCAGACGCTATCCTGTCCTGCAGTAGTATTCGCTTGAATCTAAAACGAGTTTTCCACCTGTTTACCCTGTGGATAGTGTGGATAAGTCTGTGCATAACTACAGGACAACGCTTTTCGGGCCTTCGTCTCTTGAAAGGCTTGCAATCACGCAATGTAAAATTCTTGTAACAGTTTTGTTAAAAACGCTTTACTTTTCAAGTAAACTCTGACGCCCTTGAAAACACTGGATTACGGGGCTTCAGGGGAATAAATGTTCTGTCGTGTGTTCACCGTGGGCGGACAATGTTTTTCGAAAATTACAATTGTGAAACGGTTTTACTTCTCGTTTCTTCCGAGTTTATAGTAGTGGTACATCTGGCAGCGAATGTTACCGTTGTATAACTTACGTCGCTTATCGGCAGGCCTCCCGACAGCACGTTCAAAAGTGTCATCAGGCGAGATAACGGAAAGGCGAACTCCTTTTCGGCAGTTGCCTTCTGCATCAAGATATGTTTTTGCAATTCCCTTATATATTTCCTGCGCTTCTTCCTGACTCAGAAGTCTTTCACCATAGGGTGGATTGCAGAGAATCAGCTGGCGCGGAAGGCCCGTCCAATTTCGAAGTTCCTCCGGAGTCTGCTTAAAGGCATCCGCCTGCCTGAACCGTACCACTTTATCTATGCCTGCAGCTCGTGCGTTGCGCTCCGATGTCTCAACCGCTGTCTTATCAAGGTCTGATCCAAAGAAATAAATGTCATCCGGAATATCCTGATCCTGCATCTGCAGGGCTTCCTGACGAGCTTTTGTAAATGCAGCTTTGCCTATTATCGGCCAGTATTCGGCTGCAAATGGCCGATTGAGACCGGGTGCGATAGAAAATGCAGAAAGTGCAGCTTCTATGACAATGGTGCCCGACCCGCAGAATGGGTCTACAAGAGCCTCTTCACCGAACGGCTTATATCGCGAGAGCCTCACCAGTCCGGCCGCCAGGGTCTCCTTTATGGGTGCCTGATGCGCAAGCGGACGGTACCCGCGTTTATGCAGTCCTTCTCCTGACGTGTCAATCATAACGCTCACCTGATCAGCAACAATTCCGAATTGTACCTTGAGCAGCCCTTTTCTTTCGTCTTCGATCAGCACATCCGATGCAAACAAGTTGCGCGCGGAAAGTAGTCTCTTTACAATTGCCTTTTTGCAGATTGACTGGCAGGCAGATATTCCGAATAGTTCGGATTTTCTTGAATAGCCATTGATATGAAAAGCGAAGTCAACCGGGATGAACTCCTCCCAGCAGATTCGTGAAATGCCTTCAAAGAGTTCGTCAAAAGACCGGGCAGGAAAATTTGCCAGTTCAACAAAAACACGCTCGCCGGTCCTAACCCATAAATTCACTCTTGCAACAGTATCTGCGAGCTGCGAATCATTAACTTCCAGTGAGATCAGACCGTCTGACACAGTGATATTCTCTTTTTGATATCCGATTGACATAAGATCTTCGCTTACAAGTGATTCAAGCCCAAAGAGTGCTGTGATGATAATTTTCATAGTTTTCTCCTGTATTTCTATGTTGCTGTACTATTCTCAGTACGTTCATTTGAGATCGGGAAAGTCAAAATTTTCATAAAAAATATATGTCAGGATTTCTTGCGTTTTATTTACATTTTCATCACATTTTAGGGTCATTTGCATTGTATAATCATAATTAACAAATAAAATAAGTCGTTCTATTGGTAGGAGGTGTTCTTATGATTAGTGGATTTATTACCCGCTTTGAAGACTCAGTGGCAATTATCGAGCAGTGTGATCGAACCAGTGCGAAAGTCAGCCGCAGCAGCATCCCTGCTTTTTCAAAAATAGGTGATTACATTGTTGAAGAATCTGATTCCAGGAGATTCCACGTTGATTTTGCAATCACAGAGAAACGGCACAGAGAGATCCTCCTCATGGCTGATATGCTATTTGAATGATGAGCTTGTTCCCCTAATGTCAGATGTTCATAATGGGGGGAAGCTGCACCGGGTGACCATTCAAAGTATAATGATACCTTTGATATGAATTGATTTCAATACTGACAGCCCATATAAAAGACCCCGCGACGGGGTCTTTTATTGTGGAATTTTATACTCGAGATAATATTCGGACAGCATACTTTAATAAAATGATATTAAAAAAATCTCTCGTTTCTTGAGCCGTTCAGCGGCTCGCTTTGGGGGCGCCCGTAAGTTCTGTTTTCAGGCTTAGCAAAGGACTTTGAGGCAGGTCTTCTTTCTGTTCTGTTGTCAGGACGGCTGTCAGTACGACCGGAAGGTCTGCTTGCGGAGCGGCTGTCAGAACGGACGGCCGGCTTGACGGACGCTTTTCGGTCAGACTGGTTTACAGGATTTCTTGGCTCTCCTCTGGGTCTGGAAGCCGCTTTCGTCTTAGGCCTGGCGGAAGATTTGGCAGAGGACTTAACTGCAGGAAGTTTTTCCGGCTCGGAATACGTTTCGGTAGACGGATACGGGTGTTCTTCAACAACCGGGATGGTTTTCTTAATCAGTTTCTGAATATCACGAAGGAGACCCTTCTCTTCCTGGTCACAGAAGGAAATGGCCATACCGCCAAGTCCCGCACGTCCTGTTCTTCCGATTCGATGGACATACGTTTCCGGAACTTCAGGCAAATCAAATATAATTACATGGGATAATTCTTCTACATCAATGCCTCTTGCGGCGATATCTGTTGCAACAAGTATCCTTGTTCTTCTTTCCTTGAAGTTGCTCAGTGCTGCCTGTCTTGCATTCTGGGACTTGTTGCCATGGATAGCCTGTGCCGGCAAACCTGCCTTTTCAAGCATTTTTACGATTTTATCGGCGCCATGCTTGGTCCTTGAAAATACAAGGGCTGAATCGATGACAGAAGACTTTAAAATATGTATCAGCAAGTTGGTTTTGTTAGCCTTATCAACGAAGTAGACTTCCTGATTTATAATGTCGACAGTTGATGAAACAGGAGTGATCTCAACCTTGACAGGATCCTTTAGTATTGAACTTGAAAGCTTGGCAATCTCGACAGGCATGGTTGCAGAGAAGAACATTGTCTGACGTTCCCTGGGAAGATAGGCAATAATTCTTCTGACATCGTGAATCATACCCATATCAAGCATTCTGTCAGCTTCATCAAGTACGAAGTATTTTACACTGTTCAGCCGGATGAATTTCTGATTGATTAGGTCAAGAAGACGGCCCGGTGTTGCCACTAGAATATCGACCCCGGCTGCGAGTTCCCTCGTCTGTGGATTCTGGGAGACACCCCCGAAAATAACCATGGTCCTGAGACCTAAATGCTTGCCGTATGCTTCAAAACTTTCATTAATCTGGATGGCAAGTTCTCTGGTGGGAGCCAGAATAAGAGCCTTGATCTGTCTGCGTTCTGTTGTGCTTCTTTGTTCAAAGGACAGCCCCTGCAGAATAGGAATGGCAAAAGCTGCCGTCTTTCCGGTTCCTGTCTGTGCACATCCGAGAAGGTCTTTACCTTCAAGAAGCGGAATAATCGCTTCTGCCTGTATAGGGGTTGCTTCTGTATACCCCGCTTCAATTAATGCTTTCTGAATGGGTTTTGAGATATTTAGATCTTCAAATAACAATATTTTCTCCTTTGGGCGTAATATAAATCATATCACTGCATGTTTTGGGGTTCGATCATGAATTGCCTATATAGTGTACCATAGGGGTGCAAGTATTCAGAATCTGTTTTCAAAATCCGACACTGCGAGGCATATAATCAAAGCTAATACGGTCGATTACTATAAATTGTCTTTTTCAAAAATTGATGCTGCCATACCGGCAATCGCCAGTCCAAGTTTCTTATGACCTTCCAAATCAAGGTGCAGCGCATCTATCGGGCTCGGTTCCGTTACCAGTGA
>DIEQ01000009.1:0-13523 GCA_002418705.1 Mageeibacillus sp. UBA5770 | reverse complement strand
TGCGCGCAGAGCTGTATTGATGTAGCTGTCGCCTGATCATATCCGAACATCTCGCCCAGTCATGAGTTTTTGAGATCCCCGACGGCAATGGGGGATACAAGAAGCACCTGCGGTGCTTTTCCTTGTGACCCGCAGCCGCTTTTGTAGCTTTAAATCGGATCCTGCCAGATGGTTGTCCGCCCGTTTAAGCCCTCCTCGATAATCCGATATCCCATCCCGAGCCTTTCCTGCATGCCCCCCGGCCAGCGTTCATCAAAATGATATCGTTCATGTGTGGAAGGATTATAGCCCCATGTATTCGAATCACCAAAGCACAAGATATGCCTCATTGCGGTTGTACCTCCTGCTAAATTAATGTCTATTATTGTAATTAGTAAAAATTCTAAAAATCGATCCAGGCACTGTTCTCATTTGAACTCCTGACGCAGTTAATGATGAACTTTACACCATCGATTCCAGCTTCAACAGACGGGAAATCAAGATCACTGTCAAGCAATAGTTCACCTGACTTTTTCTTAATCATAGCACAGGCAAACTTCGAATATATTGAGGCAAAGGCCTCGTAATACCCTTCAGGATGTCCGGCCGGAAGCCGTGATCCTGCTGCTGACTCAAGATATTCTTGTCCGCGAGACATGATTTGTATCGGCTGCCCGGGATAGCCTATTCTAAGGTAATTGGGGTCTTCCTGCTGCCATTCAACAGAACCCTTTGTTCCATAGACACGGACCTTTAGTCCATTATCATTGCCGCAGGCGATCTGTGATGCCCAATACATGCCGCTTCCGCCGTTTTCATATTTGAGCATGACGCAACCATTATTATCAAGAGTCCTCCCCTCTCCAATGATGTCAAGTTTTGCGCTGAGGGATTTAATCTTAAGACCCGTGATGCAGGCAACCGTATTTTCGATATGGCTGCCAATATCTCCCATGCAGTTTGAAACACCGGCCTGTTTGGGGTCCGTTCTCCAGGCTGCCTGTTTTGACCCTTCCTTCTCAATTGTATTCATCAGCCAATCCTGAGGGTATTCTGCCATGACAAACAAGATATCCCCGATATTGCCTTTTTTGATCATTTCCCTGGCCTGTTTGACCATAGGGTATCCGGAATAGGTATACGTGACACAGAACAGGAGATCCTTCTCTTTTGAAAGAGCGGAAAGCTCCTCACCCTGCTCCGCCGTAAGGACAAGAGGCTTGTCACAGACTACTGATATACCGTATTCCAGGAAAGTCCTTGCTATTGAAAAATGAGTATTATTTGGCGTTACAATCGTAACAAAGTCAATTCCGTCTGCTCTTTTTGATTCGGCGGCTGCCATTTCTTCATAACTTCTGTAAAGCCTGTCCACAGAAAGACCGCAATTTTCACCTGTCCTTATTGTATTGTCAAAATCACGAGAGAAGCAGCCGGCAATCAGACGGCACTTTCCGTCAAGGGCTGCAGCCTTGCGGTGTGCGTCACCGATAAAGGCACCCTCACCTCCGCCAACCATTCCGTATCCGATTGCTCTGCTGGTTTTTACAATTTCTGATCCGCATATCATATCGTTCGCCTCCGTAAATTTCCTGGCAGAAAATATTCAGCATATCATGTTGGCTAAGACACATTCATGTATAAATGATTCGCCCTCCGGCTCTTATTTAAAGTCAGAGGGCAATCCACTATGTTCAATATAGCTCTAACATATCAATTTCAGTTCCGTTTTGAAGGCCTCGACCCATCATCATCAGGGTCCTCTATTGTGTTTTGCTCAAAGTCAATTTCTTCTTCAGAAGAAATTTCTACAATTGATTTAATTCGCTTTTCATGATCATATGCGGTTTCGATATAATAAACAGTAATATTATTGAGGTGACGAATATAAAGTGCATTTGTCTCGGAAATGAGGATGTTTCCTTTTAAGTCCCTGCCTATCTTCCATTCGCCGATTACATATTTTTTATGAATTTCACTTTGTGCGTCTGACAGCACGGCAAGGAGATACTCCTTCTCCTGGAGTGATCTTGCACGCAGGAACACGGCCCCTCTACCGCCAGCAGCGAAGGTCAGGTTCGCAAACTCCTGGGTACGGGCTCGATGGAAGAATTGGCGCCAGCCTGTAGAGCGGTTAATAAATATACTGCTCTCAATCCCTTCGCGGACACTTCCGTCAGTAATGAAAAATATCCTGCGAATAATATAAGCTTTGGGGAAACGTTTTTGTGTCAGGTAGTAAATAATGAACCCAAGCAGGATAAGCGGACATATAATGATCAGGGCATCTACATAAAGATGCACGGAAGTGATTTCAAATACACCTGATGCCTGTACTGTTTTGTTTAGTGTACCGGTTACAGTAAAATTACCCGCGGGATAGAACAATGGTATCAATCCTCGTACGGGTCGGAAAGAATAACTTCCGTCATCATTCTGCTGGAGTGAGTAAGGAATGGTTTTATCCAATGATATTTCAAATGTCTGGTCATTCGTTTCTTCTTTTGTCAGAGGAACACCGTCTCCCGTAATAATAAAGCGTATCGCGGGGATATCTCCGGACAATTCAGCGGGGCTGAATTTATAATTTTCAGGGACCTCAACCAGAAGCCTGTATGCTGTTTTGCGAAAAAGATCAACATTAACGGCTGCAGTCACAGGTGCGTAATCATCTATTTGAAAAGATGCGTAAAATTCAGTGTCAAGAGCTTTGAGAGGAATGTCAGTTAAGACCGTGCCGGCTTCAGACAATACCTCCTTATCCGACTCGCTGTATCCGATAACGGATGATACGACCCCTTCAAGTGAAGATATGTCAACTTCTGTCCCTGTGGAAACGTCGAACAGATGAGATGATACAGTAATTACATCATCGGCCTGCAGGACAGATACATCAGGTAAAACTACCCCGTCTTTCATCAACACCAGACGCAGTTCGTAATTGAGATTAACCGGCGCCGGTGTTATTTCAATCGATACGGTTAAAGGCATAAATCTGCCGAAAGTGAACGAACCATAAACGACAGTTTTCAAGTCCTTTACCGTGATTCCGGCAAGCAAAGTGCTGTCGGTTGAATTGACGATGACATCATCCTGCTTATAGCCGAGTTCATATTTTACATCACCGTTCAGGAGCGCAACGTCAACTTCCTTGTCCGTTCCTGATTCAAATACTTTCATCTGAACGTCAATGACATCGGATTCCTTTAATGTAGATAAATCCCGGACTTCTTTTCCGTCAAGCAGCACCGAAAGCTGAGGTTCCAGAGCCGGCTCAAACATAATGTCAAGCGCCTCGATATCAATCTTATCCGAAAACGTCAGAATATACTTACCCGGAGTAATATTCTGTCCGGAATTTCTCACAAGCAAAGCCTGACCGCTGAGGCTTTTATCCGTAGTCCAACCGGATTTTTCCGGGTATTTGAGAAATACTTTCTGATCTATCTGAAGAACGGACCCGTCATCCTTAACAATACTCTCCAGATCAGCCGAAGAATTTTGAATCAATAGTGCTATGTTTATTAATGGGATCTCTGAATTAACCTCGACAGTTTTTTCGTCGACAAGGGTGATATCATCCTGACTCAGACGATACCTCCCGGAAACAGCATTTGACAGTTCGGATAAAACAGATACAATAGCGGCTCCATCATCACATTTCTCTGCAACAATATTCAGATTTGAGTCACTTGTCGCTTCAATCGCATTGCTGCCAATGGCCAGATAAATGGTATGAAGATCCATACCGTCATTTTTTTGGGACTTGGCAAAACTCTGAAGGATACCGTCAAGCTCAGACTGTCCGAATACACCCTCTTCGTTAAACTCACCGTCTGTAAGAACAACGAGCCAGTATTCTGTATTCACATCTTCTGAGCGGTTGGCACTGTAACTCTCGACAAGAACATTCTGGGCGGTCTGGATAGCTGATTGAGGCGTTTCTCCCGACTCTATAGTAGCCCGGATATTATCCACGGCGGTCTGACGGTCTGTTGAGAACGCGGTCGGTACTACAGCTGTATCAGGCTTACTCATGTACGTAATATAAAGTTCATCCTCAGCGTTCATCAGTCCGCAGAAAGTCTGCATCGCATAGTTCGCATAAGACCAGTTTTTTGAATTGTCTGTCCTCATGCTTCCGGAATCATCGTAAACTACTGAGACAACTTTTCGAACATATAGGGAATCTGCAGATAAAGATGACATTGAAATGCATGAAACGGCAAGAAGAATGACTAGTACTATTGAAATCAATCTGCTCTTCATAATCGTCAACCTCGACATCACACAGGAATGTTTCAGTGTCCGCGCTTACAAATATATATACCTATTATACATCCACTGATTTTTTTAGATATCACTAATAGACAAGAGTTCCTAAAAAACAGGCATGATCCTCAGGAGCATCTGTAAGGCAAACTTTTATTACTAACTAGAACATATCATTTTTGCTTTTGTTCATCAATATAATAATTAGAATAACGCTGAACTAAAGCAACAATAATCTTCGTGCAGGCAGCCATACCCTCGGCTGTGATATGTTCAAATATACCATGATAGGCATACCCTCCGGTACCGAGATTCGGGCAAGGAAGCCCTTTATAACTTAGTGTAGCGCCGTCTGTTCCGCCCCTCATTGGAATTACAATGGGCGTTACTCCTGCATCCGCCATGGCAAGTCCGGCATTATCAATGAGGTGAGTATGATTCTTAATGATTTCAGCCATATTTTTATAGCGGTCTGTGACAGTTATGGTGATTGTATCCGCTCCGTACTTTTCGTTCATTATTTTCACGGCATGCTGCATCGTTTTTTTACGGCTGTTCAGGATGCTGCTGTCATGGTCACGAAGGCTATAGGACATAGAGACCGATTCAGTATTGCCTTCAAATTTATGCAGATAGTAGAACCCCTCATAATCTTCAGTGTTTGCAGGTGTTTCCGCACCCGGCAGCAAACTGTTAAAATCACATGCGACGGTCAACGCATTCACCATGGTGTTTTTTGCCGTTCCGGGATGCACGGCTATACCTTTGATTTTAAGAACTGCTTCAGCAGCATTGAAGTTCTCAAATTCAAGCTCCCCCTCCGGTCCGCCGTCCATAGTAAAGGCAAATTCAGCCCCAAAACCCTCTACATCAAACCACTGCGCACCTTTTCCGACTTCTTCATCCGGCGTAAAGCCGATGCAGATCCTGCCGTGAGGGATCCCCTCACGGATGATTAACTCACAGGCAGTCATAATCTCAGCTATTCCCGCTTTATCATCAGCACCGAGCAGCGTTGTTCCGTCTGATGTAATAAGCGTCCTGCCGGCGAGCGAACGCAGATGGGGAAACATATCAACGCTCAGTACAGCTCCGCTTCCGGGCAGCATGACATCTTTACCGTCATAATTCTCTATAACCTGAGGTCTGACCTGATCTCCTTTGGCATCAGGAGCGGTATCCATATGAGCAATAAAACCAAGAGCCGGTTTATCCTCATACCCGGGGGTTGCAGAGAGCAAGCCATAGACATAACCCTGCTCGCTGACCCGCACTTCCTCGAGTCCGAGTTCCTTCATCTCGGAGACCAGCACATTGGCAAGGTCCAACTGACAAGCACTTGTAGGGCGTGTTTCTGAGTTATCATCAGATGTTGTATGGATGACGGCATATGTAAGTAATCGTTCGTAAGGCTTCATATAATTTCCCCCGATAATTCAAACTGATATATGTCAGGATTCATTCCGTAAAAAATAATAAGAATTTGGAATCTGCCCTGGCAGAAGTACCATAACATCTTATTATATTATCATATACAAAGCGAAGAATTTTTCCCGGAAATATCGGCCGTCTTGCATTGGTAATATGAATCAGCTTTATAGGTACTGACTGCGGTGATATAATCAGAATAAGTTCAGAGCCGGATCCGATTGATTTCCTGAAAAGCTGACTGTACCTGTATACACGGTAATGCACACAGGAGGATTACGATCTATGAAGAAGTGTTTGTTCCTGGTTCTGGCAATTTGTCTGGCTGTCCTTACATCCTGCGCCAGTCCTCTGACTGATCAAAATGCGGCTCCGGAATCTGATTCGACAGCGGCAGCAGCACCCGATGATCCCGGTGCCACAACATTTTCCAATGCAAAACCCGGTTCCACAAAAGCCGCCACGGCCAAACCGTCTGAAGCACCGCAGATATACAGTCCGCATGAGGTGCTTTCCGCAGAAGAGGCCTCTTCTCTGGTTGGCTATTCAGTCAAACTAGACCCGGGAACCCTGTTTTCAAGCACGGATTTAGGCTATGTCTCAGAGCGGTACGTCTATGATATTCCAAGCGAAAACAGCACATCAACAACAACGATTCACGCTTTAGTGCAAATCATGCAAAACGGGATGATTACGCCCGAAGCTTTGGCCAAAGGTCATGATGCACTCTGGAATTTTGATTCTGAGAAGGAATTCAGTGCAGATGAAATCATGAGTATTCCGGGATTGGGTATGGATGCATTCTATTTCACCGGAACCAGTCAGGTTCACGTGATATTCCAGGATTACTACATAATTGTTGCATTCGAAAAAGATCCGTATGATGCCTCGAAGAACTATGAGCTCAACGAGGCCATAGCAGCACGAATCCTTGAAAACATGTCCCTTGCATCACTTACATAATGAACCTTATCAGGCTGAAATATGATAATAAGGGCAGAGCTTCCCTAGCACCCAGAGAAGCCCTTCCCCAAATTGAAAACAAGTAAATTATAGGTTAATTGTCGTTTTTCCATCTATGCAATATAACATTATCCCTCTGTCTGTCTTATCGATTCTCAATGCAGAACTTTCCTGAATAGCCATTATATTGGACAATAATATTTTTATCTCTCCAGTAAATCCTTCAGTTTCTGAAGTGATGATATTATCCTTTAGTTCCAGATGAACGCGTGCTTTGGATAGACCGGTAAGATCATGTACATTCTCACTGATTTTTACTCCTGGCTGCAAGTTGTAGACTGATATTGTTGCGGATTGAGCATAATCATATTCTGCTGATTTACTATCTTCTACTGATACAATGACTGAGTTTTCACGCGCAAGAAGAGGGTATGTGAAATAGTCATACTTTTCCTGATACCAGGCGGGGCCATCAACCTGCTTTCCTGTCAATATATTAGTCCACTTCCCTTGCGGCACATAGTAGGATGCAATTCCTTCACTATTAAAAATCGGCGCACACAAAAGGGATGAGCCCAGCATATATTGAAGATCAAGATAGTCACAAGTTATGTCAGCCGGGAATTCCATAAGCATCGGCCGCATCATAGGAATACCTTTTTTTGTTGCCTCCACAGCTGCTGCATAGAGATACGGCATAAGGCTAAGTTTCAGTTTTGTGAAGTAGCGTGAAACCTCAACCGCTTCCTCTCCATACATCCAGGGTACTTTATACTCTTGATTGCCATGGTAGCGGCTATGTGATGACAGCAATCCGAATTGCGTCCAGCGCTTATATATATCAGGAGTACAACCCGCTTCAAATCCGCCGATGTCATGACTCCAAAATCCAAAACCACAGAGTGAGAGTGACAGACCGCCGCGAAGTGATTCAGCCATGGATGAATAATTCGACAGGCAGTCACCGCCCCAATGGATTGGGAATTTCTGACCGCCAACTGTTGCCGAACGCGCGAACAGACATGCGTTTCCTTTGCCGAGTTTCTTTTCCAATATTTCAAAAACTGCTTCGTTGTAAAGATAAGTATAAAAATTATGCATACTGTCAGCGGAAGAACCGTCAAAATACGAAATGCCCTCACTCATAGCTTTACTTCCATAAAACGCATCCCTGACAGGAATTCGCTCACCGAAATCAGTCTTAAAAGCATCAATACCTGTATCGATCAGATGCTCAATATAATTTTGATACCAGGCTTTTGCAGCTGGATTTGTAAAATCAACCAATGCCATTCCTGCCTGCCATCGATCCCATTGCCAGACATCCCCGGAGCCTGTATTTACGAAATAGTTATTATCAAAACCCTCTTTGAAAAGGGGAGACTTCTGCGCTATATATGGGTTAATCCACAAACATACACGAACACCTAAACTATGAATTCGCTGAATCATTTTTTCAGGGTCCGGGAACAGGTCTTTATTCCAGCTAAAACTTGTCCACTCAAAATCTTTCATCCAATAACAGTCAAAATGAAAAGCAGACAGGGGAATGCCGCGTTCAATCATTCCCTCTATGAAGTGAATGACGGTATCTTCGTTATAATCGGTTGTAAACGATGTTGTAAGCCATAGGCCAAATGTCCATGCCGGCGGAAGCGCTGGCTTTCCTGTCAGGTTTGTATAGGACGATATGACATCCTTTATTGATTTACCGCCAAAGATAAAATATTCTAGTTTTTCTCCGGCAACGGAAAATTGAACCTTAGATGCACTTTCACTGGCCACCTCAAAGGAGACCCGATTTGTACTGTTAACGAAAACACCGTATCCACTATTTGTTATATAAAATGGAATATTCTTATAAGCCTGTTCACTGTCAGTACCGCCGTCCTCATTCCATATATCTATAATCTGACCATTTTTAACGAACGAAGTAAATCTCTCACCCAACCCATATACATTCTCTCCCGGAGACAGCTCCAGACGTTCCATTATATAGGCATTTTTATCTTGATCCACAATGTACGCCAATGATTTTTCTGTTGTGGAAGTAAGTAGTTTTCCATCGTGATAATAACTTATGCCCCAGGTTCCTTTTTTATTTATTCGTGCTTCCGCTTTACCGGAATAGAAGATGTAATGGGAATCTGATTCAGAAGTATATACATTCGTAGAATCCGTAACAGAGAGATCATTACAGAATCTAAAACCAGCTTCTTTTTGTCTGCTTCCCATATGGTTCTGGATTGTTATGCCAATTACATTTTCTGCAGGAGAGCGAAGGGTAATGGTAAGAAGTCCTCCGTCTGTCGTATTTCCGCGATGCACAATTTTAGTGTATGGTGCATACAATGTAATGCTGTCTGTGCTTAAATCGACTGTGAACAACTCCTTTGGGAAGAATGTTTTGCATTCTTCCTTAGCAAGCCACATTCCGTTTGTAAATTTCATATACGCCTCCAGCTGCATAATGAGCAGGTTATTTTTATTGTTTTCCAAATATAAATGGTGCGGAAACAGCCATCTGTTTCCGCACCATTTCTGTTCATCACAGGATGTGACAAAAATCATTGGAACTGGGACTGCTTTTATCTGTTTAATTTAGTAAGTACCGTGACAGTTGTACCGCTACATTATGAGGCAGATCCATCAATTTCAATCCACTTTGCCTCAATCGTTGCACATGTTGTGTCTTTATCAGCTGATCCACCAATATATTCCTGCATGGCTTGACCAAATGCTGTCCAAAAACTATCAGTTGAGTACATTACGCCCAGCGGAGCAGATCCCTTTGCAAGAACAGAAGCACTTCCCTGTTTGATAATTTCGAACTTGGATTCTGTAGTTGTGGCAATTGGAGGAACAACACCGGCGACGTCAGTAAACCAGGCTTTTCCGTAATCAGATGTATACCACCAGTTAATAAAGTCCAATACTTCCGGAAGCGCTTTCGAATCTTTGTAAATGCGAAGTGCCTGATCAGAACCGGTAATGACCTGTGCCTGTGCCGGGTCTTCCGATACTGGATACCCTGCAAATCCAATCTTAATTTCCGGGTCAATCTTAAGCACATCGGCTTCAATCCAGGCTCCCTGGCCACTGACCATAGCCGCTTGACCGGATGCAAATGCAGCAATTTCTGCACTAAGATCTGCCTCAAGAGGTTTCGCGTCACCATATTCATTAAGAAGGTCCATAAAGGTGAAGAAGTTGTTATACAGTTCCGGATAATCAGCAAATTTAGCTTCGCCTTTTTCGAATTTCTGAATGAGTCCCGGCACATCATCTGTAGCAGCTGCAAGGAAGTGCTGGAATACATGTTTAAATACCCACCACTCAGACAAACCACCGGTAAATGGAGTAATACCGGCTGCTTCAAGTTTTACACAGGCATCCTCAAGCTCTGTCAATGTTTCCGGTACTTTTGTAATTCCGGCTTGTTCAAGCAACGCCTTATTATAAATCATACCAAAGTAATTTCCTTTAATAGCAATTCCGTACATTCCGTCACCGCTGCCGTCAGCCATCGCTGCCTGAACGGCCGGAAGCATTGTTTCCATCAAAGACTGATCCGACAAATCAAGTGAGTATTCCTTATATACGTCTATTTCTTTTCCTGCTGTCGACGAGAAAATATCCGGGACATCTCCCGAGTTTAATTTAGCCTTCAATAAAGTTGGGTAATCATTCTGTGTCGTTTCATAGTTAATTGTCACATTAGGTTTCACTGTTTTGTATTCCGTTATTAATGCACCAATAGCATCAGCATATTCCGGTTGCGAAATGAACATGTTAATCTCAACTTTTTTATCCGAATCTGTACTGGTTCCCTGCGTTTCATTTGTAGCTTCTTTCGTTGTTGCTCCAGTCGTTTTTTCAGGTGCTGTAGTAGTATCGGATCCTCCCCCTGTACTGCAACCGGCTAAAACCGATGACAACATTATCAAACATAGAAATGCGCTCAAGAATTTTTTCATTGGACTTCCTCTCTCTCTCTTTCAAATTGAAGCTGCTGATATTTAGCCAAGGAAAAACAAGTTTCCCTTTTGCCCGAAATAAATGGAATGCTGCGAATAACTTAACCTTTGATCGCTCCGGCTACTACTCCGCTTACAATATACTTTTGTAGAAGGACAAAAATAACGATAGAAGGAACAACCGCAAGCACCATAGCGGTCATTGCATAATGCCATTGTGTATTGAACTGCCCGACAAAATTATATGCCGCAAGTACCAGTGTTTTCGTTTTGTTTGAACTGTTAACCATCAGCAGCGGAAGCAGAAAGTCGTTCCAAATCCACATAACGTCAAGAACAATTACAGTTACCGTTACCGGTTTCAATAATGGGAAAATTACTGATACAAATGTCCGGAATGTTGAAGCACCGTCAATGCAAGCACTTTCGTCAATTTCTTTGGGAATGGTTTTCATGAAGTTGTAAAAAATAAAGACAGCCATTGGTATTCCAAATCCCCAGTATTGAATACCCAGACCAATTCTGCTGCCGGATAAATGAATGATGTTCATAGCCTTCAGCAATGTAATCATAATGGCCTGAAATGGAATAAGCATCGGAGTAATAATGAAAGCATGTGCAAATTTCGTATATTTTGTCTGCCTTCTGTCAATTATATATGCAGCAAGAGAGGAAAATCCTATAATGCCAAGAATACCAGTAGTTGTGATAATAACGTTATTTACAAACAGATTTCCGTAGGACATTTTTTCAGTTACATATTGATAATTTTCAAGTGCCAGCTTAGTCGGTAAGGCAATCGCATCCACGACGACTTCCTTAAAGGGTTTGACTGAATTGATCAACATAAGAAAGACAGGATAAATATATGCACAGGCGATTCCAATAATAAGAAGTTCAAATAATAGCTTTCCGATTAACCCTCTTGTTTTTTTAGTCATTACAGCTCAACCTCCTTACTTTTGAATACTTTAAGTACTATTTGAGTAAGAATCAAAACTACAAAAAAGAATATTAATGATTTAGCTGAACCCAATCCATAATTATTGTTTTGAAATGCTTCACGATATATATTTAAGGTAACGCTATATGTTGCGTCTCCGGGCCCACCTTTAGTTAGTGCAAGAATAATATCGAAGACCTTCAGGGAATTTGTCAGGGACATAAACATGCAGGTAGTTATTGATGGCCATAGAAGCGGCAGAGTTACTTTAAAAAATCTTTTCCATGGGGATGCCCCGTCCACCACAGCTGCTTCCATAACATCAGCCGGAATAGCCTGTAGACCGGCAATATAAAGAACAATATAGAATCCAAGGGATTGCCATACACCTACCATGACAACAGAGAAAAGTGAGAGCTTCCAGTCACCCAGCCAGCTCCAGTTTAAAAAGCCCCAGTTTGTAACTTCAAAAATTTTTTCAAAACCCTGAGTAAAAATAAATTTCCATATAAATCCAACAATGGTCATGCTCATGATATATGGGATAAAAAATATTCCTCGGAGTAAGTTGGCTGTTTTCAGCTTTCTGACAAGAACGACAGCAAGAGCGAGCGCTAATATGTTGGTCAAAGCCATAAAGAGAATTGTATATTTCCCTGTGAAGAGCATCGCATTTGAAAAATCTTTACTTCCAGCAAAAATTGTTTGAAAGTTTTCAAATCCAATATACTTTGGGGTTTTTGCAATGCCATTCCACTCGGTAAATGAATAATATCCACTCATAACAAATGGTATATATATCATAATGGAAACCAAGATCAGTGATGGAATAGTAAGTGCAGCCGTTTCAATTCGTTCCTTAGTTTTTCTCCTCATCCTGTTATGTTCCTCCTTGTGATTCGAAAAGAAATTTACATGTTTATTCACATATCTATTAACTTATTTTTGTTTTAAGTGTATCTTTAATCAAAGGAGGGTTCAAGTGTCGGATTAGTAAACAGCAAGATTGTCTGTGCACTTTGCACAACTAACTGCTCAATTTTATACACACATTGTCTGATTTGATGCCTTTTTTGAGTTATTTATCAATATATTTTGATTATTATTTAATTCTGCAAATTGCATTTTGTATATATATTCACCTAAATATTTATATTGGAGTACATATTCTTTTCAATTATCAAAACATTTAGGAGGTCATTATGAAAATCAGTATTAAGAAAATAAGTGAAATCACCGGATTTTCCCCTGCAACAGTGTGTAACGCACTAAATCATAAGCGAGGTGTTAATAGAAATACGTCAGCGCAGATATTCAAGATAGCTAAGGAACTTGGTTATATTACCGAAGAATCAATTTCAAGAATCAAAGTTATTGTTTTCAGAAAAAGCGGGTCAGTCATCGAAGATAGTCCTTTTTTTTCACTTGTCATGGACGGAGCCGAAGAGGCCTGCAAAACAGCCGGTCTTGAACTGGTTGTCGTATATCTGGATAAGCGCAATTCAGAATATCAGGAGCAGATCCGATGGCTTGTCAGTGATTCGACTTCCGGAATAGTTATAATCGGAAGTGAATTAGAAGAGGAAGAACTCGACAGATTCAGGATAACGAAATGTCCGGTAGTACTGATTGATTATTGGTGTAATGATATGTCTTTCAATGCATTTATGGCAAATAACTCGGCTTCTATGTTTCTGGTCGTTGATTATCTTGTAAAAAAAGGTCATAAGAAGATCGGCTATTTGAGGGGAAAAATCAGAGTATATCCATTTCGTGCCCGGAGTGCAGCGCTGCAAAAAATTCTGGCGCAAAATAATCTCCAGTTGCCGGATAAATACGTAGTGACCATATCGACTTCAATGGAAGGATCCTATAAAGATATGGCCGCTTATTTAAAGACCAATCCCGAACTTCCTACAGCTTTCTTTGCAGATAACGATGTCATTGCAGTCGGTGCAATG
>DIEQ01000059.1:17658-49353 GCA_002418705.1 Mageeibacillus sp. UBA5770 | reverse complement strand
GGAACATCCATCATGGTAAAGAGTTACTTGACCGTTCAGGAGGATATGTCATGGACTTACTGGACAAAATGAACGATGCGCTGGACTACATCGAATCGAATCTTCTGGGAGAGATTGACCTTGAAGAGGCGGCCCGAAAAGCCTGCTGCTCCAGCTTCAATTTTCAGCGGATGTTCTCGTTCATCGCCGACGTATCGCTTGCAGATTATATCCGGAGGAGGCGTCTTTCGATGGCAGCCATGGAGCTTCTCGGCACGAACGATAGGATCATCGATGTTGCCATGAAATACGGGTATGAATCACCGGTATCTTTTGCCAGAGCATTCTCCGCGGTTCATGATGCTAATCCGAGTGAGGTCAGAAAAAAGGGTGTGAAGATCAAGGCATATCCCCGCATAACATTCGAAATCAGCATAAAAGGAGTTAAAGCTATGAATTATCGTATAGAAGATAAGGGAAAGTTTCGTCTGGTAGGGTACAAGGAAAGAATCGGCATGGATAACGGAGAGAATTTTCGCCGGGTTCCCGAGTTTTGGAGTGAGGTTATGAAATCCGGGAAGTGCGACCGTATGATGACATATAACGACAACGCAAAATTCGGCTGCCTGGGCGTATGCGCGAATGAAGACAAAGACGGATTCGATTACTATATCGCAACCGGATCCGGCAAAGAGATTCCGGCCGACATGTCGGAACTTATCGTTCCCGCCGCCACCTACGTCATCTTTGCCTGCGTCGGCAAGCTGCCCGAAAGCCAGCAGGAAGTCTGGAAACGCATCTTTACTGAATGGTTCCCGACATCGAACTATGACATCGTCGACGGTCCTCAGATAGAGTGGTATTCCGACGGGGATATCTCCTCTGATGACTACTTGAGCGAGATCTGGATCCCGGTTCGCAAGAAGGGGTAAAAGAACGAAATTATAACTCACTTGTCTCTGGTTGTGTATTTAAGTATTCCAAGACGGATGAGATGAGGTACCTTGATTAAATCAGGGACCTCGTCTCATCCGCTTTCGTGTCGAAAAAAATATCTTCGCAGAACAGGCATCGACTCATATTGTATTCGGATACTTAATCAAAAAATAAATTCTTTTGATTAAGTAATAATGCTGTGATATTCTATGAATAGAATTATAAATTGCTGTTTATTTCGGAGGAAATATATGGATACACAACAGATTATTGGATATCTTATTACAAGCCTTTGGACTCTTGTTAACATCGCTGCTTTGGCGGCAATTGTTGTTTTTTTTATTTTCTTATACAAGTATTTACATAAGTCTGACAAGACGCAAAAGGAAGCAGATGCGACACTTGATGGAACAGCTCACAAGCTTTGATATCTGTAAGACGGTATATATTTTTATGAATGAGAGACTTTAATGGAAGCGTGCAAACTAATTAAGCCTGACATTTCATATATCGATGGCATTACCTCTTTTCGTCAGGAAATGTTGGATGCGAACAGTTCAATGGATGGGACTGGCCCTTTGAGACGAATGGACAATATAGTCGAGTGGTTAGTCTTTAATCAAAAGCTGGAAAATAAAGATACCGTTCCAGAAAACTGGGTAAGCACGGAACAGTATATCTATGTGCGTGAACGTGATAACAAGATTATTGGAATGATTCAGTTTCGTCACTATTTCAACGATTATATTGAAAAGTATGCGGGGCATATCGGTTATTCTATTCGACCCGATGAAAGAAGAAGAGGATATGCAAAGAAAATGCTTTCTGATTGTTTGCAGCTTTGCAAGGATCATGGGCTTGAAAACGTCCTGATTTCGTGTGTGACCGGGAATGAAGGCAGTAAACGCACTATTATCGCGAACGGTGGGATTTATGAGAATACCGTGTTTTGTGAAGCAGATGATGTATACCTCGAAAGATATTGGATATACCTGTAATTTCGGTATTATAAAGGGACTCCCGAGACTAAATGAGGTTATCCTGAGCCTCTGACATCTGACCAAGTATCCGTTCAATCTGGTCAAATGCGATAAACCGGCTTTCTCGCAGGAGCTCTTTGCCATGATCCAGAACAAGAACGGTCGGGACTGAAAAAATAAGCCGCTGTGCAGCGATACTGGGGTGTTCGTCGACGTTGANNATATCGACGACCGGCCATCCGTAATTGCTCCCGATTTCTTTGATCCGCGGCAGTACTGCATGGCACACGGAGCAGGACGGGGAACTGAATTGGAGAATGATTCGGGGCGCAGCAGCGATCTGCTCTTCAATGGCTGTGGGATCCTGGCTTAAATCAATGAACGACATATATACCTCCGTAATCGTATCAGAAACGTTATGATTATTATGATAACGCAAGCCGCGCGAGCGGAGCTATTGATTTGCGTGGATTATGATATAAAAATTTGATCTGTCCTTATGGTATTTTGGCATAATAATCTGGTAATGTACAAGTGTATACGGGAAATCTGCCATGAATTACAGGCGGGGTATATGTTACATGGAAGATGAATATTCAGTCGAAGCATTTTTCAGCAGGAAGCCAGAGGAACGGTCATTTTTTGACGCGCTGGCACAGAGAATTTTTAAGCTTTTTCCGGATGTTTTCATAAAGGTACAGAAGTCACAGATAGCATTTTGCGGTTCGAGATCGTTTTGTTGGGTGTGGCTTCCCATACGTGACGGGATCAAAGGACGTCCTGAGCGTTATCTTATCGTATCCTTTGGATTAAATCGAGAGATTGTACACCCTCGTCTTGTCGGTACAATGCAGCCAGTCCCGGATCGTTGGACACACCATACGATTTTAGGCAGTACTAAAGAAATTGATGATGAACTGATGGACTGGATTGCTCAGGCATATCATTGGAAAAATGAAGGAGAAAATGAATATGGGAAAAGTTGCTGAATACAAAATGACCCTTAAAACCTTAGCTGACTGGGACCATTTTCTGCTTGATGAATCCCGGCTTCCCGGTCCGAGGGCAAATCTTGAGCTTGCTGAAGCTGTAGCAGAAGAGGGTGATATTGATAGATTTAGACGGTATCTTACCTATGGAGCTGACGAGGCCCCCTATGGTTCGGCGTTGGAGTTCCTGCCGGTTTGCGGCGTATTAGGACTGGGAAGGATACTGTCTGAGGGAAGCTTGGAGCTGCTTGAAGAAATACGTATATGTGCTTCAGATTCCAGATGGCGGGTCAGAGAAGGTGTGGCTATGGCGCTGCAAAGATTTGGCGACAAGAGCATGGCCAGACTGCTTGAGGAAATGGAACAGTGGAGTCATGGCAACTTGCTTGAAAGAAGGGCAACTGCTGCAGCCCTTTGTGAACCAAGACTCTTGAAAAATTCTGAAGATGCGCTTCGCGTCTTAATGATTCTTGACCGGATGACAGAGGATATTCTTCTCGAGGACCGACGTAAAGCCGATGAATTTATTGTCCTTCGAAAAGCACTTGGCTATTGCTGGAGCGTAGCCGTTGTAGCTGCTCCAGAAGCCGGGAAAAGCCTGATGGAAAAATGGTTTGCCAATCAGGACAAAGATATTAAATGTATTATGAAAGAAAATCTAAAGAAGAACCGGCTGCAAAAACTAGATATGGAATGGAAAAAGCAATGGCAATCAGAATTGGATGTGTCAATTTAACCGGGCATCGCTTACTTAATCATCACTTCGAGCTCTTCCGATAAGACTTTTGCATGAATAAAATCTGTATTTTTTAGAGCTGCTGCTATTTTTATTTCGACAGATTTTTTCTTTTGTTCAAGTTCTGAATCGTCCTTGTCAAAATGGCTGGTATAAATCTTCTTTTTAAAATTTTTGATACTCATTCTTCTGATCGTTTTATCTTCGATAATTAAGACGTAATCCATGCAGTTTACGATGGAATAGAAGTCATGCGAAATCATGAGAATTGCACCGTTATATTCTTTGATGGCTTTCTCGAGGGCAATTTGTGAATATGTGTCCAAGTGGCTTGTCGGTTCGTCCAAAAGAAGAAGGTTTGCCTGGCCGGCAGAGATTTTTGCGAGCTGGAGTATGTTTCTTTCTCCGCCTGATAAAGTTCCTATCTTCTGGTCCATTGCTTCACGGCCAAAACCGTAGCCTGAGAGATAGGATCTGATCCCATCCATTGTTTTGAACCCGGCATCGAAGAATTCTTCCTGTATGGTATTAGCTTCGTTCAGCATTTCACCGTGAAGCTGAGAAAGGTAAGCCACTTGCGTGTCTTCATGTATCTCAATGGAATGATGATTATCGGTAAAGATTGCCCTTAATAAGGTCGTTTTGCCGGTGCCGTTTGCACCGATCAGCGCGACTTTATCAGTAGATTTAATCTCAAATGCCACTTTTTCCAGAAGAGTCTCATCGAAGGCAACACTGTAATTCCTGACTCGCAAGGCGATCGTTTCTTCGATTCTGTCATCGGCAGCCAGACGGATATCCGGCTGTTTCAGATCAACATAAGGCGCTTCAACTCTAGTGGCTTCCAGCCGTTCCAGGATTTTAACCCTGGCACTTAGAGCCTTTCCATTGGAGGCTTCTGAATTTTGTGTGGCGGCAGCCCGGAGCTTCATGCTTAATAATTCTATTCGTTCAATTTCTTCAGTATATGCATCAGCAAGTTCCTGCTGTTCGATTTTACTCTGAAGGAGTGAAAAATTGTAATCGGTATATTTTCCGTCGAATTCCTGAAGGTCCCTGTTTTCGAGATGCACGATTTTATTAAAACAGTGATTCAAAAGATATCGGCTGTGTGTAATTATCAGCATGATTCCTTTGTGGGAATTGATTAGATTTTTAAGAGATGTAAGGTTCTCAAAATCGAGAAAGACATCGGGTTCGTCCATGATGATTACGTCAGGACTCGTCAGCATTTCCTTAATCACCTGGATAAGCTTGAATTCTCCGCCGCTTAGTTCAGATACCTTTTTATTTTTGTGCATGAAAAGGTTTGCCAGATTGAGTTTCTTATTAATATTGCTTTCGAAATCATCCCCGCTCATGGCATCAAATGCATCTACGGCATGCTGATACTTTTCGAGTAAGGCGTCGGTATCCGAAGCTGTTTCCATCTGGGTACAAATCGATGCTATTTCATTTTGCAGCTTAGTGAATTCTTCCCCGATGTAATCAAATACTGTAATTTCTTTTGTTTTGTCGAGCTGAGAGAACTGACTTACATATCCGATTCTGCATTCGGGGTTAATCTCTAATTTACCCTGGAACATATATTTTTCCGGATCCATAATTATATCTATCAGCGTGCTTTTCCCGCTGCCGCTTGCCCCTATAAAAGCACAATGCTGACCATCTTCGAGTGTGAATGAAATCTCGTTATACAGATCTTTTTGTGGGAACGAGTAGGAAAAGTTTTCAAATTTTATCATATAACCTCATATGACACGTGCTATAAATAGCGATTAAGGCTGTTATTATTGGTTTCACGCAATCATACCATAGGTGCTAAAATAATGATAATAATATTAAGGTCCATGAAGTGAGAACGATTGAATTTGTAAATGATATACAGTCGATACTGAATACGGATTGACGTTATCGGTTGCAGGTGTTATTATTATAACGAAATCCGATAATGACAACCGATAACGATAAACGATAACGAGGTGGATATAATGACTGGATTCGTGAACAAAAGACTTTTTCAGGGCTTCATATGCATGCATATCCTGCATCATGCCAATAAGGAACCTTTTTACGGAACGTGGATGATGGAGGAATTGGCTGAACACGGATATAAGCTCAGTCCGGGTACACTGTACCCCATCCTTCATAATCTGGAGAAGGAAGGCTTGCTTAATCAATATAGTGAAAACTGCGCCGGGAAGATTCGCAAATACTATGCAATAACGGAAGCAGGAAAGCAGGAATTAAGCGAAGCCAAAGGATATCTGAAAGAACTTGTTGGCGAAATCGGTCTTGATGGAGAGTGCAGCGATGTTTGAATTTAAAGACGTAAAGTTTAAGGAAATTCTGGATATACCGTCGCTTTACATAGAAAAAGATAAAATAACTTCACTGATCGGGCCAAGCGGCAGCGGCAAGACAACAATTCTGAAGATGCTTAACAAGATGATATCACCTACAGAGGGGCAGATTCTTTTTAGTGGCGAAAGACTTGATCAGATAGATTCAGTTACCCATCGCAGGCATGTTACGATGCTTTCTCAAGCTCCGGCGATGTTTGATGGTGATGTAAAAGACAATCTGATTGCCGGGCTGCGATTCCAACACAGGGAGATCCCTTCCGACCAAGTGCTGACCTATATGCTTCTGAAAGTTCAGCTGAACAAAGAACTGTACAGCCCGACACTTACTTTGTCGGGCGGCGAGAAACAGCGTCTGGCTTTAGGACGTGTGCTGCTGCTCAACTCAGATGTGTATCTGCTGGACGAACCGTCTTCGGCATTGGACGAGGTATCGGCAGAAGCTGTCATTGAAATGATAGCCGGCTATGCAAAGAGAGAGAATAAAACGTTGGTGATGGTCACACATTCAAAAGCAATTGCGGAGCGGTTCTCAGATGAAATTCTTGAAATTGCCTGTGGAAAATGTAACTGGAGGGCGGTATGAAAGGTATTATTGATTTAACGGTCGTGCAGGTTGCGCTGGCCTATATATTTGTCGTAATCGTACTTATCATCGTAAGGACAAGAGGCATCAAACGGGAAAAAGAGATTATTATTTCATCGATCAGAATGACGCTGCAGCTCGTACTGGTGGGATATCTTCTAGTCTATATATTCAACTACCCCAATCCGTTTATCACGATTGGAATTATCCTTCTGATGGAAGTGTTCGCGGTTTACACGATATTTAAGAAGTTTAAAAAGCAGCTCTCCAAAGGATTACAGAAGGTTATTGCCGTCTCAATGTCTGTAGGAACGCTTTCCTGCCTTGTCTATTTCCTTCTGGTTGTTGTGCGTATTTCGCCATGGTACGATCCGCAGTACTTCATTCCCATAGCGGGGATGCTCGTTGGCAATTCGATGACCGGCATATCTCTGGGAGTCAAATCACTGTTGGAGGGTATGACGGTCCGGAGAGCAGCAGTAGAGGAAGCCTTGATTCTGGGTGCGACTCCCCAGGACGCTTCCAGGTCAATTATAAACAGCACGTTTGATGCCGCCATCTTGCCGACAATCAACTCGATGGTTGGCATGGGAATTGTATTCCTGCCGGGCATGATGACAGGACAGATCCTTTCGGGAACAGATCCGACAACAGCCATTTCATATCAGATAGCCATTATGCTTGGCATACTCGGGGCGGTCGCCTTGACCGTATTCATAATGCTGCATTGGGGATACCGGACGTTTTTCAATAAGGAAAATCAATTGATATAGGGAGGTTTGCGTCATGAACAGCGAAATCGAAAAATACAATACATCACTATCCGCCAACGATCAAAAAAGGTGTTCTCGAACGACTCAAATAGGAAGTCTGATTTAAATAGGGCATGAAATAATTTATGAATGTCACCGGACTATTAATACGTTCTGATGAGACAACAGAGAAGAGGACTCGATGAATACAGCAGTTGTTTATTTTTCGCTTGAAGGTAACACGAGATATGCTGCGGAAATGATTGCCAGAGAACTTGATGCAGACCTGATACGGCTGGTACCGGCAAAACCGTATCCGACAGGGAACGCCGGCAAGTATTTTTGGTGTGGGAAAAGTTCTGCTTTTGGGGAGTCGCCAAAGCTGGAGGCATATCCGTTTGATCCGAAAAAGTATGATTTGGTTGTGCTGGGTACACCTATCTGGGCAGGAACGTATACACCTCCGCTTCGTACATTTTTACGGAAAAACAAATTACCCGGGGAAAAAGCCGCGCTGTTTGCGTGCTGTTCCGGTGGTTCGACTGACAAATGCTTTGAAGAAATGAGGAAAGAAATTCCGGATTGTACCGTGCTTTCAACGCTAAGAATCGTCGATGCCGTCAAAAACACGGAAACGGAAGTGAATGACAGAATTCTTGATTTTTGCAGGAAACTTAAAATGGAGGCCCAGCCCGGGCTGTGACCGGCTGAACATGCATGTTATTTTTGCAGTCTGTACTGAGCCGGACTGTCTCCGCAATACTGCTTGAATCGCTTGCTGAAATGGAATTGATCTGTAAATCCAACCTGTTCTGCAATGTCCTTCACCGGCATAGCTGTATCACGCAGTAACTGTTTAGCAACCATCATTCTGTATTCATTCAGATACTTGCTTGGCGTAGTCTGCAATTGTTCCCTGAATACTTTGGTGAGATACGCTGATGAAAACCCGAAGGTATCAGCCATTTGCGTAAGATCAATTTGTTTTGAATAATTTGCGTGCATATACTCTTTAGCCAGGGCAGCTATTTCTTTGGGGCTTCTGACTTCACCGGCGGACTGAAGGATGCCGGAGCTTGCTATAAGCTCGTTTTGTATGTTTATCAGTGTTTTCTGCAGTTCAAGAAGATTTATCGGCTTAAGCAGATAATCGCTTACATTATTGAGCAATGCGGCTCTTGCATATTCAAAATCATCATACCCGCTGACTACGACAATTTTGATGAATGGGAAATGCTCTTTAACCATTGAAATGAGCTTTATTCCATCCATAATCGGCATTTTAATGTCGGTGAAAAGAATGTTGGGCAGGAGTGAACGGACAAGCGCAAATCCATCTTCACCATCATAAGCAACGCCAATAACTTTAAAATCATCTTTCACTTTTTCAATGTTATTTACGATACTCTTAGCAATTAATTTCTCGTCCTCAACCACAACAACAGTAATTGTTTTCTTATCATTCATGCCAGCCTCCTATTGTTACGGATGCTCCGCCGCCAACCAGATTTTCCAACGCAAAGGTAATGTCGTTGCTGTTCAATATTTTAAGTCTGATGTAGATGTTCATGAGTCCCATTCCTTTTATCTCAAGAGAGGGCAGCAGTCCGCTTTCGTCTATTTGGCGGATTTTTGCCTCGATATCATGGATGGTCTGCTGATCAAACCCGGGACCATTGTCAATTACAGAAATGTAAGATGTATCGTTAATCATAAATCCCCTGATGATGATATGCCATGGCGGTTTGATGGTTGTCGAAAACTTGATGGCATTCTCTACCAGGAGCTGGATGCATAATTTGGGAATCTTTATATCAAGCATCTCGTCGGGAATCTCAATAGAGTAGGATAAGTCTTCCTGATATCTGATTATCATGCAAGTCAGATAATTCTCCGTATGGGACAGCTCCGTTTTAAGCGGCACAAGCTGGTCAGAATCGGATGAAATATATCTCAGCAAACTGGCCATTGACTGACACATGATTACGATTTCGTCATCCATCCCTTCTTCTGCCATCGATTGAATGGCAGATATGGAGTTATAAAGGAAGTGCGGATTCATCTGAGACTGCAGAGCCAGCATCTTGGACTGCATTTCCTGATTTTGCAACAACATCTGGCGATTTATCGAGTCCCGTAGTTTCTCCTGCATATCATAGAAGCCGTCATTGAGTGAATTGAGTTCGTGAATTTTTGAATGGATGTTTGTCTTTTTATGTTCCTGGTCTAATTTGAAGGAAGTAACCTGCTTGAAAATATTATCAATCGGATTAGTTATATACCTGGCAGCAAAATACGCAACAACCATACAGAAGAGAATCATAAGGAATGTAATGATGGCGGTATTTCTGAAATATTCCCAGGCATTCGAATACAGATTGGCCTGGGGCAGGGACACGATTGTAGTGAAGCCGGAAAATTCAGACAAATGGCAGGCAAGTACTTCTGCTCCATTCTCTGATTTGAATGACTGCGTCGTATTTCCGCTTCCTATAATTTTTTGGGAGTTCTCAAAATAGGATGTGTAATCGACGCTGGTTATCGGGTAGACGAGGCTGCCGGAGGAATCAAATACAAATATTTTTTCGCCGAAAATAGCCTTGTGTGAGATTGCGCCGGCAAAAACCGTATTTGCAGATTTTTTCGCCTCAACAATGCCTTGAGGATTATTGAAAACATTATAATAGACCCGTATGAGCGAGATAAAAGACCGCTTGTATTCCCCGTTGAAAAATCTGGAAAGCCTGGGATCCTCTCCGGTGTCCCTGATGACTTTTAAACCTGCTGCGTCTATCACGTCCTGATACCATGACATATCTTTCGTGACATTAGGATAATATCCGTTACTGATACCGGACGCAAAAATTCCGTTATCCAGAGAGTATAGATTGATCTGATCAGCAGGGAAATTCGGCCCGATGATCGCAATGAGCAAGTCACCAAGCATCTTGGTGTTGTTGAAATTATCATTCTCATTAAAATTATTGGAATTGTTATATTGTGCAAATGTTGATTTGACGATGTTTGAATAGGCTACATTCATAGTCACCATATTCAGCTGTTCAAGCTGGCCGTCAATCGCATCGCCAACGGTTACTGCATTCTGTGAAATAGTCGCAAGTGTCTGCGTTCTCACTTTTTGAACTTCGAATATAATGAAATATGTATAGTATATCAGGCATGCTGTTATTAATATAATTGCATAGGTAAAGAACATGGAGGAGCGAATAGTCCGTGTTTTCACAGAGCTCTCCTTTTTAAGGCCTGCGTCAGGCCGAATACAAAATAACTAAACATTAGTTAAAAATATACATGTCGTTTGTGCGATTTTACATTCCAAGACAATCTTTGTCCATATATCATTTGAGTCATACAGCATTTACATTCTACAAGACAAAGAAAATGAAAGTCAACCAAATTCAAGGAGGGAATCATGAAAAGATTTTTATTGGTCTTATTGGCAGCCGCTATTCTAACAAGTTCTGCTGCCTGCAGTTCAACAGCGTCTACCACAACAAAGGCGCCTGCAGCAGATGCTACTACAGAGAATACAACTGCAGCACCTGCAACGGAAGCAACTACTGAAAAACCGAAACAGGACATCACGATTACATACATGGTGAGCCAGGATTGGCTGCAGGATGCAGAGATAGAACTCGGTGCAAGGTTTACAGAAGAAACAGGAATAAAAGTAGATTATCAGGTTATCCCGTCTGATCAGTATGTCAATCTTCTGAGCACAAAGATTAATGCAGGGGAATGTGCTGATATTTTTGGTTCACAGGGTGGTCAGTTTGATATTGTATCTCAGCTGAACGTTGCCAAAAATGCAGTCGATTTATCCGGTGAAGCATGGTCTTCCACTGTAGATCCCCTGGCAGCAGCGGAATTGTCAGTAGACGGGAAACTCTACGGACAGCCATTAGGGGACGTTTCCAGTGCATGGGCTATTGCATACAACACGAAGATCTTCGCTGAAAACAACCTGGCAATACCTACAACATTTGCCGAATTCATGGCAGTGTGCGAAACACTCAAAACCGCCGGAATAACTCCTATTTACGAGTGTGTATCTGACGGATGGCATCATGTATTGTGGTTCCCGGAAATGGGCGCAGCTTATGATACTGCAGAGCCGGGCCTCGTTGACAACCTGAATAGTAATAAAGCAACATTTGCTTCGAGTGCCGTTATGAAGCAGTCTCTCGATCAAGTCAAAGAAATCGTTGACAATGGATACTGGGGCGAAGATTATATGTCAAATGCTTATGCTGATTCCGCTAAGAATTTTGCAAGCGGAGAATATGCAATGACTGTTGCAAACCAGGGCTTTGGTGCAGAAGTCGAAGCTATTGGCGGGGAATTGAAAGCCAGTGACGTAGGATACTTTGTTATTCCTCTTGTGGACAACCAAATTCTCAATGTCAATCCTGTCGGCCCTTCAAGATTTATTTATTCCGGCAGCGAGAACATCGATGCAGCAAAGCAGTATCTTGCGTACATCGCTAAGGCAGAGAATCTTCAGTACTTAATCGATAACGTATCTAAGTACAATACACTGCCATTCAGCGGAGTTCAGGACAAATACTCTGATATTATCAAGACATTCTACAGCACGTATACAGAGCATGGAACCGTGCTGCAGACTACCGTAAAGTATCTTAATCCGCAGTGGATGGAAATTGGAAAAGAAATGACCGCTTTGATCCTGGGAGACTCTACTTCTGAAGATGTTCTCAAAAACATTGATAAAAACAGGGCGGATCAGGCTTCTGCTGGAAAAGATCCGGCATGGAACTCTTAAATCACTAATATATAAAAATGACTGGGTAGGTTGCTCCTGAAGCAGGCTTTGGGAGCAACCTATAATATTTCAAGGAAGTGGACGCAAATGAATGAGAAGAAATCGTACCCGATCTATTTTGTTTTCGGCGCATTGGTACTATACGTTGTACTTTGTGTAATTCCCGGTGTAATTGGTGTTGGATACTCTTTCACTGATTGGTCTTCGTATTCTGACAAAATTAATTTTGTCGGGCTGGAAAATTTTGCCACTATTTTTTCGCCTGACGAAAATTATCTGCGCTATCTAAGCAACACAATGCTTTTTACTGTTTTTACAACGATATGTAAGAGCGTCATAGGGTTAGCGTTGGCCGTGCTGCTTACGAAAAAAATTAAAGGCTTGAATTTCCACAGAGCAATCATGTATATGCCGGCTGTTCTCTCTACTTTAATCGTAGGCATGATATTCAAAAGCATACTCAATCCTCAATCGGGACTTCTCAATGAGTTCTTACGATCAATCGGACTTGGTTCTTTGGCGCTAAGATGGCTGACAGATTCAAAAATCGCATTTTGGTCTGTAATGGCCGTGGATATCTGGAAAGGTATCGGATATATTATGACGATTTTCATAGCGGGTATTATGGCGATATCCCCGGCTTATTATGAAGCTGCTGAAATAGACGGTGCATCATCCTGGCAAAGATTTAAATCCATTACTCTGCCTCTCTTAATGCCGACAGTAGCCGTAACTACAGTACTAAATGTCCTATACGGTCTAAAGGTATTTGATATTGTATATGCTCTGACAAACGGAGGCCCCGGGTATGCGACAGAAGTGCTGTATACAGGCGTTTATAAAGAGTTCAGTAAGGGAAGGTATGCTGTTGGAACAACACTTTCATCAGTAATGTTCATATTCATGATAATTGTCGGGTTCTTTATGATCAGGATTATGACAAAAGAAGAGGTGGAAGAATAATGAAGCATCAAAAATTAATCGGTTCAATTGCAATAAACGCTTTGGCATGGATTATTTCCATTATTCTCCTGATCCCTTTACTGCTCATTTTAGTCAACTCTTTCAAGACAAGTCTCGCAGCCTCGGATATGACGCTCGCGTTACCCCGGGAGTGGCAGTTTGATAATTTTGAAGTTGTTATTGAAAAGGGAAAACTTGACATAGCTTTTTTCAATAGCCTGATTTATTCGGTTGGAAGTGTCGTCTTGTGTGCTATATTTGCTGCATTGGCTTCTTTTGTTCTTTCCCGCAGGAGAAGTAAATCCAGTAAAATGCTGTATTTGTTTTTTGTTCTTGGAATTACAATGCCAATAAATTTTGTATCCCTGATGAAAGTTATGCAGGTTATTCAGTTATACAATACGCGGACCGGCATTATTCTGCTCTATGCAGCTCTGCAGCTGCCCTTCACGATTTTTTTGACTTACGGATTCATCAGTAAAATTCCCAGGGAAATTGACGAAGCGGCTGTAATTGATGGATGCACACCCCTTAGATTATTTTTTTCTGTTATTTTCCCTTTACTCAAGCCGGTTTTGGTCACGGTCATGGTACTGACTTTCCTTAACACATGGAATGAATTTATACTGCCTTTATATTTTACAGGCAGTACCGATAAATGGCCGATGACACTTGCTGTATACAATTTTTTTGGAATGTACTTTAAAGATTGGAATTTAGTTTGTGCGGATATTGTGCTTACCAGCCTGCCTGTTATTCTTGTGTATTTCCTGGGACAAAAATATATTGTGTCCGGTATGACTTCCGGTGCTGTAAAAGGATAGTACCTGAAGCAGTTCATTCATAAGATTTCTGATAGCAATACGCGATTTAAAAAAACGCAAAGGAGAGTCTCCTTTGCGTTTTTCCCAGTCAATCCAGTGTAATTTTAAATACAATCGGCTTATCAGACTGAACTCCTGGAACGGATACATGCAATGCATCCTCATCACGGTGCCAGACGGGTTTCTGTGTAAAACCTAACATCTCAATATTTTTGATTATGCCATGGAAATTCGGCTTCTTTGAAGCATCTTTCTCGCCAAGTGCAGGAAATGTATACGTTCCATCCGGACTGCAGTGTAATACAGCTGCATATAGATTTGTACCGTTTACTGTATAACGGATATCACTGCTTGTAAATTCTTTTTTCACACTGTCTGAAAAATGTCCTTCGATGACTTCGGTGGGACCTTCCCCATACTTTCTCCAGACTTTGGAATTATATACGGCTTCTCCATTTACCTTCAGCCATTCACCTATCTCCAGCAGGATATTCCTGTCTTCCTCAGGCATGGTACCATCTGCTTTTGGCCCAATATTTAAGAGCAGGCATCCGTTTTTACTTACAATATCTACAAGATCACAGAGAATGTCCGCAGCCTTCCTATACTGATTGTTTTCCGTAAAGCACCAGCTGTTTAGTGCAACAGCTGTATCAGTCTGCCAGAAATATGGCTTCATATCGGCGAACATGCCCCGTTCAATATCCACAACGGCCGTCCCGAACATGAATGCATCGTGTTTATAATTAATAACGACACCAATACCCCACTGGGCAGCCCTGTTATAATAGTAAGCAGCAAATTTTCTCAGATATTTTTTGACGCTGCTATGCTGTATCCACCAGTCAAAATATACGATTTTCGGCTGATATCTGTCTACGATTTCGCAGCATCTTGCCAGCCAGTCCTGTAAATATTCTTCACTTGGTTCCGGCTTGCTGAAAAGATCGTAATGGTTCGGTTCCGGCATGGATGGCCAGTAAAAATCTCCTCTTTGCAAGGGTTCATGAACATCGCTTTCAAACTCTTTTCCATGACTCATAAAGAACCAGTGTTCTACTCTGTGAGAGGATGCGCCATTTATGATTCCGCGTTTTTGGAACTCAGCAGACAATTCCCCAAGAATATCTTTCTTCGGACCCATCTCATAAGCATTCCAATGTGAGAGTTCACTTGCATACATCTGAAAACCATCATGATGCTCCGCAACGGGAACCACATATTTCGCCCCTGATTGTTCAAACAGGTCTGCCCATTCCCGGGCGTCGAATTTGTCTGCAGTAAACATGGGAATAAAATCCTTATAGCCAAAATCCTTGTGCTTTCCGTATGTTTTTTGATGATGCTCAAATTCTTTGCTGCCCTCAATATACATATTTCTGGAATACCACTCATTTTCAAAGGCCGGAACGCTGTACACTCCCCAATGAATGAAGATTCCAAACTTTGCATTTCTGTACCACTGAGGTACTTCGTAACCGGATAAAGACTCCCAGCTATCCGTAAAAGGTCCCGCTTCAATCACCTGATCAATTACTTTTACATATTCATGTAATTCCATGATCTGCCTCCTGATTTTGTCGTAATGGCGACTATTCTTTCTGACATCATCGTAGTCTGTAATTAATGGCTTTAGAAGAAATATTGACGACAACTTTTTGCAATAATGTCGTGCTATCGCATATTTATTCGGAAACTATTCTGTACTATACTAAGTTTATGAATTTAAGTAAGGGAGGACGTATGGATTCGGATATTCTGGAGTTTCACAGTGATGAAGACTTTGCTTTTACAATGGGAGACCTGATGTGTCATACCCTGGCAGTAAGCTGCGGCAAATTTACAACTGATATCACTGCACACTCCCACAGCACGAACAGTTGTGAAATTCACTATATTATGAGTGGAGAAGGTGTAGTAACCCTGCATGGGAAGACCTATCCAGTATCTGCAGAAAACATCTACATTACCGGACCCTTTGTGGAGCATGCGCAAATATATAATTCTGCAGACCCAATGATAGAATTCTGCATTTATTTGAGTTTTGAAAAAATGTCCGGAAAGCCGGAGGATGATATTTCCAATGCCCTATATACCATTTTTATGGAAGCTGATCCCGAGATTCATAGGGTAGAACCATTTTTCATACCCATTGCACTTCAAATTGCGCATGAGTGTATTAATAAAAGTAGTGGTTATACAAAGATTGTCAGTGCGCTGTTACAGCAGTTTATCGTACTCTGCCTGCGAATTTATTCCAAAACCTTTGTGAACGTTCCAAAGGCCACTTCCAGTTTGGAAACAAATTATCTGATCATCGAAAATTCTTTCTTGTTTGAACATAGCACAATAACGCTGATGACTTTGTCCAAAAGACTGAATTTGAGTTCGCGCCAGACTGAGCGAATTCTTTTGAAACATTATCACAAAAATTTTCAGCAGAAAAAATTGGATGCTAAAATGTCTGCCGGCCTTTTTTTGCTGCAGACAAAAGACATGAAAATCTGTACTATTGCAGAACAGCTTGGATATTCCTCGGTAGAGCACTTTTCTTCTTCCTTTAAAAAATATCATGGGTGTTCACCGTCCTGTTATAAAAAAAGACTGTTGCCCAAGTAAACAAACGTAAAGATGGGTCTGGCAGGGAATGTCCTGACGATAGCGTTGTGTATGCAATGCCGACCACTTTGGAAACTGCTGAGCGGATTACATCTTTTAGGATATGATAAACGGCGGTACTGTATTTTGAGAAGGAGCGACGATGAAAAAGGACGAAATATCTTTGCAAACCAGACGGCTGCTTGCGGTGTCGCTCAAGAAGTTCATGGCGAAAAAGCCTTTCGACAAAATCACCGTTTCTGAGATTCTTGAGGACTGTGAAATTGCGCGTCCGACATTCTACTATCATTTTCAGGATATCTATGCGTTGCTGGAGTGGACGTTCGATACAGAAGCGATAGAACTGCTGAAAAAGAGCAAAGACTATATGACATGGGACGAAGGATTACTGTTGATGCTGCAATATATCAAGGACAACGAAAAAGTTTGTCTTTGTGCATATAACAGTCTGGGATGGCGAGTATTGGAAAGAATGATCTCCAAAGACACCATTCCACTGATGCGTCAGTTTGTAGAACAACTCGCGGTCAATACTTCTGCTAAGCCAGATCATATTGCTTTTATTACGGAATTTTACGCGACGGCGCTCGTTGGCTGCTATGCCAAATGGCTGTCTGGCGGAATGAAGCAAACTCCGGAGGAAATGATCGACCTAATCTATATTGCCATGTACGGCGGTATTGAGGTGGCATTAGAACGAAGCGCAAAGAGTAAAAAGGAATAATATTATACATTCTGCCCGAAATATAAGATGTTATACATTCTGCCCGAGAAGTAAGATGTCTTACATTTCGGGCTTTTTGATATTTGTTCTTTGATTGCTTAACCAATAGAATTAAATTATCAAAATAAGAAGGGGGTGTTAGCAATGATCGAAGGGACATACAGCATTTTACTCCAAACTCCTATGGGCATTAAAGATGGTGTAATGCGCCTTCGCTCAAAGGGACAAGCGCTGGGTAACTATCCATTGAATGGTATAAAAAGAGTCTGAAATTCATTTTTGAAATTATGAAAGGTTGATTAATTTATGAATATTTACAGTACTTTCTATCACGCCCCCAAACCGGAAGGTATCGAACAGCGCAGGGCGTTTATTGTTGGAGGGGGGATTGCCGGACTCGCGGCAGCCGCTTTCCTCGTCGATGATGCCGGTGTGCCCGGTGAGAACATCACAATCTATGAAAAGTCTAAGGTAGTGGGCGGATCAATGGATGGAATGGCCGACAACGAGAGTTTCGGCTATCTGTGCCGCGGCGAGCGTGAGCTGGAGCCCTACATGGAATGCCTGTGGTATCTTTGCAGCAAGATACCCTCCCTCGACACACCCGGCCGCACTGTGCTGGACGAAACCGTAGATGTGAACAAGGATCACCCTATCCACTCTGAATGCCGCATACTCCAGCATCAGGGACATATCTATGAGGGTATCCACAACGGCAAGGTGTCGAATAAATTGAATGCAAAAATTCAGGCTTTCCTCGCTGAACCCGAAGAAGCGCTTGAAGATGTGACTATCGAGGATTACTTTGGCAAAGGCAGCGAGTTCTTCGACGGTTCTCTATGGTGGTGCTTCCATACCATGCTGGCCTTCAAGCCTTATCACAGCGCGCTGGAGACGCAGCGTTATCTGGAACGCTTTGGCCTTGCAACCCGGATCGAATATCTTGAAGGCATCTTGCATACCAAACGAAATGAATACGATTCGATTATCAAGCCCCTCAAAGTTTGGCTTGATGGCAAAGGTGTAAAAACCATCACGGATTGTTACGTCTACGACCTTGATATGGACAACGACTGCAACACTGTACACGCAATTCGGATGCGTCAGGACGGCAAGGAGATTGTCGTTCCTGTCGATGCCAAAGATATGGTTTTTGTGACCAATGGCTCTATGACCACCAACAGCCGTTTCGGGGACAACACCCACGTTGCTGAAACCGTCCGCTCCACAGAGGATATGGGCGTTTTCGAGATATGGCAGAATATCGCCCGGCGGAATGAGAAGTTCGGACACCCGGCAAAATTCCTCGGGCAGATCGATAAGACCAAGTGGATGAGCTTCTTACTGACTGTCAGGGACTACCCGCAGTTTTTTGAACGGCTTGAAAAAATGACTGGCAGCAAACCGGGGACCGGCGGCTGCATTTCCATCAAGGATTCCGGCTGGGAGTTTTCTTTTGCTATTTATGACCGCGAGTATTTCCCCGGCCAGGGGGACAAAGATGTCTTATGGGGCGACGGGCTATTCGGTGAGCGCAGCGGTGATTATATCAAAAAACCGATGGCTGAATGTACCGGCGAGGAGATTCTTACGGAGTTTCTTTATCATCTGAATATGTTGGACATGAAGGACGACCTGCTGGAACACACCTATATTTCTACCTGCATGATGCCATACATTACTAGCCAGTTCATGCCGCGCAAAGTAGCCGACCGGCCTCTCGTTGTCCCCGAGGGCTGCACTAATCTTGCGTTCATCGGACAGTATGTGGAAGTTCCCCACGATGTGGTATTTACTGTGGAAACTTCTGTCCGCACTCCGATGGAAGCGGTGTATAAGCTGACTAATCTTGATAAGTCTGTGATCGAAGTCTATCCCTCAAAATATGACATGCGTTATTTTGTGGAGCGTCTCAAGAAATTTGGCGGCATTGAAGGAGAGATTACCAAAAGAGACCTGCCAAAGATCAATCCGCTCAAACTTTTGGAGACCAGGAAGGAACTGTTGGAACGCATCAACCGCATTCCGCCCTACTATCAGATGTATCCCGGACGCGACAAAAGCGTTGTAAATAAAAAATCAGTATTGAATCCCCAGTATCCTAAAGAGTATTAAAGGAATGCCTGCGGTTATACAGCGAAAATGCAGAAATAGTGCAGGGCAGCTACCCATCCATGTTATCATGTTCGTATTAACAAGTTTTGAAAGGGCATGGCGGAAGATGGACAGATCCCTGTTTTTGCCGGTTTCCAGGCAGGATATGCTGGACCGGGATTGGTATTGGTACGATTATCTGGTGGTGACCGGGGACGCATATGTGGATCATCCGAGCTTCGGGTCTGCGGTGATCAGCCGCGTGCTGGAAAAGGCTGGTTTTCGCGTAGCTGTCCTGGCGCAGCCTGACTGGAAGACTGCCGATGACTTCATCGCCATGCGGCGCCCTCGCCTGGGTGTCTTGATTAGCTCGGGGAATCTGGATTCCATGGTTGCCCACTATACGGCCGCCAAAAAACATAGAAACGAAGACTTTTATTCACCCGGCAAGAAAGCCGGACTACGGCCGGACCGGGCTGTGATCGTGTATGCGAACCTGGCCAGGGAGGCTTTTGGCAAAGATGTTCCGATCATTATCGGCGGACTTGAGGCCTCGCTTCGCCGCTTTGCCCATTACGATTACTGGGACAACAAAGTTCGCCGGAGTATTCTTTTCGACGCGGCGGCGGATCTTCTTATTTATGGTATGGGTGAGCGGGCTGTTCGCGAGATTGCTGCAAAGCAGAAGTCCGGTGTTCCTGTCTCGGCTATAACCGATGTTCCGGGCACTGCTTTTTCCGTAGATTCTCCGGAGGCTTTCCTGGAAAAGGGCATGACGTGCCCTTCCTTTGAGGTTGTTTCAACACGTAAGAAGGAGTATGCCGAGGCTACGCTCCTGCAATATACAGAGCATGACCCTGTCAGCGGCCGTGCCGTTATCCAGCCGCATGGCAACAAATTTCTTGTGGTAATGCCGCCGGCGATGCCTCTGTCGCGGCCTGAACTTGATGAAGTGTCAGAACTCCCGTTTACCCGCGAGTACCATCCGATGTATGAGGAGATGGGGGGCGTGCCGGCGCTCGATGAAGTTCGTTTTTCGATTATTCATAACCGGGGGTGCTTCGGCGCCTGCAATTTCTGCAGCCTCGCGTGGCATCAGGGGCGGATGGTTACTTCAAGGAGCCAGGAATCTGTACTTCGGGAGGCCGGTCAGCTGACGAAGCACAAGGATTTTAAGGGTTATATCAACGATGTCGGCGGGCCGACGGCAAATTTTCGGCACTATTCCTGCAAGGACCAGGAGAAGCGCGGGATGTGCAAGAACCGCAAATGCCTGACACCGGTTCCCTGCAGCCGCCTCGATGCGGATCATTCCGATTACCTGCAGCTCTTAAGGCGCCTTCGTAAGGTTTCGGGTGTGAAAAAAGTGTTTATCCGCTCGGGAATCCGGTACGATTATCTGCTGGCGGACAAGAGTAAGGACTTTCTCGAAGACCTGGTGACATATCATGTATCCGGTCAGCTGAAGGTCGCTCCGGAGCACTGTGTAGACAGCGTCCTCGATTATATGGGCAAGCCTCACATCGAAGTCTACAAAAGATTCATGGAGCAGTATGCCTGCATGAATGAGAAGCACGATAAGAATCAGTTTGTCGTTCCGTATCTTATGTCCTCACATCCGGGAAGCACCCTGGCCGATGCGATAGCGCTGGCCGAATTCCTCCACGGTCTGGGGCGCCAGCCGGAGCAGGTTCAGGATTTCTACCCGACTCCCGGCACTATCTCCACCTGTATGTACTATACCGGTTATGATCCTTTGACTATGCAGCGCGTCTATGTTGCCCGCACGCCTCACGAAAAGGATCTCCAGCGGGCCCTCCTTCAGTGGCGTAATCCGGAGAACCGTGCCCTGGTCATCGAGGCCCTTCATAAGGCAGGGCGTCCGGATCTGATCGGACACGACCCGAAGTGCCTGATCCGCCCGCAGAGCAAGGCACACAGGGAATCTGATGCACTTTCGGGACGTACCCATGGCAAACCCTACAAGTCGGGCGGCGCAGCAGCCGCACATCCCGGCAAAAAATCCGCGCCCGGAACGACTGCGGGGAAAAGACCTCAGCCCGGAGCCGCAGGGAAGGGTCCGAAATCCGCGGCAACAGGGCAGCGTCCGCGATCCGGAAAAAATAGTGACGTAAGGCGGCGGCCTTAATTTTCTGCAAGCACCTTGTCTATTGCAAGGTGCCATTTTGACATAACCAATCGTGCTATTGGCTGCGCAATCAATAACTCGACTGCAAAGGATATGGCAAAATTACGCGGCCACTTATAAAAAAACATATGAATCGGCTCCATGCTGATTTGTCTGCTTCCTATCCATGTTCCGATTACCGTCAGAAAGATTGACATCAGAAATACCGTGCACAAAATATTTACAACAATGTGAGAACCAAATCCGTCGCCTTCTTTAACGATTCTGCCCATACATACATATGAAATCCAACTTCATAGCAAGTGATCAGCGGCGCAATGATATTCACAGATTTCAACTGATTTAATGTTTTCGGGCAAAAAATAAAGCGCGAAATCAATTTCTTGATTTCACGCTGATCAATTATACGCGCAAACATTTATATTCTTATTGTAAAGAAACTTCCGTAATTTTTCAAGAAAATTTATTTGCGAATGAGAGCTGATGCAAATTGATATTTTAAAATTTCGATTTATGATGCTGCACTTTACTGTATAATTTATCATATATATGAAATTTGTGATGCATTTCGAGACAGCCTGTCTGCAGTTGCAGGAGATGTAAATATAATCGGAAGCAGTTTTAAATATTATTTTATGGGGTAAGGAGGGAAAAAATGGCTGAAATCATCCAAATAGGAAGTGTCTTTAATTGCTATTTAGTTGTTGGCCGGGAAGGCTCCATACTCGTGGATACAGGTTCGCTGTCTGCGAGAAAGAAAATTCTAAGATCGGCCAGGGACTGCCATGTCAATCTGATCGTTCTGACGCATGGTCATTTCGACCACATTGCAAACGCTGCTTATCTGTCGAGAGAATTGGGCGTACCCATTGCAATGCATCAGGCTGACGAAGTCCTGATTAAAAATCATGAAGCACGCACATTAAGTACGGATAATTTTATCGGAAAAATGATTAAGCGGATGTCGGGCAGAATGTTAGCAAAATCTCCTGTTGAAATATTTGAGCCTGACTTTTATCTGTCACAGGATATGTCATTTGATAAATATGGAGTAGATGCAACGGTATTGGAATTGCCGGGTCATACCCGGGGATCGATAGGCATACTTGTTGGCGGTGATAAACTCATTGCAGGCGATGCGATGATGAATATGGGCGGCTCACCGGCATCAAAATTGTTTGAAGACAAAGACAAAATGCTGCAGAGCATGACAAGTATTCGTAAAATGAAATGCGCAGAGGTTTATGTGGGACATGGAAGAAAAATGAAGATAAAGTAAAGGTCGTTGTGCAGGTTAATGCACATGGTTTTTTCGAGCAATATTTTTATCAAAAGATCTCATTTTCTTAAGGAGGCAGCATAATGGATACATTCGCAGAATTTTTAGCAGGCATTGAAAACACTGAACACCGTACCCGTCTCGAAGAGGTTTTGGATTGGGTCGCTGCGAAATATCCCGGTTTTGAGACCAGAATTGCATGGAATCAGCCTATGTTTACTGATCACGGTACATTTATCATCGGCTTCAGCGTATCCAAACAGCATTTGTTAATCGCACCGGAAGTGGCGGGTATCAATCATTTTTCTGATAAAATTGTGAAGGCCGGTTATGATCATACGAAGGGACTGATGCGCATTCGATGGGATCGTCCTGTTGATTATTCGCTGCTTGCGAAAATAATCGAGTTTAATGTTGTCGATAAGGCAGAATGTTCGACGTTTTGGAGAAAATAAAAAATATTTAACATAGCACATGCTTAAAATATCAACTGATTGATGATAAGAAATACCGCAAAAAGAATGAGTCCGGTTGAACACCGGACTCATTCCATTAGTTGGCATCTGATCTTGTCAGACATTGGGGTCAGAGAAAGATTACTTTCCCTTAGTTTCCTTTGCCGTTCGCAGAAGAATTTTCAGCTTTGCCGTTCGAGCCGGAATTACCGTGCTCCTTATCGGATGCTTTTGTTTCTTCAGTCGTGCCGGTTTCATCTGTGCTTTCATCAGTTGTATTCTTATGTCCTTTGCCGACAACTTCTGCACGGTTCTCAAGTTTATGAAGGTTATCGGAATTAGATACAAACTCAGAAACAGGAATCATGACACCATCTTTAGAAATCATTCCGTTGATGACATAGAGTCCCATCGGTACATCTTTGCCGCTGGCCAGGAACATCTCAACCTGTGTCGCCTTGATTAAAGCAACTTTGGTGGTATCGGGCAGAGTTTCATCTTCAGCAAGTCCGTCGGTGATCAAATCATCAAGCTCTTCCTGCTTTTCTTCGGCGTCCGGAGCCGTCTCGTCAAGCATAACGGTTGAAACGATAACATAGTCGTCAACTGCGTCGGTCGCATCAATAAATCCGGCTGCTGTTGCAGCAGCGATAATGCCGGAAATAGCATCATCAACGGGAAGACCGATAAAGGCTGAGACATCAAGTGTTTTGGCATCTTCGTTGATAGCTTCAATTTCAACAACTTTTCCTTCCGTATTCGTATAAATCTCGAAGCTGGGATTAATGTCGACACTTATCATAGCAGCCGCAAGAGGATGCTCCGAATACTTCACCTGAGCATACTTAACGGCAGCAGCCTCGGTCTGTGCTTTTTGCTGAGAAGGAATAAGAATCGTTGTACCTGTCACAATAGCGAGTAACATTGCCGCAGCGACTCCAATAGCAAGCCATACTTTTTTGTTCATGATAACATTCACCTTTTCTTTCTTCAGACTTTGCAGCCTGATACGAGTGAACATTTCAGTTTCGTTGAAAGCATGTTCCTTGATTGTGTTCTTTAATTTATTCATTTCTTATCGCCTCCGTCAAAACCCGAAAAATCCACTTATTACATAAGAGAAGGAATTGGTTCAATTAGTTACATCCATCCAGTATTTTTTTTAATTTTGCAAGGGAACGATAGTAGCGGAGCTTGACCGCGCTTTCCCCCTGGTCCATCGCGGCTGCTATTTCCTGAAAAGTCAAATCAAACCGAAACCGGGCGATGAGAACCTTTTGCTCAGGCTGCGAAAGCTTACTTACTGCATTCCATAGATCTTCATTTTCGAATGTTTCAAAGAACATGAGCTCAAAATCGGAACTGTCGGGAACCGTACTGCTTAATTGAAGATCCTCATCGTCAAAAGAAACCATGTCGACCTTTTTAGTGTATAGGCGGCTTAATTCATGATTGGACATCTTAATCAGATAAGCAAGTTCTTTTCCAGGCCGCTTGTTCTTCAGTACGACATACTGGTAAAAACTTGTATAGACAGCAGCCGTGACATCTTCTGCGTCGGTCAGGCTGGGCGCTTTGAAAAAAACGTACCGACTGAGCTTGTCGAAGGTATCACGATAGACTTTCTCAAAATATTCCTGTGGCGTCTGTTGTTCCAAAAGCTTTCCTCACAAAAAATATATTTTAATTTCCTCCGCAGAGGCTTAGCGTGCCGCCTCCCTGACCGGAATTTCTTCGGTACCGATACAGGGACCGAGTATCTTGCTGATACGGTCGTAAGATGCCTGCATCTCTGCGGCGGTTGTCTGGTAGGCAGCCGGATCAGCCAGGCCGGGCAGAACCGGAACGATCAGGTGCTGAAGTCCTGAACCTTTAGGTACCCTCACGACATTCGTCGGGATATACTCACCCTTTTCAACGATAACACCATCTGATGTTTTTAGGAATGTGACTCTCGCGATCATGCCGTCCTGGGCCTTTCCCGCGGTTCCAAGCGAGCCGTAATTCCAATTGCCGAGGAAGTTGCCAAGTGAATAGTATACCAGTGTTTGCTTCCCGGTTGCTTCTGAAGTCAGCACATCAATTTCCTCGAGGACATGCGGATGGTGGCCGATGATCAGATCGACTCCGGCATCACAGAGCTGCTGTGCCATTTTTTGCTGCCATGCGACGCTGTGTGTATTATACTCCTCACCCCAGTGAAGAGTCAGGCAGATGACTTCGGCACCCTGCCGGCGCAGCTCTTCGGCGCGGGAGAGAATGGATCTCAAGTCTGTTTCATAAGCGGATTCCCTGTAGGGGTTGAAGGAATCGATCCGTTGGTCGGCGCCGTCCGGTATTGGTATGCCATTGATTGTTTTTCTTTGTTCTGTTCCGGGTGTCTCGAATGTATAGTTTAACAGACCGACTTGTATTCCACCCAAATCTTCTACAGTATCCAACGGACTCGACAGATCCGGACGGGTACCGATTACCGTAAGACCCTTGTCTCGAAAAACGGCCGCAGTGCGGATGAGTCCGTCAAGGCCCTTATCAATACAGTGATTATTGGCGGTGCATATTACACGAAAACCGGCGTCATATAGTGCGTCAGCGATTTCATCAGGTGCGGAAAATGACGGGAAACCGGTGTACGGAGGCCCGCTTAGCGTTCCTTCGAAATTGCCCATTGCCAGATTGGATGCCTCAAAAATGGATGAGACATATTGGAAATCGAGATTGAAGTCATACACCGGAACGGCCTCTCCGGGATTTGTCAGACCGCCGTCAATGACGGACTTATGCATTATGATATCTCCCACAGCTGTCAGGGATGCGCGGATTTCAGGAACTGGCGACGGTGTAAAAATTGGTGACGGTGAGGGAGCCGGTGATGGAACCGGGTTAGAAGTCGGCGTCGGTGACAGGGGCGGTGATGACGCCGGTTTAGATGGTTCTAATGGAAAAGAAGAAGGTGACGGGGATATTGCCGAAAAGACTGAAGTCGAAATCTGCCGGATAGGATCGGAAGCTGTCTGCTGCGTGGATGCACCAGACCCCATGCCGGCAAAGGGGTTTCCCCAAAATAGAATGATCGCTGCAATAGCCGGCAAACCGCAGACGATTCGCAGGATTTTGGCATATGAAGCTGTTTGTTTTACATGCGCCGGATCCGTTGAAGAAGATTCGTGACCCATATTCGCCGCTCCTGTTCCTATTTGATGTAGCCGTAGAAGTAGGATATAGTTTATGTTACTACAATTGATTGTGATTGGAGACCAACGGGTGACAAAATTTAAGAAGGTCTATATCGAGATAACGAATATATGCAACCTTGCCTGCGATTTTTGCCCGCAGACCATACGTGCTCCGGAATTTATGGGTGTTGATACTTTTTCCATGATATTGGACCAGATAAAAGCGCATACCGACTATATATATCTTCATGTAAAGGGAGAGCCTCTTCTTCATCCGGAATTGGATAAACTGCTTGATATTAGTTATGCAAAAGGCTTTCAGGTAAATATCACGACGAACGGAACGCTCATTCATAAGGTTCGGGATATACTATTGAGCAAGCCGGCATTGCGTCAGATTAACTTTTCCCTGCATAGTTTTGACGGGAATATGGGGTTTCGGGACAAAGGCGAATACATTAATAATATTTTGTCTTTTGCCAAAGAAGCTATGGAAAAATCGAAAACAATCATATCCCTTCGCTTATGGAATCTGGAGGAGAATCATGTGAGTGATTCGGAGCGAAGGATTAATGACGAATTGCTGGCTGCTATCGAAAATGAGTTCGATTTGCCCTTCAAAATACAGGAGGAAGTCGTGCCGGCCAGGGGAATTAAGATTGCCGACCGCTTATATATCAATCAGGCTCACCTGTTTAAATGGCCGGACCTGAAGGAAAAAGAAGACCATGGAAGCGGGTTTTGTTATGGGCTTCGTAACCAGGCGGCCATTTTGGTCGACGGAACGGTTGTTCCGTGCTGCCTTGACGGCGAAGGAGGTATAAACCTCGGGAACATACATACGTCGCCCTTTTCCGAAATAATTGAAAGCAAAAGAGCAAGAGATATTGTTGACGGGTTTACGCGAAAAGAAGCTGTCGAGGAACTTTGCAGAAAGTGCGGCTACAGGAAGAGGTTCGGGTCACAGGCGTCAGAAAATTCCGGAGGTATATGATATGAAGTTCTATTTCGCACCTTTGGAAGGTTTGACCGGATACGTATATCGAAACGCCCATCATGCTTTTTTTGATCATGTTGATAAGTACTTTTCGCCATTTATCGTTGCCAATCAAAGCGATCGTTTTACAACGCGGGAGCTAAATGATATCCTGCCGGAAAACAATCGTGGAATCACGCTGATTCCGCAGCTGTTAACCAATCAGTCCGCGGATTTTATTCATACCGCCAGGAAGCTTGATCAGATGGGATACAGTGAGATCAATCTGAATTTGGGTTGTCCTTCCGGCACGGTCGTCTCGAAAAACAGAGGTTCCGGATTTCTTTCCAAAAGAGAAGATCTCGATGTGTTCCTGGATGAAATATTTACTCAGGCGACAACGAAAATCTCAGTGAAGACAAGAATCGGAAAAGACGGGCCTGAGGAATTCTATGAATTAATTCAAATATTTAACAAATATCCTATGGAAGAACTGATTATTCATCCCCGGATTCAGAAAGATTTTTATAAAAATACGCCGAATTTAAAGATTTTTAATGAGGCCATGGGTTTGAGTAAAAACCCTGTCTGCTATAACGGCGATCTTTTTACAGTCAGGGATTATGAGACGTTTACCGCTGCATTCTCCGGTGTGGATACAGTAATGCTTGGCCGCGGACTAATCACTAACCCGGGTATGATCAGCGATATTATGAAGGAATCCCGAATCGATAAAAAGCTTCTCAAGAACTTTCATGACAGACTCTATGAGGACTATAGAAGCGTGCTCTCAGGGGATAAGAATGTCTTGTACAAAATGAAAGAACTATGGCTGTACATGATCCTGATGTTTTCTGATCATGCAAAATATACCAAAAAAATTAAAAAAGCAGAAAGATTATCCGATTATGATGAAGCTGTTGCTAGTCTTTTCAGAGAACAGGAAATTGTGGAAATCAGATGACTAACAGCAAAGAGATATTTATGCAGAAAACAGTCGTAGTGTGGCTCGGTGCTCTGCTCTGCTGCGCCCTTTGGGGCAGTGCATTTCCCAGCATTAAGATAGGTTATGAAATGTTTCGGATTCCGTCTGATGCGGTGAGTTCACAAATCCTGTTTGCCGGTTATCGCTTTACACTCGCAGGGATGTTGGCCATTCTCATCGGAAGCATTATCAGCCGCAGATTATTAATTCCTAAAAAAGGCTCATGGATCAAAATTATAAAATTGAGCTTGCTGCAGACAGTCGGGCAGTATCTGTTTTTTTATATTGGTCTGGCACATACAACTGGTGTTAAGGCTTCCATTATAGGAGGGGTCAACGTATTTCTCGCGATATTGGTGGCCAGCCTGGTTTTTAAACAGGAAAAGATGACGACAGCCAAAATCATTGGATGTGCGGTAGGTTTCTCGGGTGTGATCCTCATAAACCTCGCAAAAAGCGGTGTTGATATCAATATGAGTTTTTGGGGAGAGGGATTTATTTTTTTGTCTACAGTCGCTTATGCCTTTTCTTCTGTATTTATTAAACAGTTCTCTAAAGATGAGAACCCGATCGTGCTCAGCGGATATCAGTTTCTGACAGGCGGCATCATCATGAGTGTCAGCGGCTTTCTGCTTGGCGGAAAAGCTAATAACTTTTCGATTCCCCATACCATTCTGCTGCTTTATCTGGCACTTATTTCCGCCGTGGCGTATTCACTGTGGGGCATTCTTCTCAAGTATAATCCGGTATCGCGAGTTGCCGTGTTTGGCTTTATGAATCCGATGTTCGGCGTGCTGTTTTCCGGGATACTTCTGGATGAAAAACAACAGGCATTTGGGTGGAACAGCATAGCTGCACTGATTTTGGTGTGTGCAGGAATTTACATAGTAAATAAGAAGAATGAATTGCCGGTTGTATTACCTTAAGTGAATTATGCCTTTATAGCCCAGCGTAATTTGGCGGAACGCGCGCGGCTGTTGGTATGGCATTCTTCTGCCGACGGCCGGATGGGTCCGGGAGCTACTTCGCGGTATATTCCTTCACGGAAAAATCGCTGGAATGATTTTTTGACGAGGCGGTCTTCTCCGGAATGGAAGGACAGGATGGCAACACGTCCACCCGCAGCAAGGGCGTCGGGAAGCTTCTCCAAAAAGGCATCGAGCACTTCGAATTCATCGTTGACATCAATTCTTAGTGCCTGAAAGCAGCGCTGACAGGTCTTCTTGATCTCGTCGAGCTTGTCTGCATTCTTGTCATTTCCCGGAAGAAATGACAGGGCATCCTTGATAATCTGTTTGAGCTGCGTTGTTGTGGATATATCCGTTCCTTTTCTGATTTCGGTAATAATGGCGCGGGCGATTACTTCCGCGTGAGGTTCGTCGGCGTTTTCGATGAGCATACCTTCGAGTTCTGCCTGGGATATCGACTTAAGACGTTCTGCCGCAGAAATACCTGCTTTGGGGTTGAGCCGCAGGTCCAAAGGTCCTTCACGCTTAAAGGAGAACCCTCTTTCGGGATTATCGATCTGCATCGAAGAGACACCCAGATCTGCCAGTACAAAATTAAGAGGTCCTGACTCGAGAACAATTTCATCTATTTGCGAAAAGTTCATCTGCCTGATCGTTAAAATTTCGGAGCCGAACCCTAAGTTCTCCAGGCGTTCACGGGTGCGGGGCAGTTCAAAAGGATCTACATCCGTGGCATACAGATGACCTTTGCCATCCAGGCGTTTGAGCATCTCTAAAGAATGGCCGCCGAATCCAAGTGTGGCATCAAGCCCGGTCTGGCCGGGAGTAATCTGCAGAAATTCAAGAATTTCGTCCACACAGATGGACCGGTGCATACCTGCAGGCGTGCTGCCGCGCTCAATGACTTTGGCGACATCATCGGCATATTTTTCAGGCTGCAGTTCTTTATATTTTTCTTTGAAAGCTTTCGGGTGCGTGCCGTTGTAGCGGACACGTCTCTGGTGCTTAGGTTCCTGATTATCCATGTAAATACCTCGTTACAAATTTGATGAAATTCATATAGTACTCATTATAGTTCATAATCACCAGCGGTCAGTTTTAATATTTTCTACAGTCTGATAAGATATCAACGAAGATAACAGCTGTGAGGGCGATCCGGGAAAAGTAATTTGGACCAGTTACATAATACAATAATACTGACAAAGGTGTTAGTCATGAAAAAAGAACTGTCAGAGATGTCACGTAAAGAATTATGGGAGTTGTTTCCTATAATATTGAAAGAGCATAATCCACAATATAAAGAATGGTATGAAATCGAAAATAAACAGCTTTTTTGTTGTATCAGGAAACAGGATATAAAACGTATCAGTCATATCGGAAGCAGTGCGGTAGAAGGCTTGATCGCAAAGCCCACCGTTGATATCTTGTTGGAAGTTGATGACAATTGCGTCATTGCAAAGCTGATAGAAGGCCTTTGTGAGAATAGTTGGACACTTATGTCAAGTGAGTACGAGCCGGATTTGAAACTTGTGTTCAATAAAGGATATACGCCTGATGGATTTGCAAAAAAAGTGTACCATCTTCACGTCAGGTATTTGCGCGATTGGGATGAGTTGTATTTTCGAGATTATCTATTAGATCATCCTGATGTCGCCGTCCAATATGGAAAACTAAAATTGGGTTTGTGGAAAGAATTCGAGCACAACAGAGACGGATATACAGAAGCAAAATCAGAGTTTATTAGGAGATACAAAGAAAAAGCAAAAATTAAATATAAAGGCAGATACATACCCAAATGACGCAGCACAAGAAACAAAATATGAATTGGAACAGAAAATTATGGCCTTGAAACCAAAAAATCCTATTGACAAACAAATACTTCGGATGCAGAATTAAATTAATTCGAGTGGCGAAATAAAAATCGCGGAAAAGAGAGACTATGGATACATCGAATATGGAAGAGTTCATATTCCGTTATATAGATAAGGTCAAGGTTCTGATATCTCCCGGGACATGGGAGAATTTGATGCTGGATTGTACGAAGGATGAGATATTCATACTGCTCTACGTATATCGTAAGGGAGAGGTGAATATGAGCATGATTGCTGAGTATATTCATGTTCCTCTTAATACTGCTACCGGTATTGTCGGAAGGATGGAGAAGAAAAATCTTATTGCCCGATATCACAGCAAGGACGACAAAAGAGTTGTGAAAGTGGCCATTACAGATGAGGGAACCAGGCATATCGGAAGTATCCTCAAAGAAATTATGCGTTATGTCCATGTTGTTATGGATCGACTGTCACCGGAAGAAATCAAAATGCTGTTTCAGACAATCAGCAAAATAGTGGAGGCATT
>DIEQ01000059.1:0-17576 GCA_002418705.1 Mageeibacillus sp. UBA5770 | reverse complement strand
AACATAAACTTCGGATGCCGAATAATTCACAATGCGAATCAAGAGAATATTTATAAGGAGACAGGCAAAATGGAAAGAATCATTCTTTTTACAGGAAAAGGCGGAGTCGGCAAGTCAAGTATAGCCGCAGCCCATGCAAGAAAATCAGCAAGACAAGGCAAAAAGACGCTGCTGGTCAGTACGGATATGGCACACAACCTGGGTGATATTTTCGAGCGGAAAATCGGCAGAAATGTGGTGGAGGCTGCAGAAAATCTGTATGCAATTGAGCTGGATCCGGAATATATTCTGGAGAATGATTTTGCTGATTTGCAGAACGGAATAAAGAACCTCATCTCTTCGCAGGGCCTCGGGAATCTTAAGGACAATCAGATGCTGATGATGCCCGGGATGGAGGAGCTGTTCTCACTTCTCAAAATTCTGGATTTCTATGAGCGTGATGTATATGACCGGATTATTGTTGATTGTGCGCCAACCGGGGAGACGCTTTCCCTCCTTAAGTTCCCGGAGTTACTAAGCTGGTATATGGAGAAATTCTTTCCCGTCGGGAAAGTGGCGATGAAGGTCCTTGCGCCTGTCTCCAGGCGGATCTGGAAGATTGAGCTTCCTGACAAGCATGCCATGACTGACATCGAAAAATTGTATGTCAAGCTGGCCGCACTGCAGGATCTCTTAAAAAATAGCGGGATTACGTCCATCCGGCTGGTGACATTACCTGAAAAGATGGTGGTGGAAGAGACCAAAAGAAATTACATGTATATGAACCTGTACGGATATCTTGTCGATGGCGTCTATATCAACCGCATTCTGGAAAAGGATGTAGACAATGCATTTTTTACAGAATGGATGGGTATCCAGAAAAAATATATTGAGGAACTTGAAAATATTTTTGCAGAAGTTCCGGTGACAAAAATCCCGTGGTATGAGTCAGAAGTATGTGGGATGGATGCGATTGATCGAATATGTGATGACGTTCTGACCGGCGATAACCTGTTTGCAGTTAACAGCCAAAGAACAAATGAAAAATACGAGCAGAACGAAGAAGGATATCTTCTGAGCATCTTTCTCCCGGTCGTGTCAAAAGATAAACTCGACATGCATCAGTCAGGTGCTGACATCATTATCAGAATCGGTAATTTCAAAAGAAACATACCGATACCGAATACGCTTCGCAGCTATACAATTTCATCTGCAAAGCTGAAGGATGAAGAGCTTCACATTCAATTTACAGAAAAGAAAGGACCGGTAACAGGATGAATCATGAATTTGTAGGAAAAATAATTCAGGCAAAGAAATTGGAGATGCAGGCAATTGGATCTCTGCTGCCGGAACCGGTGAAGGGGCATATTGATGTAATTAACAGGGAACTTACGCAAATGGCCAAAGAGATTATTTTTAGCTGCAGCACCGGCAGTGAAAAAAGCAGCGGACCGGAAAGAGAACACAAAACAAACAAAGTCGATATTGAATAATTGGACAAAAGACAAAAAGAGTTATCTGCCCAGGGGCGGATCAGGAGAATGTATGAGAATTATTTTATATACGGGAAAAGGCGGCGTCGGGAAAACAACTGTAGCAGCTGCGACAGCAAGTAAGCTGGCAAAGGAAGGCAAAAGAGTGTTGATAATGAGTACTGATCAGGCCCATAGCCTTTCGGACTCCTTTGAGATGGAAATTGGAAACGAAGAGACAGAGCTTGCCGGGAATCTTTTTGCAATGGAAATAGATGCTGTCAGGGAAAGTGAATTGGCTTGGGGACGAATGAAAAGCTACTTTAAGGATTTGCTTTCTGCCCGGGCTGAAAATGGCCTTGAAACCGAAGAGCTGCTGGTATTTCCCGGCTTGGAAGAACTATTCTCATTACTGAAAATCGTTGAGATCAATGAGAGCGGGATGTACGATGTACTCATTGTGGACTGTGCACCCACAGGCGAGACTCTGTCGCTCTTAAGATTCCCGGAAATGTTCGGCAAATTTATCGAATCTGTTCTTCCAATGAAAAGGAAAGGTATAAAGATAGCCGGACCTACTGTGACCAGGCTCACCAAAATCCCCATGCCCGATGACTCCATGTTCGATGAAATAACCGATTTGACACATCAGCTGGAAAAAATGCAGCAGGTCATGAGTGATAAAGAAAATGTAAGCCTTCGGATCGTGACGACCCCGGAGAGAATTGTTATTAAGGAATCCAAACGAAATTATACCTGGCTGCATCTGTACGATTATAATGTTGACGCTATTATTGTGAATAAGGTATATCCCAAAGAAGCGCTGGAAGGATACTTTAACAAGTGGACTCAGCTGCAGGCACAGGGGATAAAGGAGATCAAGGAAAGTTTTGAGCCGGTCCCTGTTTTTTATCTGGAACTAAACAAACAGGAGCTCAAAACGATCAGCCTCCTGTCCGCAGCGGCAGAGGAAATCTTTGACGGCACTGATCCTGCGGAGGTACTCTTCTGCACCAAAATATTCGAACTCGAAGAACAGGAGGATGGTTATCTCTTCCGGATTTTTCTCCCTTTTGCCGAGAAACAGGATATGGAACTTACACAGTCCGGCGGCGAATTGATACTTGGTATTCAAAACGCAAGAAGACGGATTACTTTGCCGGATGTCATTCGAAATAAAGAGGTTGGAAGAGCAAAATTCGAGAAGGGTGCGCTTGAAATCCTGATGGTTTGATGCAGCACCTATTTCGCAGCCGGTATCACATAATCTGTAATAATGTCGAGTGTATCCGAGCCGTCATTTGAAACATTGTTGCTGTTTGCCGTTACTACGACGACCATATCAAGATCAGGAACCGCCATTATGTATTGTCCGCCCATACCTGCGGCACGGTAGGTATCGTACTGTTTGCTTTTCGCTTCGTCCCTGACTGTCTGAAGCCAGAATAAGTAGCCATAATTCAAACTGGCATCTACAGCAATTTGCTTTTGCGTTGATTCTTCCACCCATTCCTTCGGGAGGACTTGCACACCGTCCCATAATCCGTTATTCAGATACAGATATCCGAATTTTGCCATGTCTGAGGGCGTAAGGCTTAGTCCGGTGCCCCCGATGTTATATCCGTTACTGTCGGTATCCCATGTTTCGACGGAGATGCCTATTTTATTTAAAAGATTTTCTTTGGCATAATCCTCCGTACTCTTGCCTGAAGTTTCGGCAATGACAGCAGACAGAAAATGAGTAAGACCGGTGTTGTACACAAATTTTTCTCCGGGGTTATTCGTCAATGGCTTTTGAAGAACATAGTCGAGGAAATCCGGGCTGCTGAAATACGACATATAGTCACTGTCGATGCTTTCGAGACCGCCGGTCATCGTCAGCACGTTTTTGACTGTGATTTCACTTTTCTTTGTGTCATCCAACTGTAGAAAATATTCCGGAAAAAATTCTGAGAGCTTCTGGTCTGTATTATCGATGAGCCCGTCTCTGACGGCGATGCCTGTCAAGGCGGACATTACGCTTTTGGTAATGGAAAAAACAGGATTGGCATCATTGCCGTCCACTCCGTGGTAATATTTTTCGTATACAAGATAGCCGTGACGGACGACTAGCAGGCTGTAAACGTTGGGATAATTTTCGGTGATTCTGCTGTCAGCGCGACCGAGCATGACGGAGTCCATTCCCTGCATTTCAGGTGTGGAAACACTCCAGTAATCGGTAGGCCCGTGCCAGGGAGCTGTTAAATCGGAATCACTGTATACATGTGTATTACTTTCTGCTTTTGAGCATCCGAACATGGATAAGAGGAGCAAGATGACCATCAAAATCCGAATACATATCTGCATAAAATGGACCACGCTTTCCTGTCGCTGTCATTCTCCGATATGAATGACATGATCCGCCCAGTTCTTGTAGAAAGACGGCTCGTGGGTTACCAGAATAATACTGCCCTGCCACTTGATCAGTTCGTTTTTTAAGACATCCTTTGCGTCAACATCAAGGTGATTTGTCGGTTCATCCAGGATCAGCAGATTGGCGTTGGTGAGCATCAGGATACAGATTTTGACTTTTGACTGTTCGCCGCCGCTCAGGGAAGATATTGGCTGCATCACGCTTTTTGCCTGAATACCGCATTGTGCAAGATGCTTTCTGATCTGACCGGCGGAAAGTCGGCTGAATTTTGCGCTCATAATCTGAAGCGGTGTGTGGCTGGGATTCTCCCACTCCAAGTCTTGTTCATAATAAGCTACTTTTACATTTTCGGCAAATTTAAAATCACCTGAAATGGCCGGCACCTGCCTGATAAGCGTTTTTATCAGGGTTGATTTTCCGATGCCGTTAAAGCCTGTAATGACCACCTTCTGGCCTGGGGCAATATGGAAATTCATCTTAGGCAGAAGCGGGTCTGTGTAGCCGATTTTCAGATCTTTCACAACCAGGGTCCTCTGTGTTGAAACAGGGAGTGAAGTGAATTGGAAATTTGGTTTTGCCATCGTTTTGGGCAGTTCGATCTTATCAATTCGATCAAGCATTTTCTGCCTGCTTTTGGCACTGCCGGCTGTTGAGGCTCTTGCCCCGTTTTTGGCGATGTAGTCTTCGAATTTTTTGATCTGTACTTGCTGGGACTTGAATTCGCGGACGACGCCTTCACGCTTTAAGTCCTTTATCTCGAGAAATTTGCTGAAGTTTCCGCAATATTTGGTAATTGAACCGAACTCGATGTTACAGATACAGGTTGTGACTTTATCAAGAAAATCATAATCATGTGAAATGACAATGAAGGCTCCCTTAAATTCGTTGAGATAACCGGTAAGCCACTCAATATGCTCCTTATCAAGAAAGTTGGTAGGCTCGTCGAGAAGAAGCACATCCGGCTGTTCAAGGAGCAGTTTGGCGAAAATAACCTTTGCCCTCTGTCCGCCGCTGAGCTCGCAAAGAATACTGTCCATTCCCAGCACGGTAACGCCAAGTCCGTTTGCGACTTTCAGAACCGTCGTTTCCACATCGTAGAAACCGCTGCTTTCAAGCCGTTCCTGCATATTTGACGCCTTGTTGATGAGTTCATCACTGGAGTCTTCAGCCATTTTCTCATAAATCGAGATAAGCTCGGCTTCGCTGTCATAGAGTTCCTGAAAGGCGGTCTTCAAATAATCAAAAACCGTTATATTGTTATCTATTTTGGCATATTGGTCCAGATATCCGTATTTAGCATTTTTCTGCCATACAATACGGCCGCCGTCCGGAACGATCTCGCCAATTATCGTGTTTAGTAATGTTGTTTTCCCGGTGCCGTTATGTCCGACAATACCCATATGCTCGCCCTTGAAAAGCTCGAACGAAGCATTCTTATATAAAATATTGTCACCAAACGAATGCGATATTTCGATGATGTCTAAAAGTCCCATGTTGTCTATTCTCCTTGAATATATAAGGCAGGTATACTGCTGCTCATTCCGGCAAATCATCCCTTAAGTGAAATATTTCCGTTCCGGCCGGCGCGAAGTTTTAATTATATTACTTTATTTATATAATTACAATGTAAAACATCTGAGTTGTACTTTTGGAAACAAACAGTATTCCAGGCGATAGAAACTGATAACAGTGCTGGTGCACTATGAAAAGCATTTGACATAGTGGTGAAATTTTCACAAATGATTCATGGATGCTGTGATTGCTTGCTCGCCTTGGAGTACCGAGGGGCTTGTTAAAAATACTTATAAAAATACGTATAGTACGTCGTCTTGTTGTTAAAACAGAGAAAACCGTGGAAAATTATGAAAAATCATATGAAAAACTATGTAAAATATCTGTGAGTTTCATACATTTCATATTTGACTGATTTCATACGCGAAACTATAATCAAGGCATCAGAAAAGAATTTCACAAAAAACATCCAACTGCACGGCAGCCAGATTGATTGGACGTGAGCAATGAGAAGCAACATTCACGACGTGGCAAAAAGAGCTGAAGTGTCAATTGCGTCTGTTTCCCGGGTACTGAACGGCAGCGGTTATGTCAGCGAAGAGATTGCTTCGAGGGTAAATCAGGCGGTCACAGAACTTGGATATAAGTACGTCGTGAGAGACAAAAAATCAAAAGACACCTTACAGAAGGACATTCTGGGCGTGATCATCCCGGATATCAACAATCCTTTTTTTGGTGAAATCATCCGGGGTATCAGCAAAATTGCCGTTGATCATGATCTAAGTGTTTTTATCTGCAATTCCGATGAACGTCCGGAGTGCGAACTGAAAAACATCGAATCATTCAACAAGTTAAAAGCAGGCGGAATCATTATCACACCGGTATCATCAGGCGCCGAAGCAAATACAAGACTTCTTGAGACAATGCAGAACGAAGGTGTCCAGGTAGTTTTACTCGACCGCGATTTAAGGCCGGCGAATTTCGACGGTGTTTTTTTAGATAATTTCAAAGGCGCATTTGACGGAGTCGAAGCATTGATACAGGCCGGACATAAAAATATCGGAATTATTGCCGGTCCGGTCGGCACCAAACCGGGGAAGGATCGGCTGGAAGGTTATTTTGAGGCCATGAGGACGTATGGGCTGACCATTAATGAAGAGATGATCGCTTACGGCGACTTTAAATGGGACAGCGGATATAACCTGACACTGAAACTAATGAGAAAACCGATCCGCCCAAGCGCGATTTTCCTGTCGAACAACCTTATGGGACTTGGATGTATGGCTGCCCTGACTGAACTTTTATTGAAAACCCCTGATGATATAGCGCTGGTTGTTTTTGATGATGAAATCAGCTTCGAGGCTTATAGCAGAAATATAAGCGTCATTTCCAGATCAGCAGAACAGATGGGAATAGAGGCAGCAAAAATTATAGTTGAGAAAATGTGTGATTTCAAAAAAAACAATAAGCATGTTCCGAAAAGAATCATCCTTTTCCCTAAGCTTATCCTGCGGGGATCGGAAATAAAGACAAACTGACTGGAGAATCAAAATGGAAAAAAAGAAGATAACAGTATTTGGAAGCTTCGTAGTCGATTTGACAAGCTGGGCAGATCATTTGCCGGTCGCCGGAGAAACGGCAAAGGGAAACAAATTCCTGATGGGTCCGGGCGGCAAAGGCTCGAATCAGGCCGTTGCCGCCAAACGCGCCGATGGTGATGTTACGCTTATTACAAAAGTTGGCAATGATGTCTTTGGAAGTGTAGCCCTTGATTTTTACAAAAATGAGCAGATCAGCACGGACCATGTCTTTATTGATCAGGAAATTGAAACCGGTTCAGCGCTGATTATGGTTGACAGGACCTCAGGACAGAACCAGATCCTTGTTGTCAGCGGTGCATGTGACAATATTACGGCTGACGATATCGAAAAGGTCAGGCACATAATTACCGGAACTGACATTCTGCTTCTTCAGCTGGAAATTAATATGGATGCTCTGGAGCGAGTTGTTGATATAGCTCATGCTGCGGGAAAGACAATTGTATTGAACACAGCGCCCGCTCATATCCTCTCCGACGAAATGCTGAAGAAAATCGATATTATCACACCCAATGAGATCGAGGCCGGTGTATTGTCCGGAGTTCCGATCAATGACCCCCAGGATGCGCAGAAAGTTGCCGGGATCCTTCTGGACCGCGGTGTAAAGAATGTTGTTATCACACTGGGTAAGTACGGAGTACTTGTAAAGACCCCTGAAAAACAGGCGTTCCTGCCGGCGCTGAAAGTTGAAGTACTGGATACAACCGGGGCAGGGGACGCATTTAACGGGGGATTCGTGGCAGCCCTCGCAGAAAATATGGATATCTTTGAAGCAGCCCGTTTTGGAAATGCCGTTGCTGCACTGTCGGTTACCAAGCTGGGAACGGCCCCGGCTATGCCTTATCGAAACGAGATCGATGCTTTGTTGAATGGTTGATGAGTCATCGATTTTGTATAAAAATCATGGAGGGAAAAAAGATGAAAAAATTCACAGCACTACTTCTTTGCACCGTCATGCTGCTTGGGTTAATGGGCTCCACCGCCTGTTCAGCCAGTGGTCAGCAATCATCAACAACCGCTTCGGCAGAGGGCTCACCGTCAAATGTCACAACAGTCACCAATGCGTCGGGTGAGAAGTATAAAATCGGCGTTGTTGTTAAACTCATCGGTATTGGCTGGTTCGACAGAATGAATGAAGGTCTCCAGGAGTATGCTGCCGAAACCGGACATGAAGTATTTATGCAGGGTCCTGCCAAGGCTGATGCTGCACAGCAGGTTCAGATCCTGGAAGATCTGATTGCTCAGAATGTTGATGCCATCTGCATTGTCCCTCTTTCTCCGGAAGCCTGTGAACCTGTCCTCAAAAAGGCCCGTGAAAAAGGAATCGTTGTCATCAGTCATGAAGCAGATAACCTTGTAAATGTTGATTATGATATCGAAGCTTTTGATAATTACGCCTATGGTGCTGAACTGATGAAAATCCTAGGCGAAAAGATGGGCGGCACAGGCAAGTATGCTACTACAGTCGGTGCTGTTACAGCTAAATCCCAGAATCAGTGGGAAGAAGGCGGCGTAACATATCAGGAAGAAAACTTCAAAGATATGGAACTTGTCGAAAGAAAGCTCGAAACATACGACGAACAGAAAAAGGCTGAGGAAGTCATGACCGAACTTTTGAAAAAATATCCGGATCTGACCGGCTTCCAGGGCGCAACAAGCCAGGATGCTCCGGGTGCAGCAGCTGCTGTTGAGAAGGCCGGACTCATCGGAAAAGTACATGTCGTAGGTACATCTCTTCCTTCAATCGCAGGAAAATATCTTGAGAGCGGCGCCCTTGATGCAATTGCTTTCTGGGATCCGGCACAGGCAGGAAAAGCAATGTGTGAACTGGCTGTCATGTGCCTTGACGGCAAACAGGATCAGATCAAAGAAGGCCTGGACCTTGGCATCGAAGGCTATGGGGATCTCCAGTACAATCCTGAAATTACAACCGATCAGCAAAAATATCTGTACGGTTCAGCATGGGTATTCGTAACCAAAGAAAATATGGATGACTATAACTTCTAAGAAACAATTGATTGGGACCAGCCCGGCACTGCCGGGCTGGTGCTGGTCGAAATCTTGTTGCAGAAAGGCATTAGATATGTCAGATGTTATACTAAGCGTTAAAAATCTATCCAAGTCCTTCGAAGGTGTTCAAGCCTTAAAGGATGTCAGCCTCACAATCAACAAGGGTGAGATCAGGTGCCTTTTAGGCGAAAACGGTTCAGGCAAATCGACATTAATCAAAATAATTTCGGGAGTGTATGCACCGGACAGTGGAACTGTTGAAATTGCCGGTAAATCACATGCGAAACTGACACCTATTGAATCTGTTCATCAGGGTGTCCAGGTCATCTATCAGGACTTTTCTATTTTTCCCAATTTGACGGTTGCCGAAAACATATCAATCAATTATCAGCTGGCTGAAAATATCAAGGTCGTCAATTGGCGGAAAATTCGCAGGGTGGCTAAAGCAACGCTTCGCAGGATTGGTGTGGATATTGATCTTGATGCGAAAGTTGAAACTCTATCCGTAGCAAACAAGCAGCTCGTAGCCATCTCGAAGGCATTACTTCAAGATGCAAAACTGATCATTATGGACGAACCGACAACCGCTCTTACCAATAAAGAGGTCGATTCGCTGTTTAAAATTATTAAGCAGCTGCAGAGCGAAGGCATTGCCATTCTGTTTGTAAGTCATAAACTGAACGAGGTTTTTGAAATTTCAGAAAAGGTTACGATTATTCGTAACGGTGAAAATGTTATTGATGGTGACATCAGCGATTTCGATATATCGAAATTTGTATATTATATGACCGGAAGAGAAATCCGCAGCACTTTATTTACAGCTGAAAAAAAGGCCGGGGAAGCAGTGCTTCAAGTTGAAAAGCTGTGCCTGAAGGGCGGCTTCAAGGACATAAATTTCAAAGTTAATAAAGGCGAGATTCTTGGGATTACGGGGTTACTCGGTTCCGGAAGAACCGAACTTGCCCTTGCCCTATTTGGCATTCATAAAGTTAACTCCGGCAGTATTTTCATAGACGGGAAACAAGTTGGGATACGCAGGATCAAAGATGCTGTGGAACACGGGATCGGCTATGTTCCGGAGGATCGTCTGACGGAAGGATTATTCCTTCAGCAGTCTATCAGCAGGAATATAATTATTGGGATTATAAAGACAGTCAGCAGTAAGTTCGGTTTTATTACGAACAAAAAAATTGTTGACCAGTCATGGGACTGGGTAAAGTATCTTGGCGTAAAAACCAGCAATCCGGAGTTCCCGGTTGTAACTTTGTCGGGGGGAAACCAGCAGAAGGTTGTCCTCGCTAAATGGCTGGCAAGAAATCCCAAAATTCTGATTTTGAACGGACCGACCGTTGGAGTCGATATTGGATCCAAGCAAGACATCTACCAGACAATAAGGGGTCTGGCGGATCGTGGCATGGCCATCATAATTATTTCTGATGATATCCCTGAAGTCCTGAACAACTGCAACCGGATCTTAATTATGAACCGGGGAAGAATTGTATGTGAGACCGACAACCAGTCGATTTCTGAGGATGAACTTGCACAAAAACTGTCAGCAGAGAATTAAAAAGCAAATGAGGAATGAGTACAATGAAAAAAAGGCTGCGTTATCTGACCAGTAAAAACGAGTTTTTTATCTTGATTTCGGTGATTGGATTATGCATTGTCATCGGCTCAATCAATTCGACGTTTTTTACCGTTTCCAGCTTGTTCGATATGCTGAGGAGCGGCACTGAACTTGGTATTTTTGCGATAGGAGCTTATGTCGTCCTGATATCAGGGGGGATTGATGTATCCTGCGCAGCAGTTGGGTCCTTTGCAATGTTCACGACAACAAAGATCCTTTACGATTCGATGTATGAAGGAAATGTAATTCTTTTTTATGCCATGACCATTGGCTTTGGTTTGATTCTGGGCTTACTCAACGGTTTCCTGATTGCTTATATCAAAATTCAGCCGCTGATCGCAACCCTGGCATCCAGCAGCATGATAACCGGATTTATGCTCTTCTTTATCGGTGCACGGGAAATTTCTAATGTACCGCAAGGCATTTACGATGCCGGTAAGTCAGTCATAGCCATAGCAGAAAATGAATATGGTTTCAAATCGCCCCTGCCGACAACTTTTTTGGTTCTGATAGCCGTTGTGGCAGTCACTTTCTTTATTATGAAGTTCACAATGCTGGGAAGAGGCATATATGCCATTGGCGGGGATGTCAACTCTGCGCAGAGGGCAGGCTTCAATGTAAAGAAAATCCAGATGTTCGTCTATGCCTATGTCGGTATTATCTCGGGTCTCGCCGGTATGGTCCACACAATTATGATGCTTAACTCGAATCCGGTTGACTTGCTTGGCAAGGAAATGATTATCATTGCTTCTGTAGTTATCGGCGGCGTCAGGATCACCGGCGGACATGGCTCGATTTCCGGTACCCTGTTTGGCGTAGCGCTTGTGACCATCATGAGCAACAGTCTGATTCTGATAGGCGTGCCATCATTCTGGCAAAGATTTGTAACCGGAATGATCATCATTATCGGTGTCGGTATCTCATCTTATCAGGCAAAAAGAATGAAGAAGCAGCTGAAAGTCGAAGTGGCAAACTAAACACCGGAGGTCGAATATGATAAATAATTTGGTAAAAAAGAGAAAGGGTGACAGTTACCTGACTTGGCTGTTCATCTTTATGATTATCGTCTTTGTAGTCATGGGCTTTTCCAATCCGTCACGATATTTTCATATTGATAATTTTACATCAATGGCTTTTCAGTTTCCTGAGATCGGAATTATTTCCATTGGCGTTATGCTGGCCATGCTGTCAGGGGGCATTGATCTTTCAATGGTCGGTACAGCCAATCTTGCCGGTATCGTATCAGCATATTTCATCGCAAATGCTATTCCAAAGGATGCCGCTCCGGCCACTCAGGCCCTGTATATTGGCATAGCTTTCCTGATTGTCATCGTTGTCGGTTTGCTTTGCGGACTTGTGAATGGTTTTCTGATTTCAGAAATCAACATTCCGCCGATCCTCGCAACACTCGGTACCATGCAGGCATTCATGGGTATTGCCATTATCCTGAGTGAAGGAAAGGCTATTCTGGGCTTTCCTGAAGTATTTGCGGAAATTGGAAATGGCTCGCTGTTCGGAGTTATTCCTTATCCCCTGATCTTTTTTGTGGTAGTTACCGTTGTCTTATACATACTGCTGCACAAGACCACTTTCGGCATCAAACTCTACATGATGGGCACGAATATGACAGCTTCAGAATTCAGCGGTATCGACAACGCGAAAATGCTGAAAATCAACTATATGATTTCCGGTGTGCTGGCCGGTATTGCCGGCTTCCTTCTGATAGCCCGTACGAATCAGGCCAAGGCCGATTATGGCACAACCTATACGCTGCATTCGATTCTGGTTGTCGTCCTCGGCGGCATTAATCCCGACGGCGGCTTCGGCTCGATCGGCGGCATTGTCATTGCCTTGCTGACGCTCCAATTCCTGTCAACCGGAATGAATATGCTTAGCTTAACCAACGTGAACTTCCTTAAGGATCTGATTTGGGGACTTGTCCTTGCACTTGTTATGATTTTCAATTTTTTTAGAACCCGGCACAATGAAAATAAAAGAATCAGGAACGCAAAAAAAGCCTGATCAAATATGTGAAAAGGATGTGATCTTATGTTAAAAGGTATCCCGACGATTCTTTCCCCGGATTTGTTAAAAGTCCTTGCTGAGATGGGGCATGGAGATGTGCTTGTATTCGGCGATATTCATTATCCGGCAGCTTCGACAGCAAAAAACAGTATTCTTATCCGCTGTGACGGTCATAATAATACGGATTTGCTGGACGCGATTCTGCAGCTGCTGCCATTGGATAATTCTGTTGAGCACCCCGTTACACTCATGCAGGTGCAGGCTTGTGACAATGTGGAGACGCCGGTTTGGGATGAGTTCAAGAGCATTGTGGGGAAGTATGATCCGCGCGGCGAAAAGGCATTCACAAGTATTGAAAGATTTGCGTTTTATGAAAAGGCCAAACAGGCATATGCGGTACTGGCTACCAGTGAAAAGGCATTATACGGATGCTTTATGATCCAGAAAGGTGTCGTCATTCAAAACTGAAAATTCACGAGGATATGCCCGGTTTTGCTGATGTGAGAATTTCAGCATAACCGGGCTATTTTATTTTCTTCTGTTCACAGGGTATTTTTCCGAACCGCGAATGACAAGATGCGGTGACAGAATAATCCGCTTCGTAACCTGATCTTTGTATTTTTTGCCTTTTTTCATTTTTTCCACGAGGATTGTTGCGGCTTCAATTCCCATTTCGCGGGTTGGGCGTGCGACGGCAGTTATGTTGATGCCTTTAGATCCGAAAAGATAAAAGTCATCGAAGGATACGAGGGCGATATCTTCGGGTATGGAAAGATCCCGGTCGAGAATTGCCTGCAGGCAGCCGACGGACATCAGATTGTTGGACGAAAAAATGGCAGTCACTTCTTTTTTTGTATCGAGCAAGCGTGCAGCGAGCTCATATGCATTTTCCAGTTTGAAATTCCCGTAGAAAATGTAATCTTCCTTTATGGGAATATTGTAGAGGCGCAGGGCCTCAAGATATCCTTTCAGTCGATCGATGCCGGGCTTGGTGGTAATGGTTCCGGCAATAATGGCAATTTCCGTATGACCGCATTCGATAAGTTCCTTCACAGCGTCGAAAGAACCTTTGACACTGTCTAAAAAAACACCGTCATAACTTGAGAGTTTGACATCACGGTCGAGGAGTACAATTGGTATTCCCAACGAGTTTAGTTCCTTTAAATATTCTGCGTTATACTCAACCACTTCGGAAGTAGGAGTTATGATAATACCGCCAACTTTCTCGCGGCGCAAAGTCTGTAAAGACTGGATTTCCTGGTCAGGGCTTTCGTCCGTGTCGCAAATCAGAACATTGATTTTATTTGCCCGGGCTACCTGGTTGATACCCTTGATGACTTCACTGAAAAACGGGTTCATAATATCCGGAATAACGACACCGATGATGTCCCTCGACATTTTTTCGAAGTTTTTCTCGGTTTCTACATGGGTATATCCGATTTTACCAGCGGCCGCAAGAACAGCGCTTCTTTTCTCACTGCTGACGTAACCGGAATTATTAAAAACGCGCGATACGGTTGCCTGGGACACACCCGCTTCCATGGCAATGTCCTTGAACAAATGTGACATATAATCACCTTCAGAAAATATCATTTTTATATGTAAGTATATCTGTTGCAGACGGACAATTCAACATCGCGGCGGATACAGCAGCCCTTTAATACTCAGCGTATAATCAGCTCGCCCTTTACCCTGTGCATGGCTGCCGTCCATTTCGCGGAGTTGAAGTTTTGCTCGGCAAAGCTGTTGTATATGGCTTCCGCATAGAGATCATAAGGCTGCCTGTATACCGTGATCCCAAGTTCCGCGGATTCTTCGAAATCGTCGAGGCTTAGTAACATGACATCCTGTATCCCTGCCTGAAGCATAGCCGCCTTGAGGGATATTCCGAGTTCTCCGTCGCTGCAGATTACCGTGTCCGGTTTGTATTTCGGCATAAAATTCTCGAATATGAATTTGTCTGTATGATTTCGAAGATAGTCCCGGTAGTCCCAGGGGAAATTCCATATCAGCCCCAGCGGTGACAGGCTCAAATATGCCTGTTCGCGCTCATGAAGACTTGACGGGTTGGTGTTTTCCCGGCTGATATAGACAATCCGGTCCCCACGTGTCTTGAGAGCATAATTGTATAATTTCGATATGGCATCATCATTGTCGAGGCTGATGCAGTCGGCATAGGGGGAAGATACTGTAATATCGAAAAAGACGATATTCATGCCAAGGCCCCGCAGGCGCCGGATATATTCTTTTTCAATCGTCTCGTAATCAAGCCAGATTACAACGTTGCGGATGTTGTTCAAAAGGAGTCTGAAGAGCGTGTCATGTATGGATTCGCCTTCCGACTGCTGGATAAAAACGAGCATGGAGTTGTGCTTGTCGGCAACTCTCTGGAAATTGTTGATGAATTTTGCGAAAAATCTGCGCTGCGCAGGTGCGACGAGGGCAATCATGTCAAGACAGCCTTTGTAGCTGCGATTACTAAGGCTTACGACGGTGCCTTTTCCCAATGTACGCTCAATGATTCCGTCACCTTCGAGTATTTCCAGGGCTTTCCTGACTGTAGCCCGGCTCATATTATATGTCTGGGCCAGTATCCTCTCGGAAGGGATTGATTCTCCGTCTTTATATGTTCCGGTGAATATCTTCTGCATAATTTCATTTTTAAGCGTTGTATAGAGTAAATCACTTTCCATATGGGCCTCCTGACTGAGTGCACGTGTTTGATATGCCGGCTGCTCATTCACTGGTACGGTATCATAATACCACTTGACCGGTCTTGTTGTAACCAAAATTCCTTCACGGCATGGCCGCAGGGCATATACGATGATAACTTCCCCGGCCATAGCAATAACAAATTGATTGGTATAATATAAAAATACGATATCGATTCATGCAATAAGGAGGGCTTCATATGAAAAAGAAAATACTTTTACTTAGCATGTTTTTGGTCATATCCGTATTTGTACTGACCGGATGCATACCCGGTGACGGGGCTGCTACCTCTGTCCATCCTGCGGGATTTTTCTCGGGAGTATGGCACGGATGGATAGCGCCGGTGTCACTCATTGCCGGAATATTTAAAAGAAGCATCCGTGTTTATGAAGTCATGAATACCGGCTGGTGGTATGATTTCGGATTCTATATGGCGATTATCAGCGGTTTCGGAGGCTTGTCACTTGTCCGCCGCAAGAATCGCAGCAACAGAGACGGCGATTAGGAGATAAGGCGGGAAAAGCCATCTCATATTAGAAAGCAAATTGACAGTCATAATAGCGAGTGATACGCTGAATTTGTACCTGGGAACATTAGTATGTAAAGGAGTGCATAATATGGCTATTCGTGAATCATCAGCAATCTGGACCGGAAGTTTAGACGAAGGAAAAGGCACCATGCGCCTGGGATCCGGCGCATATGAAGGCGAATTCACCAAGGCATCCCGTTTTGAAGAGGGTCCCGGCACAAATCCGGAAGAATTAATCGGCGCTGCGCATGCGGGCTGTTTCTCCATGTTCCTGTCGGCTATTCTTTCCGATGCAGGGCATGTCCCGGTCAGCATCGCGACTACCGCAAAGGTCCATCTTGGCGCAGGTCCGAAAATCAAACTGGCGTAATAAGAAGTATTTAGTTAAACGGGCAGAGCCCCGGTGCATAACCGGGGCTCTGTCTGTCAGGTGATAAATTATGGATAAATATCTGATTAAGAATACGACACGAGAACAAAGAGAACAAATTGTCAGGGATTCACTTGGCTGCGGTGCCGGCAGCTGCGAAAATTGTTCTGCCTGCGGCGCATATGGCGCAGTGAATCCATATGATATGTATCAGCCTTATATTGATGGTGAAAAGGAACTTGCTGAGATCAATGAGGCGTATAGAGCTAACTTTCTTCTGTAAAAGAAGCTGTCATTTAAGGTCTTGAAGACCAGGATATAATATATTCCCAGTCGGACGGCATTCGGATATTTTTGAATTCTTTCCAGCTCCCGTTATGAAGCCGTATGTGCTTAGCTTTTTGGCGGTGCCGCCGGGCGTGCCGATGCTGTGGGCCAGGACAAAGCGGGCCATAATGGATTTGTCGTCATTTATTTCGGCAAAATAAGCTGTCAGTTTTTTGAGATCAGACGTATTAATTTCTCTTTCGTCATACGACCGGGAGGAGGTCCTTGTCTTTATAAGTTCAATAACCGATTTCTGAAATTCCATATATACTCCTAATGCGTACCTGTTCATCGTATTAACCCGAAAAGCACTGTCATTGTAACACACGGAACCTTCTGCATGTTTTTGTGTGCACTCATTAAAACATCATGATTTAAGTAAATAAAATAAGCCATTTATGTATATCATTGGATATACAAATAAAAATGTAAACCTTATAATATCTTTTATAATATATTTTATAAAAATAAGAGGATATACAAATGAAAAATGAATATTCCGATACAATGAAAAAAGTGTTAAACAATAAAAATTGGCTTTTTCAAAGGATTGTTCTTCTCGGTTTGATTTGCTCGTTTATTTCATTTGGCATCTTTTCATTACTGTCATCGAAAGCACAGGTGGCTGCAGAGATGGAAAATGCAGAAATCTTTGATCCCGGTGTAACAACTGCGATTACGGATATTTTTACTGATAATTTGCCGGGAAGGATCGCATATAAATACAGCCGCCTGACCATGCAGTTTCTGTCCGAGCCATTTGCCTCTAACTTTGATGACACTATTAATTTCTGCATTGCAGGTGATTCGAATTTCTATCCATATATAGTAGCGGTCAGTGCAGCCGATATGGATCGGTATCAGGATCTAATTGAATATTCCTACAGCGATTCGACGAAAGCACCTGAAACAATTACCATGAAAGGTGTTCCGGAAGAGATTGATGATGAATTGGGCGGGCTGACGGCATCTGCTCTCAATACATTCTATGGCGAAAAAGTT
>DIEQ01000070.1 GCA_002418705.1 Mageeibacillus sp. UBA5770 | reverse complement strand
CGAGCCTTTCTGGAAATTCTCGACGAGGGTGATGCCAACGGACGCGGTTTCCAGTATCCGATACCCACATATAATATTACAAAGGATTTCGATTGGGACAACGAAGATGCCCAGCTTCTATTTGAGATAACCAGCAAATACGGTACTCCATACTTCCAGAACTTCATAAACTCTGATCTGGACCCGGATGATGTCAGAAGTATGTGCTGCAGGCTTCAGCTCGATAAACGAGAACTGAAGAGAAGAGGGGGAGGGCTCTTCGGCTCGGATGAGTTCACTGGGTCTATCGGCGTCGTTACGATAAACTTGCCGAGAATTGCATACCTTAGTAAGAGCGAAGAAGAGTTCTTTGCACGTCTTTCTAAAATGATGGATTTGTCGAGCAGAAGCCTTGAAATAAAGAGATCGGTAGTGGAGAAACTGAACAGTGAAGGCCTTTATCCATACACAAAGAGATATCTGAAGAACTTCGATAACCATTTTTCTACGATTGGCTTGATAGGAATGAATGAAGCAAGTATGAATGCCCGATGGATCAGGAAGACTATAGCCGAAGAAGAGGGCTATCAGTTTGCATTGAGAGTGCTGGACTTCATGAGAAACAAGATGATCGGCTATCAGGAGACAACCGACCATCTCTACAACCTCGAGGCGACACCGGCCGAATCAACTGCATACAGACTTGCCAAGACAGATAAGAAGAAATTTCCCCAGATCATCACTGCCGGAAAGGACAACCCGTATTACACAAACTCCTCTCACTTACCGGTAGACTACACAAGAGATATCTTCGCAGCGCTTGATCTGCAGGAGGAACTCCAACAGAAATACACAGGCGGCACCGTATTCCATGCTTTCCTTGGGGAGAGAATCTCCGACTGGCAAACCACTCGGCAGCTGGTAAAGAAGATTGCAGAGAATTATAGAATTCCCTATTTTACTATATCGCCAACCTATTCTGTCTGTCAGAACCACGGATATATAAGAGGTGAACAGTTCACATGTCCCGAATGCGGAAAGCCAACCGAAGTGTATTCAAGGATTACAGGCTACTACAGACCAGTACAGAACTGGAACACTGGAAAACAGGAAGAATTTAAGACGAGAGAGACTTACAGAATTAGGGGAGAGAGAGTAGATGAATTTCGCAGGAATGGAGAGGGTCAGTCTAGTGGACTATCCGGGCAAAGTAGCCCTGGCACTGTTTACCTCAAGCTGTAATTTCGACTGTGCTTATTGCCACAATCCTGAACTGAAGAAATCGGTAGAGGAGAAAGTTGGTGAATCAGAGGTCTTCAAGTACCTTGACAGAAGAGCGGCTCTCATTGATGCGGTTGTTATTACCGGGGGGGAGCCTACACTCAGGGCAGATGATCTGATTCCATTTGTCGAAAGACTGAAGGCCCAATTTCCGACTGTGTTGGTTAAGCTCGATACCAATGGCTGGAATTCAGACATTCTCAGGGAGTTCCTGAATGTCATCGACTATGTCGCAGTTGATCTCAAGTCTCTGAACTATGAGCCTTTTTCTACTGTAAATCTGAAGCAAATCCAGAAGAGTATTGAATTGGCAAAGACTTTCTCCACTCATGAGATAAGGATCACAATGTTTCCACCTTACGTTCCCGAAAAGGATTTCGAAGAGCTCGCGAGAATGTGCAGCGGGGCGTCGTTGGTTTCAGTTCAGCAGTATAGACCGGTATCCGGGTTTTGCGAATCGCCACCTTATCCGGATTCAGTGTTAAGCGAATTCGCCGACTCGCTCTCTGAATATGTGAAAAACGTTTCCGTTAGGAAGTAAGCTGAAGGACATGGGGTGGCAGAAGAACCGGCCTTTTTTCGTGGCCGGTTCTCTCGTTTTGTGCTTGCAAAGAAAAGCAAATGATCTTCTTGTGAAGCTAGCCAAGAAGTTACCTGAGTTCGAAGTAGAATTTGAAACCGTCTCCCCCGAAGAATACTTGAGGCTCCACTCCAACTCCCAGTGGTGTTCTCCACTCGAAACCTATTCCTATCGACAGACCGAGAGTGGCGTTGTCACCCGCGGCCGCCATCAAGTAGAGCTTGGGAATGAAGACGCTCATATCATCGGAAGGAGCAATGCCGAAGCTCTCAGTGAGAGGGACTCCTGCCTGAAGTATCTCCAGCGCATAGAATCTAGGATTAAATGCATTGGGGTTCCAGCCCTTGAGATCGGTGCTTCCTCCCAGGTAGAAACTCCTGGTGACCGGCGCAACTCCGAAATAAGTCACACCTGCTCTTGTCTCACTCTCGATATAAATTCTTCCAATTATCCTGTACCAGTAATTTACAGACGCCTTCTGCTGGAGATAGCATATTCCTTCCCCAAATCCAAAGGAAAGATTTGTCTGCCCGTAGAGATTACCTCTCTTCTCCTGATAATTGTCTTCATCCCCAAAGGCAAAGGCTCCTGTTAGTATTGATACAGAGTAGTCGTTTGAATCCGTAGCCTCAAATGTTGCACTTTCATAGGTGTAAGAGAGTCCAGCAACGTAGTCTCCAAAGGGATATGTCGCACCCAGATCTACAGAACTAAGAGAAAGAATAGTATCTGCTTGCCACGGAACATCTTTAAACAGAGTCACTTCAATGAAGGGATTGATTCCTGTTCCAAAGACGCTAAGGGTGCTTGCGCCAAATCTCAATCCCCCCCAGAAGAACTCGGGTTGGGGAAGGAACCCGAGGATTTTCTTGTCGGTCAATCTGAGAAACCGAACCCCGCCATAGAGATTAACACCGGTACCGAGGAGATTTCTCTCCCCCAAACCCATTGACATGTACTTGCCGAAATAGGGATAGATTGTCGAGCTCTCCTGAACCGTAATCACCAGCTTATAGTCGCCATTTGAGTCTCTAAGCTGAAAATATACGTCTGTAAAGAGACCGCATTCTTCCAGATTTCTCTTTGCCCTGTAGACTCTCTCGATATCCAAATCTTCACCGATCTTGAGCCCGGAAATATTGATCACCACTTGTGGAAGTGTCTTATCAACACCTGTTACTTCAATTTCAACGATTTTGTTGGCAAAAACCGTCAGAGAAAAGAAAATGAATATTACCGACAGAAGTATTCGCTTCATCTCATCACCTCACTCAAGCAACGCGTTGACTTTCGTCACAGCACTATCGAAAGCCGATTTTGGCTCTGAAACCCCTTTTCTTACCTGCTCAACAGCGTCGTAAAGAATATTCCTGATCTCAATAATATTTGTGTGAACCGGCCTGGGTCTGGCAAACTCTATCGAGTCTATTGGAGCCTTCAACTGCGGGAAGCGCTGCCAGATAAGCTGTATCTCAAGAGAACTCATTGCAGACTTCAGAACCGGCATGTATCCCGTTCCCTCATACCAGAACAATGTGTTCTTCTCTGAAACCATCCATTTGATGAAGGTCCAGGCGGCCTGAAGCTTCTCTTCTGAGAGTCCGGCCATTATGGCAAGAGAACCTCCTCCAAGCGTTGTGGTTTTCTGTTTACCTTCAGGAAGAGGGGCTACTCCCAGACTCCAGGGTATGTTCTCGAGAGCGTACCGAATTCCTCCGCTCGTCATGGGGCCCATCGAGATTCTCCCCATTGTGAAGGACTGTATTCCTTCATCGATGGTCAAGTCCACCGGAGACAAACCCTCGACGAACCAACGCCTCCACGTTTCCAGAGCCTCGACTCCCTCAGGAGAATTGATTACACACTCGGTCATATCTTCATCGAAAATCTCTCCTCCGTTCTGCCAGACAAGAGGTTCAAACTGATAGAACATGGTGTCTACACCCCATAAGAGACCATACTGAGAGGGTCTGGAATCCAGAGATTTTCTTATTGTGAGTCTTCTGGCGTATTCCTCGAGTTCCTCCCAGTTCTGAGGAGGTCTGTCTGGATCAAGTCCCGCTGCTCTGAAATGATCCTTGTTGTAAAAAAGCATAAGCGCACTGATGTTGAAAGGAAGCGCATATGGCTTTCCGTCACGAACTATTGTCTGCCAGAAGCTCTGGACAAAGTCATCGGGGTCAAGCGTAGGATCGCCGGCCAGAAGATCTGTGAGATCCTGGAGAGAATGGTCTTTTGAAAATATCTGGATGTGCTCGATGTTAACCTGTGCTACATCCGGCCCTTTTCCAGCCAGCAAAGCCGCCTTTAGTTTCGTAACGGTCTCATCGTACGAGCCCTGAAAGATTGCCCTTACAGTGATGTCCTTGTGTGCCTTGTTGAAATCAGATACGAGTTTGTCGATAATCGGCTTCTGATAATCGGACATCGAGTGCCAGAATGTGAGCGTGACAGCTCCCATTCCCGTTAGTGCAAAGATCATCAAGATAACTACCATGGTCACTCTTTTCATCTCTTCCTCCTTATCGCTATCCTTTTAGTCCCGTAAGGGTTATTCCCTTCACGAATTGCTTCTGAGCGATGAAATAGGCTATCATGATCGGAAGCGTAGCCACTACAGTTGCGGCCATAAACTCTCCCCACTGTATTCCCCCTTCAGACTTGAACATTGCTAGTCCCAACTGAACAGTTCTCATCTCAGGTTCGCTAATAATCAAGAGGGGCCAGAAGTAGTTGTTCCATGACCACATGAAAGAAAAGACTGCGATTGTTGCTATCGCGGGTTTTGTGAGAGGTAAAAAAACATTGAGCAGAGTTCTTAAAGGACCGCAACCATCGATTATCGCAGCATCCTCTAGATCCCTTGGAATCGTGAGAAAGAACTGCCTCAGAAAAAAGATCGAGATCGCAGTGGCTGCGTGAGGAATAATGAGGCCAAGGTATGAGTTGTCCAGATTGAGTCTCATTACAACGAGATACTGCGGAATCATTACGACTTGCTGAGGGATCATCATAGTTGCCAGAAAGATGTAGAATATCACTTCTCTGCCCCTAAATCTCATTCTCGCAAATGCAAAGGCCGCTAGAGAGGCCGTCACAAGTTGCAAGAAAGTGGTTCCCAGCGCTACGATAGTGCTATTGAGAAGGTATCTTGCGAATGGAACTTTCGTGAAAACACTAACATAATTCTTCAGTGTGAACTCCTTCGGGATAAGAGAAAAGGGATCCATGAGAATCTCTCGCAAATCCTTAAAGGAGGTCATGAAAGACCAGAAAAACGGGAAAATCATCACAACTGCACCGGATATCAACACGAAGTACTTCAGAATCCTTCCAATCCTCTTACTCATAATGAACAGTCCTTTCAATTGTCTTTACCTGGAATGCAGTCAAAAATATCACAAAAAGGAAGAGAACAAAGGCCATTGCGGACGCATAGCCAAACCTGTAATAGGAGAAGGCCTCTCGATAAAGCCGAAACACGACAACGGAGGTTGTATTAAGCGGTCCGCCGTCTGGAGTCATAACCATAATCGGTCCAAAGACCTGGAAGGAGCTTATGCTGAACATTATGAGAAGGAAGAACGTTGTCGGTGAAAGAAGCGGAAGAGTTATTTTGCGGAACCTCTGCCATGCATTGGCTCCGTCGATTTTGGCGGCTTCATAATATTCGGGGTTTATGCTCTGAAGTCCGCCTAAGAAAATCATCCCGTAGAAACCCATGTCTTTCCAGACACTGGCCAGCACGATGGACGGCATCGCCCAGACTTCACTCTGGAGCCAGGCCGGGCCTTCAATGCCGACGAATCCGAGCAGGTCATTGATCGGGCCATACTGCGAGCTTAATACCCATTTCCAGATCAGCGCACCGGCAACCCATGACGTCAGAACGGGAATGTAATAGATTACCCTATATACTCCGACAGCTTTGCGGTCGGCTCCGACAATCGCAGCAAGAAGGAGCGACATGATAAACATCAGGGGCAAATACAAAATCAGGAAATATGCGTTATGCCCAAGTACGGTCCATATTTCCTTTTCTTCGAAAATAGTCATATAGTTTTGAAAACCGATGAAGTGTTCTTTTACGAAGGTAAAGAATCCATGGAAAATACTTACATGAGTCATACCGCTCCAGCTCGTCATGCTGATGCAAAGCGACGCTATAATCGGAAGGACACTAAATATTGCCATTCCCAACAGGCTGGGAAGCAGATAAGGAAGAGCGGTGAGTATTCCGGTTTTCTGGTTTCGGAGTTTCATGAACATTCCCCATTCTTTTTTATGAAATCCGGCAGACAGGCTTTCCCGCCTGCCGGATTTATTCACAAAATCTACATGTGCCGTTATTAAAGGGCTATTTTGCTCTCGCATTCGGCCTGGCACTGTGCAAGGGCGTCCTCAACGGACAGATCACCGGCAAGTGCTTTGTTTAAGTAAGTTGTAATGATTTCCTGAAGCTCTGCATTCTGCTCTACAACAGGTGGTGTGATGAGATATTCAAGAGAGTCATAAACAGCCTGTCTGTTAGAGGGATTGTCCTGGTTCAGGTAGGCAGCCGTTACATCTTCAAAAGTGACGGGCGGGAGTTCCCAGCTTGCGCCGACACGAAGGGCTGTTGCTTCTTTGCTTCCTGCAAGGAACTGAGCCAGAAGAAGGGCTTCTTCTGGGTGTTCACAGTTTGCACCGACCGCATAGGCGTTCGAGAAGAAATGGGTTGCCTTCTGTGTGTTGCCGGGTTCAATGGAGATGTCCCAGTTGAAGTCACATGCATCCTTAAATGTACCGAAGCACCAGATACCGGTTACGATCATTCCGAGACGGCCTGACTCAAAGAGATCCCAGTCGCCCATGCCGCCGAGCTGTTCCTGTGTCGGCATGATATTGCTTCCGTTGACCCAGTCGATCATACCTTTAAGGGCGGTTACATTTTCCGGTGTGTTGATCGTGAACTTGGATCCGTCATCACTGATCAGAGATCCTCCGTTCTGCTCAGAAGCCTTGAAGAATTCATGGAAAGAAATCGGGCGGTAAAGGCCATAGTAATCATCTCCGAGGGCACGGATTGTCTTGGCTGCGTCAGCCATTTCGGTCCATGTCCAGTCATTTGTCGGGTAATCAATGCCTGCCTGATCGAACAGGTCCTTGTTATAAACCAGAACAACGTTGGAGAAGCTGTCAGGTATAGCGTATTGGCTGCCTTCAAACTGATAGGCATCAAGCGCTGTCTTGTAGAAGCCGGAAAGATCTGCACCGGAAGCTTTAATTGTATCGCCAAGATTGTAAAGGGCTCCGGCTGAAGCATAGGCTACAAAGTTCTCATAATTAAGTTCGAATAGGTCAGACGTGTTGCCGCCGGATACTTTGGTCTGCAGCTGTGTAAAATATTCATCATATCCGATCGTCTGAAGTTCCACGGTGATATATGGATAAGCCGTCTCAAAAGCATCGATCATCGCAGCAAGTGTTTCTTCATTGCCGCCCGAGCTGGAGAATTCTTCCATTTTGAGGGTTACCGGCTCTTTAGCTGCTGTTGTTTCAGCAGCTGTTCCTTCTGCAGTGGTTGCAGCGGCTGTAGTTGCTTTGGTTGTAGCGGCAGCTGTCGAATCTGTTGTTGAAGTCGTTCCGCAGCCGGTAACGAGAATTGACATAGCCATGGCAGCAGCAAGAATAATGGACGAGATCTTTTTATTACCTTTCATTTCGTGCCTCCTTGATTTGAGAGTGTTTTTCCTGACTTATTGAATTCCCTCTCCGCTTCGAGTAAACTCGGAATCAGAAACAGAATTGGCTGAACGGTTCTTTTTCTTTTTGGCCCGGCGGCAGCTCGAACTGCTTCCGGGTCACTTTCCTTTATCTTCTCCCCTCACTTACCTCCCTTTCCGGTGACTTCTTCTGCGCGGATGATTTTAACTGAATCCCGGCGGACAAGACTGATCGGCAATACAACTTCCTGCTTACCCTGGGATTTTCCTTTAATATCAGAAAGCAGAATTTCCACTGCCTTGGCGCCCTTTTCCTGAATGTTCTGGTGAATCGTTGTCAGACTCGGAATGCAGAAGCTTGCAAGATCAAGATCATCAAAGCCGACAATTGAGATATCCTCCGGAACCCGGATGCCCAGATTGCTGAACTCCTTGATAAGTCCTACGGCCATCAGATCCGCATAGGCAAAAACAGCTGTTATCGGATGTTTGGAGTTCACAATTCTTCTGGCCTGTTCTTTGGCAGATTCGAAATCAATATTCGATTCGAAAATATATTCTTTTCGAAAAGGAACTCCGTACTCAGCCAGCGCATCCTTATAACCGTTAAATCTTGCATCACTTACGCCGCCGGACCGCAGTGTCGAAGCGACCATGGCGATTTCCCTGTGTCCGCATTCAAGCAGATGCTTGGTGGCAAGGTATCCGCCGTACCGGTCGTTGATCTGCACATTATGAAAATAGAAATCCTGGCAGTAACTGTCGACCAGTACGATCGGAATCTGTGATTTCTTGAGCTCTGAATAAAACACATCCGGATAAATACCGACGATGATAATACCTTCAAGATTCCTTTGCTTTACGAGATTCAGGTAATCCTCATTCGCGTTGGCTCCGGTAATCAGGATATGATAACCATGATTCCTGGCATGATATTCGATGCTTCCGACCATCTCGCTGTAAAAGGCGTTATGGAAAAGCAGCCTCTCTCCCTGTTCTGTCTGCGGAATAATCACTCCGATCAGTCTCGATTCGTTGGTGGCCATACTTCTTGCAGACAGATTCGTTACATAACCCAGTTTAATGACAGCCTTACGTACGCGCTGCTGCGTGTCCTCACTGATGTTATCTTTACCATTGAGCACATAGGACACAGTGGCAACCGATACATTGGCTTCCCTGGCAACATCCTTAATCGTCATCCGTCTGCCCATCTCAAGCCTCCTTCTGCAAAACCGTCTCAATGGAACTTCCGCTGTGATCGACCCTGCATATATATCTTTTCCCCTTATGAATAAACGGGAAGGATAGCGATTCCCAAGTCTTCGGCAGATGAGGATTAAGCCGGATATCTTCCCCGCGCAGGGAAAGCCCTGCAAATCCGAATACCGCCGTCATCCATGTACCGCCGAAAGCTGCGAGGTGGAGTCCCTCATCTGCCGTATTGCCCATGAGGTTTCTTGTGTCTATGCCCGCGCTCTTCTGAAAATAGGCAAATGCCTTTTCGTCAAAGCCGAACATGGCGCCGACCCAGCCGTGTGTTCCGAAACTCAAGGTCGAATCATGCATCGTAATCGGTTCATAGAACTCCCAGGCCGCCTTTTTCTGTACATCTGTATACTGTTCCGGAAGAAGACCCATCAGCAGGAGGACATCTGCCTGCTTGAGAACACGCATGCGCTGCAGCCTGTCGAAGCAAATTGTCTTGTAAAGCGGCTGATCGCCGATTTTGAGGGAGGCAGCATCAACCGGTTCGGAGAGCATAAACAGATCGTCCTCGAGGAGCAGATTCTTTTTACTGTCGATACTGATATGCACATGTAAAGAAATCTGATTCCATGTGAGGATCTCGTCCTCAACAAAATTCGTTATCTCAGCAACCGCCTTATATTGCTCCGGATCCTTCTTGCGAACCGACTGCAGCATTTTCCTGCAGGACTCAAATCCATAGACAGCCATGGATACGGTGAAGGAATTGTTGACGGTAACGCCGCCATATTCATTGGGACCCTTGACCCAGAGGAGATTATAAAGATTCGTCCTGGCGTCATAGCTGAATCGGCTCACCCAGTATCTGCAGATCTCAATCATCATCTCGAGTCCATAACGGGCTGCAAAATCATCGTCACCTGTTATTTTCCAGTACTGGTCAATTGCATAGGCGACATCTGCTGTAATATGGATCTCACTGGCGCCGGTATCCCAGGTCTCACACTGTTCTTTGCCGTCCGGCGTACACATCCAGGAATAGCGGGCTCCGGAGAGATTGAATCTTTTAGCTTCGGAGCGGGCGGCATCAAGTGTGTTATAGCGGTATAGAAGAAGATTCTTAGCGCTTTGCGGGTGTGTCAGGGTGTAGAAAGGCAGCATGTAAATTTCTGTATCCCAGAAATAACAGCCCTTATATCGTCCGTGTGTCAGGCCTCTCGCGCCTATGCTGCAGCGGGGGTCATTCACCGAATAATTGACAATCAGGTTATATATGGCAAACCGCACCTCTAACTGTGAACGGTCGTCACCTTCAATTCTGATGTCACTGTCCGCCCATCGTTGTTGCCATGCGGCAGCGTGACCGGCATAGAGAGCATCCCATGATCCGGCAGCAAGAGAGATCTTGCTTCTGCATTCCTGCACCGGATCAGCCCAGCCCTCGGGATCCCGGGAAGAGTATATGCACACTTTTTTGATGAGCTCTGCATGTTCGCCGGGTGCAAGACGGATCCTGATATGGTATGAGATCATCCTGCTGTCTTCATCAATCAATGGCTCCATCTCTGCAGCGTGCGTATCCGGTGACACCTCTACACGCAGGGCTTCCGCCAGTGTAATCCCGGAATAAAGTGTCTTCTCAGCCATAAGCAGATAACCGGCATGCTTTTCGAAAAGCACAGGCTCGAGCAGGGACACGGGATTCATCTCTTTTTTAAGCTGCTCATCGTGGATCGTATTATTTCTGACTCCGCCGTCGATCGAAAAAATCAGATCAATGTCACCCTCAAAATCAACCGAATCAACAGACAGACGCTGTACGGCAAGGTGAGTATCTGAAAGGGAAAGGAAACGGTCCATTTGTATTTCAATAGTCCCCTGTTCCGACCTGGTCTGATATTTCTTTGAAAGGACTCCGTTATGAAGGTTAAGTGATCTGCTGTAAGTACCTTGAATACTATTTGCAGCAATAACCGGGCTGACTTCTTCTGCAGTGCCGATTGTACCGATCTTAACGGCAAAGAAATTCGGAGTGTTTACCATATCTGAAATGTCTTTTTTGATATAGTCATACACGCCGTTCATGAAGGTCGTCCGCAGGTAGTCATCGCAGGTATTGAACTCATCCTGAAATCCGCGCACTCCCGCATAGCCATTTCCCTGGAAGAAAAGGCTGTCGTAAAAGTCAGCTTCAGACGCGTCAAACCCCTTCTGCTCAATGATCCAGTTCTGCTGTTCCTGTCTCGCTTTGTCTGTCATCTCGGTACACATCCTTCTTTAAATGCTTCATGAATGGCGTAGGCAACAAATCCTGCACAAGTTGCAAAGGCTTCGCCGGTTGCACACTCGCCTGTGTTTTCGTCAATGCTCTCACAGACAATCCCATTATCCATCGCAGCATGTGTCAGAATATGCAGTGCGTTATCCTTCTCACCCTGCAGCATGGAATTGGCCACACTCAGGAGCCATGGGTGAGGCGCGTGCGCGTTTCCCAGTTCGGAAAAAGGATATCCGGAAAATGAATATTCATATTTCGGATTACGGATCTTTGCGAGTGTTGCTATATACACGGGATCATCTTTTTCACAGAATCCGTAATGCGTGAGGAGAACCAGGCTTCCGGGGGCTTCGTCATAGATATTAAAATCCACTGTCTGTCCGTTCTCATCAAGATCGGCTGACCAGACAAAGATGTCTTCACCGTCGACCAGCCGGACAAGATTCTCACGAATATCTGCCTGAATATGGTCGGCCCAGCACGCGAGCTTATCGGCTTCTTCATGCTGTCCAAGGACTTGTCTTGCACCGGAAAGTTCAGTGACCGCCTTCCAGACAAGTACATTATCGTAAGTAAGATATATGTGGTCCGTCATGTCATCGGTCGGCTGCAGAAAAGTCTCATACAGTGTCGTCTGACTGTGCTTCTTCGAATGGAGGATGTTTGTTATCCGCTCAATCCCCGATGCAAATGGCTCCTTGTCGAGCAGCGAATAATCTCCGGCTGCCTGCATATAGCGGCAAAGCGCGAGCACGGGGGCACAAAGCTCATCAAGTTCAAATCCCGGTTCAAGGACCGTTCCGTCAATATACCTGCTGTGCACGCCGACATTTCGTATCTGTCTGGTAAAAACATAAGTCAGTGCTTCAAAAGCAAGTGCCCTGTCAACGAGCAGCATGGCGGGAAAACTCCACAGAAGGCTGTCCCTGTCCCAATAAGCCGAACTTACGTAATACCGCGGGCTGCGTGAAGTGACAAGGACAAGATCCTCGGTATCGAGTGTCCTGCCGGATGAATAGAAAAGTGAGAACATCAGGTTGCGGTTCATGACGTCATCGAGAACACCGTCGGCATTTGACAGCGCTCTTTCATAAAGCCAGTCAGTCATTGTCATCAGAAGCTTATCATATCCTTTTCGGATGAGTTCACGTGAAGCTGTTACTGCGCCTACCTCTTCATACCCTGTGCCAAAGAAGAAATCAAAGGACTGCATGCCGTCGTCAGCAATCTGTGCAGACTGTGAGACGGAGTATTCCGGAATACCTGATTCTACGGAAAAAGATGATTTCGTACCCTCTGTATAATCAGGGGCAAAACTCATGATTGTAAATGCACTGCGAAGCTCGATGCACCACATATTGCTCCATCCGGATGTAAATATGATTGTCTTTGCATCAATCGGCTTGCTTTCATTAATTTCATGAAGTGCATGTGAGAAAGAGCCGGCGAGTCCGATTTCAAGCTCATAGGAAGCGCAGGTGCTTGCTGCCGTAAAATGATAAACAAATGCTTTTTCACCGACAGGGGTAAGGATTGTGCCCTGAATTTCAAGACCGGGATAACCTGCAACGGAAGCCGAAAAAGTCGGAATCCAGTTGTTAAGTAAAGACCAGGTAAAGTTAGTGAGCTGCGCGGGCTTTCCGTTAACCACTGCATAAGGTCTTAGCAAGGGCAGAGTATCCGTGCCATAGAATGAAATCAGACCCTTATGAAGCATATGCAGGGTATTCAGCGAAAGAATGGCTCCATCCTCCTCGCGTATCATCGGAAGTGAGATATATTCGTTGCCGGTCGGAATAAATTTATCGTTATTCTTCACTTGCTTTTCTCCCTTTTCGTATATGTTCCGGTTATTGGTCTGCTCAATGCTTAAACGCATAAGCTGTATTGACTTCAGTATAGAAACGCTTATGTACAATGTCAACAACACTGGACTACTTAACGTTTAAATCTTTGTAGCATACGCGCCTACAGCATGGTTTTTACGATATTTATACGTTTTTATCGGTTGAACCGTTTCAGTAAAATGTAGTTAAAATCCCTGCTTATTGGTTTCTCCATATGAAAAATCCGGTTAACAAAGTCCCTTCTGTCCGATTTCGCAAAAAAGCACCTCGACATATTTTTAATGCCGAGGTGCTAAAATTCTTAATGGTTTATGACCGGTCGAAGGCATACAAAAACGAAACATACCCGGCCGGCAGTAATTGGTTTATTTCATCGCAGCACTGATAAGCGGCAGGAAAAGATCCGCTGCATTGGCGTCCCGGGATTCCAGCCATGTAAGAACGGGAATGATCTTCTCCCATTTGGCCTTCTTATCTTTCACTGTACCGGCGGTGTTCTGCAATTCCTTAATTTTAATCATGAAATCGCTTTTATCCTCATCGCGGAGCGCTTCATCATCGACGACTAACTCAGTGGCACGGTCAAAGGGAGCATTGATGTCGATAATTACTGTCTTTTCAACTGAGACTTTCAGCTTGCCTTCGGCATCTTTCACTGCATCGGCATCAAGCTTGGCGCTGAAGATGCGAAGCTTGGCAATGATCAGCGGCAAGTCAAGCAGGCGCCAGTCGCCGCGAGGGCTTTCCGGACCGCTGAGGCAGTCATAATAATCCGGGATAACATGTCCAAAAGTAACCGAAACCCGCTCCCAGGCACTTTCAACTTCATCGCTGCAGCCTTCGTCTATTGCCCGCTCGCACATTTCAATGTATTCCTTAATTTGTCCTTGAATATTGTCTCTCATATACTTCCCTCCTTTTGGCTTTTCTATACTTCTATCATAATCCCAAATTAGATAATTTCCAATGCGATTTTTATCATATCATTGAAGGATGTCTGCCGTTCTTGTGTTGTGCAGCGTTCTCCGGTAACAAGCGAGTCGCTTACTGTCATCAGGGTCAGAGCTTCGACGCCATGTTTTGCGGCCAGGGAATACAGTTCGCAGGTCTCCATATCAATGGCAGCCACACCGTAGGAAGCGAGGAGTTTGATTTTTTGTTCAATGGCGTCATCATAGAATTTATCGCTGGTAAAAACATTCGCAACAATGGCTTTCAATTTTTCCTGCTGCGCCAGACGGTAAGCCCGGTCCAGCAGAGCAAAGCTTGCTGTCGGTGCAAAAGTGATATTCCCGAACCGGTCATGGTTCATATTGGAATCAGTCGATGCACCCAGGGCAATGACAACATCCTTCAGGACGACATCAGGATGAATGCTTCCGCAGGTGCCAACCCGGATAAGGGTCTTTGCACCATAGAACTCCATCAGTTCATTCGCATATATCGACATTGACGGCATTCCCATGCCCGTTCCCTGGACGGATACCGCTTTTCCTTTATAGGTGCCTGTATAACCAAGCATCCCCCGGACTTCGTTATAACAGACGGGATTCTCAAGAAAATTAACCGCAATGAACTTTGCCCGGAGAGGATCCCCGGGTAACAATACCTTTGATGCGATGTCGCCCGGACCTGCCGAATTATGTGGTGTACTCATTCTCTTATTCCCCTTTCTATCCTTTAATAACCATAACGGGCTTTAGCATGGCAATTTTTCTGGCTATACCCGCCGCACTTACTACATCCACAACTTCATTAACATCCTTATATGCAATCGGGGCTTCTTCTGCCAGATCCTGCACGGAGTCTGTCTCGATGATGATTCCCCTTCCTGACAAGTCCTCAAGGACACGGTCGCCCCTGACTGCCTTTCTGGCCTCATGACGGGACATCTGCCTTCCCGCTCCGTGGCAGCATGAACCGAAAGTCAGATTCATATTCTCATTAGTACCTGCAAGAACAAATGATTCGGTCCCCATGCTTCCCGGTATGATGACCGGCTGTCCGAACGGACGGTATATCTCCGGTACCTGTGGGTTCCCGGGACCAAATGCCCTCGTCGCACCTTTTCTGTGAATGATTATCTTCTGCGTTTTCCCGTCCTTTCCGGTATATTCTTCTATTTTCGCGATGTTGTGTGCAACATCATAAAGAATGGAAAGCTCACCGGCCTGTTTACCCAATACGTCTTTCCAGGCTTTCCTTACCAGATCCGTGATACCCTGCCGGTTGCACCAGGCAAAATTGGCGGCAGCTGACATGGCTCCAAAATAATCCGCACCTTCCTTTGAACTGAGCGGCGCGCATGCAAGTTCCCGGTCAGGCACCGATATTCCGTACTTACTCATGGCACCCAGGATAATTTTAATGTAGTCCGTTGCGACTTGATGCCCGAGACCGCGTGAACCCGTATGGATCAGAACAACAATCTGACCCTCGAAAAGCCCGTAGGCTTCTGCTGTCGCCACATCAAAAATCTGATCGACCCGGTCTATCTCCACAAAGTGATTGCCTGACCCAAGAGTCCCAAGCTGATCAATCCCCCGGCCTTTGGCCTGCCGGGAGACCGCAGAGGGATCCGCTTCGTGCAGGCATCCGCCAGACTCAATAAAATCTATATCCGCCTTCTCACCGAAGCCGTTCTTGATCATCCAGGGGACGCCCTGTGCAAGGACCTTGTCCATCTGATCACTGCTCAGATGGATGCAGCCCGATCTGCCGACACCTGAAGGAATGGCAAAAAACATATGCTCGCCCAGCTTGCGGATATAAGGTTCAAGGTCCCTGTACGTATGCTCTGATTTGAGCAGCCGGACCCCGCAGTTAATGTCATAGCCGATACCGCCGGGTGATATGATTCCGCGCGGATACGGGGTAGCCGCTACACCGCCGATAGGAAAGCCGTATCCTTCATGGACATCAGGCATAACACAGGCAGCACGGATGATGCCCGGCAGCGCAGAAACATTAATAAGCTGAAGTAGTGATTTGTCATTAATAATGTCATCGAGCATTTTTTCAGAAGCATATATATGACACGGCACATTCATGTCATGTCGGTAACTTTTGGGAATCTCCCACAGATATGGATTTATTCTTACCATTTCCTTCTTCGTAATCATATGTCAAAAATGATCACCGTATGGTAATTACCTTTCCCGTTTATTAGAATCTCCGCTTCGTGATAAGTGACTGCCTTTACATCCCGGTCAAACGAATTGACTTTGGTACCATAAATCTGGGCTGTAAGTCCGACATCTGAAAACTCAGAGAACTCCGCACGAAAATATACACATTTATGCAGGTGGGACAGGGAAAGAACTTCAGACAGGAAATCAATCAGCAGCATGGTCTGGTCCGGCGCATTAACGCGGATGGAAGTGACATCTGTGTAAGCATGGGGTCTTGTGCAAAAATTCTTCTTGATTACCTGACTCATTCCCTCAAGCGAGGCTTCAAACAAAGACAGGATCTCAGTCGCTTCAACCTGGAGACGCATGTCAGAAGTGTGTGCGGCAAACTGATAGTTTTTCAAATGGTAAGCCCCCTTTGTTATCCACCGGGCAGACATTATCTATACCCGGAAAGCGGATGAACGCATAGAAAAGGATTTGATCCATCAAATATATTTTAACACCCAAACGGCGCGATTACACCTGTCCGGGAGATTGTTAACAAAAAAACTCCCCCGGCAGCTGACAGTTCAGCCAAAAGCGGAGGAGCTCTGAAAATATGATGTATCTGCGAATCTACGGTGTGGAATTACCTGTCGAGTGTAACCGACTTTATATTCATGATGTCTGCAATTTTCTCAAACAGGGAAGCATTATGCCCTACACTCATAGCAAAGTGATGCGTCGGAGCTTCGGCAAACCATTCATCCATATAAGAATCCGGATCCTTTTTGAATCTGACAGGTGTCTGGGTATTGCCGATCGTCATGATCTCTCCGCTTGTTGATTCTGCTTCCGTGATAATGAACTTCAGTCTGCCGTCAATTGTCTGCGTACAGCCAAGATTTGTAATATCCCCTGTACGCACTTTCGCTTCTACGGATACGCCGGTTCCCTGCTTGCCATGGTATACACCGAGACCGCGAAGCAGCGGTTTGCCGTTGGCAATCGCAAGATGGAACGGTCCGTCGTGGCCCAGAAGAATCGTGCCGTCGACATAGTCAGTCACAACGATTTCGCAGAAACTGCCGCCCTTGCCGACAATGTCGCAGATCTTCATCGCCAGGCAGGTCTTCATATCGCCTTCTCCGGCACAGGGAATACCTTTAGCTGTCAGAAGAGAATGGCCGACAATAAAGCCGGACTGGATGGCTTCGTATTCTCCGCCCGGAGCACCGTGGTAGTAGTATGCCATGCCATCGAGATTGTAAGCGAGAATCAGCTTCTCCTGGGCGACGGCAATCCTGGCAGACCAGGCGAGCTGTTCGGGAGTAGGCTTTCTGGCAAGCGGATCGGCGGATATGTCATCGCTGATCACAAAAAACTCCTCAATCTCTCTCTTCTTTATCTCAATTTCTTCATCGGTTACCGTCTCGAGCATTCTGTTTAAGTCGCACATTTCAAGGAGCTCGACATGAACGCCGGTCTGTGCCTGAATCATCGTAAAATCACTGTACAGATCCAGCATGCCGCTGTAATTATTTCCGAGAAATCCGAAACGGCAGCGCGAGAGCGCGGCTTTGACACCGGCAGCCCGGACCCACTCTTCGATCTGTGCCCAGGCACGGATTGCCTCCGGACGCGCAGCGGTATTTTCATCCGCTTTCGAAATCTCCGGTGTGTAATCGAGTCCGAGCAGGCCGTTTACATTGTGGTACTTGATTCCCGCCCTGTTGAATGCATTAGAAAGTTCCGGAACAGGACATGCGCCACAGTGGGCGAGCCATTCACCGGTGCTTGTCTTCTTGTAGTTAATCTGTGCAGCCGGCTGCAGATTCAGAACGACAGTCTGTGCCTTACAGATTTGATGAACAGGAAGAACGGAGGCACTGGTTACGTAGGTTCCCGAATGAGCAAAGATCAGGTCAACATTATGGGCGTTAAAAAATTCACCGCACTTAATGCCTTCCTCTTCACAGTCAACCAAACCATAATTGAATACTTCAGCATCCATTGCCTCCACTTTGGAAGCAATAAATTCGCCGTACTCAATCAGTCGCTCACGAAGGCCTTCAAACTGTACCCAGTACTGCTTTAGTCCCATGGTGTAAATTCCGATACGGGCCTTCTTCGTCTCTTTGATTTTTTGCATGTGATTCACCTGTCATCCTCTCTGACTAAATCCGATTCCACTATCTTGCCCTATAATAGTCCGGAACCGGTAATTGCACAATCTTCTTACGTGCTATAAAATAACAGTATCTTGCTCTCAAGGCGGTCTTATGAAAACTCTTCTTGAAAAGTACAACTGCGATATCAGCAAGGATTCGATCTGGATCCATGCCAGCCCGAGTGCGTCCGCAAAATCGACCTTTTGTTACATTCAGGAAGCCGGCCATTTCAAATGCCGTTCGAATTATTATACAGGCCGCGAAAACCTCGACTCATTCCTGATCCTGTATACCATTTCAGGGTCCGGACGCCTCGAATACAATGGCAGCAGCTATTTAGTGTCGGCCGGTCAGGCTTTCTTCATCGACTGTATGAACCCCCACTATTACTGCGTCGATTCACCGGAAATATGGGATACCTGCTGGATTCATTTCAAGGGAGCAAATTCGCGCAATTATTACGAGCTGTATCAGAAAAGCTGTCCAATCGTGATAGACGTGATAAATAAGACTGAATTTGAACAGACCCTGCTCGAAATCATCAGCCGGCACAATAACTTTACAGTGAAATCCGAGCTCATCTGTTCAAAACTGATTGTGTCCCTGCTGACTGATATTCTGGAAAGCACCAGCACCAATCTGGCGCAGATAACCTCGATGCCGGACTACATCCGCGGGATCATCGCAACACTCGAGAAAAACTTCGCCGCGAACATATCCCTCGACGAACTCTCCGCTGCATATTCAATCAGCAAGTATCACCTCGAGCGCGTATTTAGAAAGTACATCGGGGTCTCCATCCATGAATACCACATCCGGCTGCGCATCAACCTGGCCAAAGACCTGCTGACCAGTACCTCTCTTACCATCTCCGATATCTCACAAAAAGTCGGTATCGACAACATCAGCCACTTCAATAATCTGTTCAAAAACCGTATCCACGAGACACCTGCAGCCTATAGGAAAAAATGGCATCAGCTGGATTAACAGAGTCGACTATTCTTCCTTCCGGAGAAGACATCAGTTAAAACTCAAAACATTTGATCCACATCCACGAGTTGTATATCCTTCTGCATGGAAGCTTTCTTAACGTCATCCGTGAAACCACTTTTTGAAAACATGTAATGGTACACTTTCGCTGTTTTTTTCTTTGGTGTGAATTTTGCAATTGCTGTATCCAATTCTGAAATATCAAATAATGAGTTTTTAAATTTGCACTCACCAAGCAGGAAATTATTATTGCCCCGGTCAGTCGCCATCACATCAAGTTCGTCACTCTTATTCCACCAACGTCCAATTTTTATAAATCGAAATGGCAGTGCGTCTTGTCGATTCAGGAGCCGCAGATATTCAATGCAGACCTCCTCATAGATTCGGGAAGTATATTGCTCCAATGTTGGTTGAACAGCATACTTATAGATACCATCCACATCGCCAACCTCCAACTCGGAGATATTGGGGAAAACAAAGGCGTACCAGAAACGGAAGAAGTTATCGACAATCTGATAGATCCCCCTCTGCACATTTGCCTGTTCTTTGATTCCGTCAGACACGGGGAACTCTCTGCGGACAATACCCAGGTCGATCAAGTTTTTCAGGTATACCGTCAACTTATTTTTGTCAATTTGGGTTTTTTGAAAAATGTCGTTCAGTTTGGTGTTTCCGAGAGCAACCGCCTGGATGATCGTGTTATAAACAGTTGTCTCACGCAACTCCTGACGCATAAGAAATTCTACTTCGCTGTAAAGTATGCTGCCGCGCTGAAGGATGTTTCGTTTAATATTCTCATCCAGTGAAAGACATTGATCAAACTGTTTCAGGTAATGGGGAATCCCTCCCAATATGGAAAAGGCTGTGATCTTGTCGAGATTGGAATAATCGGGGAAAAACTTGATTGCATCAAAAAATTCCATCTCATTCATCTTCAGGATACCGGTGGCCCTGCCATAGAGTGGATTCTTCTCTGCCAGGAGCTCTCTCTCGATAAAGGACATGGCACTGCCGCAGAGAATAATCATGATATCCTCGGTTTTAAGACGAAGATCCCATAGATTTTGCAGTATGGATGGTATAGCGTGATTGTTTTTGACCATGTAAGGAAACTCATCGATAATCAGCAATTTTTTGCCTTTGCCGGGAAGCTCCGAGACACTTCCCAGAGCCTGCTCCCAATCGGGGAATTGTTTGATATACCTCGCAGCTGGAATATCCTTTGCGAGAATGCGGTTACTGAATGATGCCAGTTGCTGCTCGTTGGTAGTCTCGGTACAGGAATAAAAGACATGATCCTTATCTTCACAAAATTTACGGAGTGTCTCGGTCTTCCCCACGCGCCGACGACCATACAGGACAATTAATTGGCCGCCCTGCGCGTGGTATTTTGATTCCAAAAAGTCCAATTCATTCTTTCTTCCAACAAACACAGTCGACACCTCCCACAATTATCAAATCGAGATTATTATAATTACGATTTGATATTATTATGCATTTTGTTTCAACAAAATGCAAGACTGATGGTGTCAGCCTGAACCACACCGCTGATGCACTTGAGATGCAGGCTGTATGTACCTGAGGTGAGCCGGTCAATTATATAAGATCCATGAGCAATGCACTTCATATCAACGTCGTCAGCGCTCAGGCTAATACCGCCATCCCCGTAGTAGACAACTTGCGCTGCCAGCTTCCCAGGATATGGCATTTTGAACCGATAGGAGAGCGACTCTCCGGCCTTAAGTTCAGCGATAATATTTTCCTCATCGGGCTGTGGTTCCCCGTCGTATCTTTTGTAATCCGGGACACCTGTCCTGCCGGAGGCAAAAAGAAGAGTCACCGGCTCACTCATGCGAATTTCCGCTCCGGGACGCCGGGCTGTGTGTATTTCATAACCGTCATACGATTCACAGGGCAGGTCAACCGGGACCTCCCGTTTCAGTGCGCGGTTCACATTCTCGTTTCTGGCAGCATGTGCTGCAGAGTACAATAAATCATCGAAAATATTCCTTGCATCAGGAGGTGCAGGCATCGTGCCGCCATCAAGCCATGTAATCAAAGTATCCCAGCCGGCCGGCCGGTCAAAAGATACGGGGGAGTTGTCCCTTGCCATTTTTTTGTATGTCCAGAATGACCAGCTTATCCCTTTTTGTACATACAGCGGGAATGCAGCTGTGTACCAGGCAAGGTTGTTTTCGCCGCCCTCTCCCATCAGAAGAGGCATGTCCAGTCTCCCTGCACAATCAATAAAGTCCCGAAGACTCTCGGCATCCGGCGTGCTCCAGTATTTATGAAACTGAAGGACTGCATTATCTATTTCTCCCTTTTTGAGCGGGTCGAATATCGAGAAATCCGTCGCCCAGTGCGCGCCTTCCAGAATGACAATATGCCGCGTATCCACTTCGCGGATCACTCGTGTAAGCTTCTGATACAGCGGCAGAATCATGTCATTATATTGAGAAAAGAAATCCGGCAGGGGCTCGTTCAACAGGTCATATCCTGCCACTGCGGGTTCGTCGGCGTAGCGCGCTGCAATCGCACGCCACATCAGGCACAGTTCATCACGGTTTGCCTCATCCGTGAACAGCCGCGGCAAATCGTCCTCGCTGTCATCAATGTTCTGTCCGGTCTGCCCGCCCGGAGCAGCATGCATGTCAAGAATGACATAGATACCAAACCGTCTGCACCACTTGATGAGATCATCGACATGCTTCAAGGTATCCGGAATAAACACGCACTCCCCGTCTATTATCCTGCATAAATGCCTTGCATTCAGGGGCAGGCGAACACTGTTGAATCCCCCGGCGGCGATCCACCGGATATCTTCTTGTGTGATAAATGTACTCAGGTACTGATCCCAGAAAGAAGCTGCATACTCTTTGCCGCATAATGTTTCGATCATTTCCTCTATTCGCCTGGGGCGGTCACATTTCGTATACAGCTGCCACATGTACCCTTCAGGCAGCAGCCACCCGCCAAGCCCGAAGCCCCGAAGCAGGATTTCCTGCTCTCCGGCCAATATTTTTGACCCGACAGATCGTAAAAATTCCATAATTACCCCTTAATTGCTCCATCGGCGATGCCGTTCAAAATCTGTTTCTGGAAAAGAGCGTAGAATATGACGACTGGAATCGCAGCCAGAATAAGGGCGCTCAGGATAGCCGTCCAGTCATTGCTGTACTGTCCGAACAGAGTGTTCGTCGATAGTAATAAAGTATATTTCTTATTATCAGAAATCACAATCAGGGGCAGAAGAAAATCATTCCATATCCACAGAACATTCGTGATGCACACAGTTGCCGTTATTGGCTTAAGCATCGGCATCACGATGAAGAAAAATACCTGCATTGAGCTGCAGCCGTCGATAATGGCTGATTCCTCGAGTTCGTATGGGATACTTTTAACAAAGCCGTGATAGAGAAAGATAGCCATGCTGACTCCCAGCCCTGCATATACAAATACAAGGCCGGTCAGTGAATTTTTGATGTGCAGAAACAAAACAACACGGAACAAAGGAATCATGATGGAACTGAACGGAATGAGCATGGAAAAAACAAACAGGCCAAAGAGGAATCTGGACAGGCGTGTCTTGGTACGGCACATTTTCCAGCCGGCCATTGCAGAGAAAAGCACGATTAGCCCTACTCCTCCGACAGCCAGAAACACGTTATTGCCGAGACTTCGCAGATAGTTCATCTTATCAAAAGTGCGCAGATAGTTATCGAGACTCATTGTCGTCGGAAATGACATTACATTTGTCAGGAGTTCGCGGTTCGACTTGAATGAGTTCATGAAAGCCATCAGGAGCGGGAAAAGCCAGTACAGCGCCGCCGCCCCCAACAAAACATAGATTAAAATTTTAATGAATTTGCGTTTTTGTTTCACAGCTCCTGCTCCTTTCTTTTCATCAGCCTCAGCTGAATAGCCGTGAACAGCATCACGATTACAAAGAGCACCGTTGACTTTGCTGTTGCATAACCAAACCGGAAGTTGCCGCGGAACGCCTCTTCATAAATGTTAATGGCAGCCGTCTGTGTTGCACGGCCCGGACCGCCTCCTGTAAGTGCGTATACAACGTCGAACACCTGAAAAGAAGCATTAAGTGTCCAGAAGATACATACTGTGAGTGCGTTCTGTATCAGCGGCAGCACCACATGCAGGAAAGTCTGCCAGGAATTCGCACCGTCGAGGCTGGCTGCTTCCTTAAGGTTCACCGGCACGCCTTGAAGCGCCGCCATATAAATAATCATCAGATATCCGACAGAACCCCATGTCGCAACGATAATAATCGCAATAAATGCGTACTTGGGGTCACCGATCCATGATCTGTCAAAGAATGTCATCCCCCAGTTGTCTGCCATATAGTAGAGAACCTTCGTGAAGATGAACATCCACATATAACCGCCGATAATCATGCTTATCATATTCGGCATAAAAAATATAGTTCGGAAAAGTCCTTTCGCACGCTGTCTGGATTCGATCGTTACGGCAAGAAGCAGTGCGGTCAAATTTGCGGCGATAATCATGACAATTACATATTTAAAAGTAAATAGAATAGACTGCCAGTAATTTGTATCGGAAAATATCTCCTTGAAATTCTCAAGTCCAATCATGTCAAATCCCTTATTGAGCCCATTCCAGTCAGTCATGGAATAGTAGATGCCAGACACGGCCGGAATGAGCTTGAAAGCTGCATAGACGATCAGGGCAGGAAGCGTATAGAGCAGCATAGTGAGATTTTGTTTTGTTCTCTTCTTCAAATCAGGTCACCTCAGTTCATGATCTGTGAATTAAAAAGGGGGCCGGCCGCAGCCAGCCCCCCCGCTGGATTATGCTTGTTTGTTTGCTTCTTTGAATACTGCATCCATCTGCGAGATGAACTCATCCTGTGTAATTGACCCTACATAATATTCCTGAAGAAGTTTGCCCTGCTCTTCCGTAACAGCTTGCGGGAGAACCAGATCCTGATAAGATTTGCCTGCAGCTACAAATGCAGATGCATCAGCTACCCATGAAGCAGGTGAAAATGTATGGATGGTGGCAATCGGGTTAAATGAGCATGCTTCAAAGAGCGCTGAAGAATCTTTGTCGTCCAGCACATAGTTTGCAAATTTGAGAGCAAGGTCCATTTCCTTACTGTCAGGGTGCACGGCGAGTGTTGTCGAAGTCGACAGGTTTACCAGGGTATCAGCTTCGTTACCATTGATCGGAAGTGCAAACACTCCGAGGTTCATGTCAGGATTCGTTGTCATGATTGTCCCGGATGCCCAGGTTCCCTGTACGTACATGGCTGCTTTTCCGACAGCAAAATCAGCTGAACCTGCCTCGGAACCGGTCTCCATGGCACGGTCAGTACCATTCTGCATGATCAGGTCGATAGGTCCGAAGATATCTTTGACTTCTGTATATGAGCCTTCATCTTTATACATACGGTCAACCCAGTCCGGGATCTCGCCGGATACCTTGCCGCCGAGGGTAAGCGCGGTCATTAGCTGAGGAACCCACTGCTCCTGATAGGCGAGCATGAAGGGTGTGTATCCTTTTTCTGTAAGTACCGTGCAGATATTCTTCAAATCATCAAGCGTTTTTGGCGCTGTCAGGCCGCATTCTTCAAAAATGTCTTTGTTATACAGAACACCCCAGGCCTGGCTCTCAATCGGCACAGCCAGAAGCTTGCCGTCACGTGTCACGGTTGCTTTTACATCCTCATAGATTTTACCGGCTAATGCTTCACCCGAAAGGTCAGTGAGGTTTCCTGCCTTGTTATACGTAGAAATATTATTGCTGTGAAGTGTATAGAGATCCGGGGCATCTCCGCTGGAAAGCCGGGCCTGGAGTACACTCTCGTATTGGTCGGAGCTGGGCATCTCCAGGTTGACCTTTACCTTGATATTCTCTTCAGCGAGCATTTTCACTTCAAACTGTTTGGTATATGTCTCCCACTGATCCATGTACTGCGGGAAACTCATCATAATGTTGAGTTCTGCCTCGCGGGGCTCTGCTGTCGCCGTTGTAGCCGCAGTTGTTGCTGCCGCTGTCGTCGCTTCCCCTGCCGTCTCTGTGGTTGTCGCTGTCGTACTGCTTGTACCGCATGCTGCCAGCGAAAGTGCCATACAGGCTGTCAGCATAAGTGCAAAAAACTTTTTCATAAAAATCCTCCTCTTTTGTGTGAACGAATGATCATTCCTTCAAGCTTTGGTGGTTATGCACCACTTCTTGCTATAATCATGCCGGATTTTTATGCAACAGGCATTCTCTGAATCCGTTATGTTTTACTGTCCTTTTTTAAACTCTTTTGCATTTCGCCCGGAGTCATGCCGTAAAAGCGCTTGAAAGATTTGTAGAAATGCGCCTGATCCAAATAGCCGGTCATCGTACTGACATCCTTAAGTGGCACGCCCCTCTCAATCAGTTCCTTCGCCTTGGACATACGCAGTGAGGACACATAGTCGGAAAAACCGTCCCCGACCGACTGTTTGAAGATTTTGCTTAAATATTCCCTGCTTACAAAAAATCGGGCGGCCGTCTCCTCGAGCGAGACGCTTCCCGTATCAGAAAAGCGGCTTTTGACAAATGCCTCCACAGCGCGGATGTCCAGGCGGTTTCTCTCATGCAATAATTTGGAGACACCTCTGGCAGCAAGACAGTACAGTTGACTCATATTCTGCAGCATGTCAGCTATCTGTGTCTCACCGCTGAACAAAAAGGAAGTCTCAAGCGGTTTAAACAAGTCTTCCTGCGCATATCCGCTTTCACCGATAAATTTCTGAAGCCATTCCATTAAGCCGTAATACAGGCCGATCATCATGCCCTTGGATATTTCATGCTCTGAAGCATCCGGGAAAAGCGCCTTCATTTTTTCAAAGGCCAGTGTTATATCTTCCTCATTATTTGCACGCAAAGATTCGTAAGCCCTGTTTCGCAGGGTAAAATACTCATGGGTCCATGGCGCATTCAAAAATCCGTCCATGCTCTCACCGGATCGAATCTGCTTTTCTTCCTGCAGCTGATCGACGGCCCGGCGCAGCTGCTCGTTAAGCTCTTCCGGCTTAATGGGTTTGAGAAGGTAATCTATTACATTCAGCTTAATAACGCTGTGGATATAGGTAAAATCATCATATCCGCTAATTATGATCACTTTCGCCGTATTCCCTTCCCTGCGCAGCTGTGTCAAGAGGTCAATGCCATTTACATGAGGCATACGGACATCGGTCAGAATGATATCCGGAGCAAGGTGTGATATCAATTCCCTGCCATATTCACCGTCTGATGCCTCACCGATAACTTCTATACCCAGTTCTTTCCATTGGCCCAGACTCTTAATAACTTCACGTGTCCAGGGTTCATCATCTATAATGACTGCCTTATACATTGTTCCCCTCCCTGACTATTTTCATCAGAACCGTTACGGTTGTTCCGACGCCCTCTTCGCTCTCGACAGAGACACCGTATTCACCGCCGGGATACCGCAGCCGGATGCGGGAATTTACATTGTTAAGTCCGATATGTTTCCCCGAATCAATTGCTTTATCGGCACCGCGCGCAAGGTCATCGCGTATTTGTACAAGCCGTTCCTGCCCGATCCCCATGCCATTGTCAGACACAACGATCTTCATGTCCCCGCCCGTAGTTTCAAAACCCTGAATCTTGATGACCCAGCCTCCTTTTTTATCGGTAAGCCCGTGTTCAAAAGTATTTTCGAGAATCGGCTGCAGTATCAGCTTCGGAATCAGGCATTCCATAAGTTCATCCGGAATATCAATATTAAGATTTATCCGATTCGCAAACCGTTCGTTCTGAATCCGCAGAAAGCTCTGCAGATACTGAATCTCTTCCCTGAGAGGAACCATTTCACGCGAAAAATTGAGCGAATAGCGCAGGATGTCGCTTAACGCAACGGTCACGGTATAAATCTCCGGTGCATTCTTTCGAAGCGCCATACCGCCGATTACCTGAAGCGTGTTGTACATAAAATGCGGATTTATCTGAGCCTGCAGCGCATGAATCTGAGCATTGCGTTTTTCTATCTTACTCTGATACTCCCGGGTCACAAGTTCCTGATTACGCGTCATCATTGTATTAAAGCTGTCTTCGAGGAGACCTATCTCATCATATCGGCCCGATTTACCGGTCGCATCGTAGTCCTTGAGAGTGACTTTCCGCATCTTCTCAGACAGCAGTACAATCGGTTTACTGACAATACTCGAAAAGAGTATGGCAAACAGAACCGCTCCGAGTATCGCGAACAGGGCTACAAGAATACCGATGATCAGCGTCCGGTACATGGCCGTCATGATCACATTATTCGGCTCTGCCTGCACGATCTGAAGCTTGCCGTTCCCTGCGGTACGGTAGAACCAGAAATTGCCTTCCACGACAGTCTCCCTGTCAGCAGTCACAGCAAGCTCATTGCCCATGGACAGGCATTTTTCTTCCGTCGGCGGGTCTTCCTCGCCATAGTCAGCAAGAATCAAATCCCCCGTATCGTTAAAAACAACGATACTCTCTTCTTTGCTTGCCTTCAGGTCCGCCAGAATCTCTTCGAATTCATACGGCCGCATATGAATGACAAGCAGCGCAATACCCTTGTTGTCCTCAAACCGGTTAATCTGATGAAAAACAAGAATTTCTTTCCCCTCACGTATGAACACCACGTTGGTCTGCAAGCTCGTATCGCGAGCCTTCCATACATCAAGCTTATCTCCTGTTTCTTCCATTACCGCCCCGGAGCGCCGCGCCGCCAGGACCTGACCGTTGACAAGATTGTATATCTCAATAGAATTGAAATTTGAATTGACACTGATCGCAGCATTGAGCGATGTAATAAAGCGCCACTTAGGCTCGTAGCCCAGATCACCGGAAGCACTCCACTCCTGCAGATCCTGTTTAAAAGTCTTATCAACCTCGAAGCTGTAAAACTGTTCTGTATATTCACGGATACTCAAATCAAGCCGTTCTTTAAGCCACCCGATACTCATGCTGCGGGTCTGAATAATCTGCTCGCGCATTTTTGTATAGATTGTCTGCATGGCAAAAACAGTTACGATACAAATGGCAATAACAGAAATGCTCAGAATTCCGAGCAGCACCTTTTGCCGAATGGACATTTTCTGATGCCTTATATTCAAAATACGCCTCGATTCCCACTTCACAAGCCACGAAAAAATTTTACACTCTTTTGATGGTTCATGTAATAGCTTAATTATATATCAGGCGCAATGGGCAGTCTAAATCCGGTACTGTATATTTTTAATCTGTTTTATTGTCAAATATGAAATAGATTTTAATAAAATCCTATTATCAAATTTTATTAGACTATTGACAGACTAACAGTTGTTAGTTATATTGTCACTAACAACTGTTAGTTTGGAGGCGAAATTTGTGTTCAACTTATATTTTGGAAATCTATTCTCAATCTTAACCACTGTTTTTGTCGTAATCATGCTGGTGTTTATAATCATTTCTTTTAATAACCAAAAAAAAATTCGACATTGGGGCTGGCATATTTTATTGTTTATTTTGATTGGCACGGCAATAAGCGGGCTCTCTGCAATCCGGGACGCATACATGACAGAAGCTGCATTGTTTGTCCCGGAAAGCATGCAATCGCTGGTATGCTCAGTTGCAGGCGGCTTGATTTTTCTCACTGGATTAGTCGCCATTTTTGTACGAAAACAGGAATTTCGAAAAATTTGCTATTTCATTATTGCTGTGCTCTTTGTCATAAAGGTAATTACAATTGAAATATCCAGAATCGCTATGCTGTAGGAGGAATTATAATGACAACAAGAGAAAAAATTCTTACCGAGGCATTAAATTTATTCTCAATAAAAGGATACGATCCAGTTACTGTTCGGGAAATTGCGTATGCTGTGGGGGTTAAAGAGTCCTCTTTATATAATCACTTCAAGAATAAGCAAGACATCTTTGACTCAATTCTCAATGAGTATTCGGGGCGATGGGCAGACATTTTCAGCCGGATTCAGCTAACCGGTGACGATAAACAAATTGTGCCGGATGCCAGGACGGTCAATATGTACAAAGAAATGACCAATGAAAAATTTGCTGAAATTGCAGGGATGTTGTTCGATTATTATATGTCAGATGAGATTAACGTTAAATTTCGAAAAATATTAACAATTGAACAATACAGAAGTGAGCATCTTGCTGATTTATTCCGAAAGGTTTCTTTTGAAGAAAGCCTTGAATTTCAGGCAACACTTTTTGAAGGGTTGATGGATGCAGGGAGTTTCATCAAAACGGATCCATACGTTCTTGCTCTTGAATTCTTTTCCCCGATATTTCTGATGTTCTATAAATATGACAAAGATGCTGAAAGCATAAAGCAAGGAAAAGCCCTTTTCTTAAGGCACATTGCCCACTTTAATAAAATGTACGGAAAAAAGCAAGATAAGGAAGGCTAAACACATGAAAATTACAGTCTTGAATGGTAGTATGCGGCACGGCAGCACATGGAATTGCATGGATCTGATCCGACAGGAGATTGAGAAATCAGAAAAGGTTGAGTTACTAGAATTCTTTTTACCAAAGGACATGCCACACTTTTGTACAGGCTGCTTTTCCTGCTTCTATAATGGAGAAGAAACCTGCCCGCATGCTAAATACATAGCGCCGATCGTGGCTGCCATCATCCAGTCGGATCTTTTAATTCTTACTTCGCCTGTTTATGGAATGGATGTTTCCGGACAAATGAAAGCGCTTTTGGACCATCTTTGCTTTATGTGGATGAGTCACAGACCCAATCCGCAAATGTTTCATAAAGTCGGCCTGACCATCTCAACCACAGCCGGTGCCGGTCTTGGACACACCACAAATACCATGAGAAATAGCCTGAAGTTCTGGGGAATAAAAAAAGTGTATTCCTATAAATTTCCGGTCTCAGCGATGAAGTGGAGTGATGTTTCCGAGAATAAAAAGACTAAAATGAATCGCGAAACCAAAATACTTGGTGCGCGGATTACCCGGGCAGTTCTAAACAATCACAAACTTCCTAATCCTGTATTCAGAAGCATATTTTTCAAGATGATGGCCGGCATGCAAAAGAAAAATGACTGGAATCCAACCGACAGAAAACACTGGGAGGCCCAGGGATGGTTAACGGGTGTCAAACCGTTCGATACCGGTGCAATTTCGAATAAATAGTCTCGTCAGAAGCAGCGTTCTCAAAAACCCGAGATCATCTGAAATCACTTGAAATCACCTATTCGCAGTGTTTTTCAGCTTTCGGTTTTCTGTCTAATCAGCCCTTATTTGAACAGTATGTATATTTAGTATGTATCCATAAGGAGAAAGTCGGGCAGATAGATATGTTTGACGCCCTCAACATTATCCTGCCAGAAATCATCCAATGTTACGACGTATTTGGGATATTGGTCTTTTAGCGCTAATAGTGGTGCAAACTCTCTTGTTACGGTATCTTCTGAATCAACGATCTTGTAAGCCACCTGAACATATAGTTTCTGGTTCTGCCTTTCTGCGATAAAATCAATCTCCTTATCGCCCGATTTGCCAACAAAAACATCATACCCTCTCCGCTGCAATTCCAGTAAGACAATATTTTCGAGTATACCGGAGATCAACCTGTCCTTGTAGCCAAACGCCGCGTAAGCCAGAGAGATATCGCCGAGATAGTATTTCTCGTTCGTCTGGAGAATCTCTTTACCCCGGATATCATATCTCTGGATACGGTTGATGATAAAGGCATCGGACAAAGCGTTCAGATAGTGAAAGATTGTGCTTTGATCGACTTTTCTCTGCTGGCTGATGAAATAGGCAGAGATATTTCGTGAGGAAAAAATATTTCCGATATTGTCGAAAACGAAATGTAAAACACGTTCTAACAGATCTACACTTCGAATGTTCATTCTTTGCACGACATCTCTTAACACAGCCGAAGAATAGATGTCTTTCACGATTTGATAAATGTCCTCATAACTGTAATTACCCGAATAAACAGAAGGAAAACCGCCAGTCCGAATATAGCGGTTAATTTCATCAGTCATATTAGTAACGGGCATATTAGAATAAACCCGGCGAAAATCAAGGGCCTCTGCAAAAGACAAGGTTGAAACCGGAATTTCGATGTACCGGCCGGCAATATAGGTGGCCAAGTCTGAGGAAAGCATTTGCGAATTGGAACCGGTAATATAAAGATCGCTCTTCCCCTCACTCAGAAGTGAATTGACGACCTGCTCCCAGCCCTTACACTCCTGAACCTCATCAATCAAAACGTAAAAGAAGTCCCAATTTACCATCTTATTTTTCAGGTAGGCGTGTAAAGCACGCGCATCACGTAAATCAAAAAAGTCCATGTTGTCAAAATTGATCGAAATAATCTGCTCTTGTTTAATACCGCTTGCTAATAGCTCCTCTTGAAGAAGGACAAGCAAACTGGATTTCCCGGCACGGCGCAATCCGGTTAGAACTTTAATAAGCGGCTTGTTTCGGTAGGTTCTCAATTTCTGCATATAACGCTCGCGCTTAATCATTTCTCCACCCCACGATCAATCTATAACAAGAGTATATTCAACAAACGTGCAAAGAGCAATGAGTTTGTTGATCACATTCAACAAACTCATTGCTCATCAAATTTAAAAACACCTACGGGCTATTACTTATAATTTCAGCAAGCTGATGCAAACCATCAGACTACAACACCCGTATAAATTGATCCTGCGCTATATGTCTTACTGTCGGTTACGATTCGGTAGGCTTTTACTTTGTAAAATCCCGGCTTGGCGGGAGTACTTATCGGATTCGAGTAGTTTAGTGACGATGTTGTTCCTATTTTCGTGTAGGTTCCGGCGGCAGCTTCCGACCAATATACTGCATAACCGGAAGCACCTGCAGCTGCATTCCATGACAGGTTGGCACTTCCGTCTACTCCCGATGCAGTGAGTCCGGTCGGGGCATCGAGTTTTGTATACCCGCCTGCTGCAGCACTGCCAACACCATATACTTTTGTAGAGCCGGACATCGTGTATGCCTTGACTTTGTAATAATGTGCGCTGTCAGCGGAAAGGCCGGTTAGTGTCACGCTTGTTGCCGATACTGTTTTGAAATACGCGTAGGTCCCGCTCGCAGTCGATGATGTGAAAAGTGCATATCCCGCTGCACCCGAAGAGGCAGTCCATGACAAAGCAAAACTCGAGGAAGACGAAGACACGGCCTTCAGGACCGGCGGGGTCTGTGCGTTTGCCGACAAGGTTGCCGCACTGTAGATTTTGTCACTGCCGACTGCCCAATAGCTTTTTACTTTATAGTAGTATTTGCTTCCTGCCGTTAATCCTGTATCGGAATAGCCGGGTGAGGTTACATTTTTTATCAGAGTATAAGTCCCGCCGGAAGTTGCTGAACGAAACACGCCATACCCGCTTGCCCCTGATACCGCGGTCCATGTGAGGCTGATATTGCCTGAGGAAGTTGCCGATGCCTTAAAGTTGGAGGGTGGGTTTGGCTGGATCCGGCAGCTTACATAGGGAGACGGGGCGCTGTAAATTTTATTTGTTCCGACGGATATATAGGCTTTTACCTTGTAGAAATAAGTCCTTCCTTTGGTCAGTCCGGTATTGGTATAGCTGGTTGATGTTGTTGCTGCGACGGCAGAATAGCTGCCCGTCGCTGATGTAGAACGGTATATGGAATACCCTTCCGCGTTTCCTACGGAAGTCCAGGTCAGTCTGGCACTTGTACTTCCGGTTGATACTGCTTTGAGGCCGGTAACGGAAGCGGGGGTTATGGTCAGCATTTTCTCAATATCAATCAGACCATAACCATACAGAGGGTCATATCCGGCAGAACCGAGGTCTGTACTTGAGAGTTGTATTAAATTGAGGAAGCCGTCATATGTGAGATTGGGATTCATCGATACGGCAAGTACCGCTATACCGGCAACATAGGGGGAAGAAAATGATGTGCCGCATACCGAACTATAGCCGTCGAGGCTCGTCGTAATAATGTCTTCACCGGGAGCACAAACGTCAACCCTGTCGTTGTATTGGGAGAAGTCTGATTTGATTAATGAGCTGTTGATCGATCCGACAGATATGACGTGATCATAGGAAGCCGGGTAACTGTAGGACGAGCCGGAATTATTGCCCGAAGCGGCTACAACGATGCAGCCTTTTCCATAAGCATACTGGATGGCTTCGTTTTGAGCTGTTGAAAATGACGGGCCGCCAAGGCTCAGATTGATTACCTTGCAGCCGGTATCAGCCGCATCATATATGGCACTCGTAATATCTATCGAAGACCCTACACCTTCATTATTCAGCACAAGATAAGGAATAACGGCGGCATTCCAACACATTCCGGATATGCCGTCACTGTTGTTGGTCTCAGCAGCAATGATACCGGTGACTTCCGTTCCATGGCCGAAATAGTCAAAGCGGCAGATATCACCGGCTAAATAATCCCAGCCATTTCGGATGTCAGCATCATTTAAATCCGGATGATCACGCATAATTCCGGAATCAATGACTGCGATAAGAACCGTCGGGGAGCCTGTCGTAATATCCCAGGCTGCCTGCGTATTCAGCGCATCCAACGCCCACTGATTCCCAAAGTACGAGTCATTGGCAGACTTCAGTGAGTAGCAGACCTGATTCTCTTCGGTATATTCCAAATAGTCATTTGCTTTTTGTTTAAATGCTTCCAGGTCTGCGGTTGTAAGTCTGACTAGCCGGTTTTCGCTGTAACCGATCAGCTTATAATCTTCATTGGCCAGAAGGTCACTCATTGTCTGCAGCGAACAGCTTGCTTTGAATCGGATGACATACGTTTTACCAGCCGGAGCGTCTGCCTGCGCCCCCGGACTTACAGCAGCTGACTGACCGTTCTGGCCGGGAGCCGCAGCGAGTGCCTGATCAGCGCGCGCGGACTGATTCCGTGCAGCCCGTGCCAGGTCATCCTGTGCAAAAGGATTGCCTTCATCACTTTGTCCCGATTCTCCTGGAGCAGTACCTGTCCTGACAAGAGTAATATCAGCAGCTGCGGCGGTCGACGGAACAAATCCTATGGCAGAAAAAATGATGGCCAGACTTAATAAAGCCGAGATGATTGAACCCGTTTTTCTCATTATTATTCCCCTGTATTTTCATCGGTTTATTCATTCGAGATACTGGTTACCTGATCACTACGGCCAGTATACCTGATCAACCTGCGTTATGACGCCGCCCTCAACCGTAACATAATAAAAAAATGAATTGAGTACTTTATCAGGATAGGAAGCGTAAAGAGTCTTGAACTCATTGTACGTCAGGGACACGGGGGTGGCATCGTCAACCTGTGTACCGTCAGGATGATACATCATGGTTATTGCTGCAGTATTCATATCGGCAGTCCGAAGCTGCGGATTAACGTTTTTGGTGATGAACTCGCTGTCTGCAAAGTCATCTACCAGAGCCTGGGCATCCGCCTGTGTGTATCCTTCATTTGCAACGAGCCAGTTAACAGCGGCAGCGCCGCAAAGCATGTCAAAATAATCAAACCCGGCCCATCCGGTTATCGGATCAAAAGACTTCATAAATGCATAGCTCGAGTACATGTTGGCCGTATTTACGACCGAAGGTGCTGCAGTCGATGCCGTAGTAACCGCCGGAGTAACTGTTGCAGCCGGTGTTGCGGTTGCCGCCGCAGTCGTATCAGCCGAAGTGACCGCAGCTGATTCTGTCGCGTCAGAATCTGTCGATGCAGAAGTAGTCTCCGCGTCCGTTTCCCCGGATGAATCTGCCGCCGTGTCCTCTTGTGTACCGACTGTTGTCAGTATCGGAAGCTGATAGGCAGCTTTCCTGCCCGCAAAATACAGTACGGCAAAGAACACACACATAATCAAAAGAAAAGCAGCGGCTGCAATGAGGATTTTCTCAAGGACGGTACGCCCGGAACGGCTGTAAATAGTTGATTTTCGGTTATTTGGAAGCGGTTTCCCGCAGGTATCTCCCAACATTTGGTATACACCTCCTCAGGTTGCTTATACTATCGATTGCCTTATATGCCGTAAGCCTGTAATCTGCTATTTCCATGGTAGTCTTTTGCTTCGCTAATATCAACAAAGATTTATATTTTTTAGCTTTGAATTCCCCTGTCAGTGACCTGTGAAAAAGAATGCATTTTCAGCATATTATAGGTATACTAAAAAGAGATGCTCCGGATTTTCCGAGTCAAAGGAGGGCAAAAATCATGGATAATAAAGAATTATATGAGACCATTTTCAAGCGTAAGTCCATACGTAAATACGATATGACTCCGCTTCCCGATACAGACCTCGATGATCTGAAGAATTTTGTAAGTCAGGTCAAGGTGCTGGACCCGGATATCCAATATATGTGCACCTATCTGGCTCACGGAGACGTTAAGAATTTGCTGCCGATAAAGGCACCGCATTATATATGCCTGTACTCCGAAAAGAAAGAGAATTACCTCATGAATGCCGGTTTTCTTCTGCAGCAGGTTGACCTGTATCTGTCTGCCAAAGGTATCGGCACCTGCTGGCTTGGCATGGCCAAACCATCAAAGCAGGTTATGCTTCCGATCGGCGATATGGAGTTTATTATTATGATTGCATTCGGCAATACGGATGAGCTTCTTCACAGAACAGATACCGCCGTATTTATCCGCAAAAGCATGTCCGCCATCTCTACGATTGAAGGCGCTGACGAGCTTCTTGAGCCGGTCCGCCTCTCCCCTTCGGCCAGCAATTCACAGCCCTGGCTTTTCAGCGGCACAGTCGACGAGATTGAAGTCCGGCGTGAGATGCCCGGCGTCCTGAAGGCTCCGCTATATGACCGCATGAATCAGATTGATATCGGTATTGCCCTGTGCCACTTGTGGCTGTCCCTCGACCACCTCGGCAAGACCGTAGATTTTGTTTTTCAGAAGAACACGGCGCCGGAAGGTTATGAATGCATGGTCAAAGTATTTACAGGGAGCAAAGCATAATGCAGACAAGAACAAACAGTAGAAACGGCGATGTACTATCAATATTAGGATTCGGATGTATGCGGCTTCCCGTCAAGGGCACAAACATAGATGAGCCTCGATCTATCAGCATGATTCATGACGCCATTGAGAAGGGCGTAAATTACTTCGATACAGCTTATATCTATCAGGCCGGCAAGAGTGAGATCCTCCTGGGAAAAGCGCTGGCGGGCGGGTATCGGGAGCGGGCGAAGATCGCGACTAAGCTCCCCCCTTTTATGGTTAGTAAGCTATCCTCTGCTCAGAAAATACTGTCGGTGCAGCTCGAAAGACTGCAGACCGATTACATTGATTATTACCTGCTCCATATGCTGACGGACAAACCGATGTTTGACCGTTTAGCGGGGCTCGGTGTCCTGACCTGGCTTGAAGAGATGAAGTCCAGGGGCACAATCCGCAATCTCGGGTTTTCTTTTCATGGATCGAAGGCCGACTTCGAAGCCATCCTGCGTGCGTACCCCTGGGATTTCTGCCAGATTCAGTACAACTACCTCGATGAGAACAACCAGGCGACTAAGGACGGTCTCCTTCTGGCATATGACCTGGGAATTCCGGTTATCGTGATGGAACCACTTCGCGGCGGCAAGCTCGTCACACATCTTCCCGAGCAGGTTACGAAGGCGTTTGCAGCAGCTGACCCGACACGCACACCCGCAGAATGGGCGCTTCGCTGGGTATGGAATCATCCTGAAGTCAATGTTGTCCTATCCGGCATGAGTGATGAGGAACAGATGAGCGAAAATATCCGGATTGCCGAGACTGCAATGCCCGGCTCCCTGACTGACACGGAGCTGGCTGTATTCGACAAGGTTAAGTCCGAGATGCTCGCGAAAACAAAGATCCCGTGCACGGCCTGCGGCTACTGCATGCCCTGTCCGTTCGGTGTTGACATCCCCGGCTGTTTCTCGTGCTACAACGACAAATACCTGATGAACGACAAGTCTGCGCGGTTCCGCTATATGCAGAATATGGGCGTCATGTCGGTCAGACCGGCCAACGCATCACAGTGCACGCAGTGCGGCGCCTGTGAAAGCCACTGCCCGCAGAGGATAGCCATCCGTGCAGAGCTCAAAAATGTCAGCCGTGAGATGGAAGGTGTGTTCTATAAGCCGGTTGTCGGTATCGTAAGGAAGATATTAAGAGTCAAATAGGCCTGTAACATTGTTACAAACCCATCAGATCCGGCCTTTTCAGCCTCTTAAATGCTTACGGTCAAAATCACTTATACAGAAATGTCTGCTTGATGTCAAACCCTAGTTTTTTAAATTCCGCCGATAAGAACTCGATTTTATCGATATTAATCTTGATAAGATGCATCGTAAACGGAAGCGCTGCAATCTTCTCGTATTTTATTTCCTGATGATTCACAACGGAAAAATACTCCTCACAGTTTAGCTGTACACATTGGGCAATGCCTGTTATCTGCATCCCGGCAAGCTCCTCCCTGTTCTTGTAGGAGTCGTAAACGCACACGGATACATGCGGGTTGATGAGGAGGTTGGAGAATTTTTCGCCGCCCTCACTCAGGAAATAAATGTGCTTGTTCATATATGTATATTCCATAGGTGTTGCCCGGATATTTTCATCATAACCGGTAGCCAGTGTACATGTATTGTGACTGCTTAAGAATGCATCGATATGCTGGCTGAGCAGCGGTTTTTCCATCGTCTTCCTGCCCTGCCCCTGGATTCTGTGAATGTCCCGGACCAGGTTGACGAACTGGTGCTTCTTATATAAGTTGTAATCCCGGAAACCAACACCTGATATTCCGCAGAACTGATGGAAAGTATCCCTGTCAGAATTGCTGAGCTGATGCAGGATCAGTTCGCCGCCGAGGGCAGCCTGCAGGACAACGCTTTTGCCGAGGACGGCACTTAGCGGCAGCAGATACTCATTGGCCCGGCTTTCCACCAGGCAGGTACAGACAAGAACCACTTTTTTGGTGGTCAGCCAGTCTGCATTATCCGATACAAAAGTACGAATCGGCCCGTCAATGATATCAGAGTAGACAGGGGCACAAATGACTACCGTGTCGTAGGCGTCATGATCCCCTTGAAATTCGGCCGTACGGCAGCAGCGCGCAGGTCCGAGAATCAGGGCAAGACTGTTGGCGATCCTCGTTGTGAATCCGTGAATACTCTCATAAATGACAAGCGTTCCTACCATGTTTGCCTCCCTGCAGAAAATGCTATAAATTCATTTATTGCGTGCCAAGTGATTGATTATACATGTCTCAGTCCTGAAAAGCCTTAAGCCGCCGATATACTTCAGCAATCGGAAAGCCCATGACCGTGTAGTAATCACCCTCGATTCCCCTGATAAAAAGTGCGCCGAGATCCTGTATTCCATAAGCTCCGGCTTTATCCAGAGGAGAGCCTGTGGCAATGTATCTCATGGCAAGTTCTTCCTGCGACCGGCTCCACGGATAGAATTCTACGCGCGTTACCGTAAAGAATGTCTCCACTTTCCGGCGGCTCATGATGCTGACACCAGTATATACACAGTGTTCACGTCCGGAAAGCTGCTGAAGCATCTCGAGCGCGTTTTCGGGAGAGGTAGGCTTCCCAAGAACAAGATCGTCGATCGTAACCACCGTGTCGGACCCGATAACTACGGCGTCCGGATTGTCCGCAAGTACTTTGCGGGCTTTGCCCTCTGCCAGATTCATGACCGTGTATTCGGCGCGGATGCGGAAGGGCTGGTCTGCGAACTGCTCCGCCGTCGCCCTGGTCAATGCATCTTCATCAATGTCAGCAGCCTGCGATGTAAACGACAGACCGGTGAGGGCAAGGAGCTCCCCTCTTCTTGGGGACTGGCTGGCCAGGATCAGATGCGGAAAAAGCGCTGCATCCATGCTGTTCAAGTTTTCTGTCATATTGGATACTCCTTACGGTTTATTTGTATCACTTCTCGTCACTTACCTGAAGGATATAAAACTTAAGATAATAGGACTCCTGTGCAGCCCATAGGATCGGATGATCGGCAGCCTGCGTGCGGTACTCAACCTGGCGGATGCGTTTGTGTGCATCCCTGGCAGCCATAGCGATCGTCTCGGTAAACATTTCGGGCGTCATGAAGTGGGAACAGGAACAGGTTGCTAAAAAGCCGCCGTCCTTAATCAGCTTAAGGGCGCGCAGGTTGATCTCCTTATAGCCTTTCCGGGCATTCTTGATCGATGTCCTTGTCTTTGCAAACGCAGGCGGATCCAGAATAACCATATCAAACTTCTCCATATCCCTTTCGAGTTTCGGGAGAAGCTCAAACACATCTTCGCAGGCGAACGTTACGACATCTTCGAGGCCGTTAAGGGCGGCATTCTCACGGGCCTGCAAAATTCCAACTTCGGAAGCGTCTACGCCGAGGACGCTTTGGGCGCCTGCCAGACCGGCATTCAATGCGAAAGAACCAGTATGGGTAAAGCAGTCAAGTACTTTTGCATCTTTGCAAAGGGGCTTGATGGCGGCGCGGTTCATCTTCTGGTCGAGGAAAAATCCTGTCTTCTGCCCTTCTTTGACATCGACAAAATACTTGACTCCGTTCTCAACGATGACCACTTTGGTATCAAAAGGCTCGCCGATAAAACCCTTGAAACGGTCCATACCTTCATGGTCTCTGACAGAGGCATCACTGCGCTCATATACACCGCGGACCGGCATCCCCTCTTCAGCCAGAAATTCCTTCAGGTAATCAATAATCTGAATCTTATAACGGTCAATCCCGAGAGCGAGTGACTGGACGACCAGCACATCGGCAAACTTATCCACGACAAGTCCGGGCAAAAAATCAGCTTCGCCGAACACAAGCCGACAGCTTGACATGTCGATCGTGTGCTTTCGATACTCGACGCAGGCTTTTACACGCTCCCTGATGAAAGCATCATCAATTTCACGTTCACCGGAACGGCTCATCATACGGATCGTGATCCTGGATCTTGTGTTAATAAAACCGGTGCCAAGGCAATAGTCATTAAACGCATGAACCTTAACCAGGTCACCGTTGACGAATTCACCGTCAATTTTGTCTATCTCATTATCAAAAACCCACGCACCGCCGGCACGCAAAGTTCTTCCCTCTTCTTTTTTCAGAGTTACTTTTGCTAAATTCATTCAAGTCTCCTCGTTATGCTTCCGGCCATACAAGTCTTCAGGTTATGTTATCGGACTTTGAAGTCTCATTGTCGTCGTTTTCGGAAAATACACACATTATATATCATTTCCTATGCTGACAGGAATCGTCATTCATGCTTGAGCAGAATCGGTTCCGAAAAGATCACGGAGAGGCTGCTGTTCTTCTGGAGAATATCGCGGCTCTTATCACATCCGAACCAGTTGAAAAGCCATCGTGCGGGACTGTCCGCCGGTTCATCAGCACGGATGATGATGTAAGCCTGCGTAATGTAAGGATAACTTGCATCCGCCAGCGTCGGCGTGCTCGGCGCAACATCGTCCACGGAAAAAAGCATAAGGTTCGGATCACTGAATTCCAGATTGATATATGACATGATGTTGAAGCCAATCGCAAACGGATCATCTATGACCGTCATCGTAATATCACTCATGTCATCTTCAATATACAGGCCAAGCGCTCCGAAATCAGGGATCTCCTCATCTTTCCATACGAGGTCTTCAAAGAAACGCTGGCTGCCCGACTGGTCATCCCGGTAATAAGCGTTAATTTTTGCGCTGGGTCCGCCAAGCTCGCTCCAATTGGTGATTTCGCCCCGGTAGATACCTTTGATCTGGTCCTGTGTTAAGTTCTTTACAGGATTTGCCGAATTGCCCAGGAATACCAGGCCGTCACAGCCATAGAGACGCATCTCGACGTCAACCTCTTTTTCGTTCATGTATGCCTGCTCCTCATCGGTCGGGGCTATACACAAAATCATATCCACGGTATCGTCTATCAGGTTGAGCCATGCGCCGTGCGTTTTCGAGCAGATGGGCTTGGGACCCGCAAGGCCGAATTCACCGACAAAATATTCATAAAGGGCTTCGGTAATCGGTATACGCGCTGTTGAGCTGTCTAAAAGCGGAAAAACGGTCGGAAATTCAGGAGTATCCGTGCTTCCCGCCGTTGTATCAGCCGTTGTCGGCGCAGTCGTTTCAGGTACCGTGGTCTCAGGTACGGTTATAGCAGTGGTTGTTGCGCCCGTCTCTTCAGAGGAAGTTGATATAGCTGTGTCTGTTATGTCAGTTACAGGCGGATTCTTTGTCTGACATGCCGTCATACCTAGTACGATTCCAATGGATACAGCCAGGCAAAGAGCAAGTTTACGCAAATAAATCATCATTACAATATTCCTTCTTTCAAGTAATACCTAATATACCTGTCAGAAACATCAAAATAATTAGATCTATTTATTATCTTACTCCTTACCGTCGCTGCTCACAATAAAGATACTTTACTACTTTTCAGATTTCTCCTCACAATGCTGCTCATATGTTTTGTTGCCTCCCGAGAGATTGTACACCTCACGGAAACCGCGGTTAATCAGGATATTCTGGGCTGCATTACCCGTCACGCCTTTGTTGCAGTAAGTCACCGTGACAGCCTCCGGATCAAGACCATCGGCGGCATCGCGCAGCTTCTCCTGCGGAATGTTCTCAGCACCCGGAATATGCTTCTTACGGTACTGCTGCTCCGCACGGGCATCGATGAGCTGGATCTTCCTGCCGTCCTTCTGCAGCTTTTCGAGAGCTGCAGCTGTGACAAGGCGGCGTCCCTTGCTGATCGCATTATCAAGAATCATTCCGGTATACATCACCGGATCCTTGGTCGTCGAAAACGGCGGTGCATAGGCCAGATCAAGATGGAATAGATCCTCTGCCTTCGCACCGAAAGTGATTGCCGTTACAAATACATCAATCCGCTTGTCGACACCGTCTTCCCCGATGATCTGTACGCCGAGAATACGTCCGTCTTTTCTGTCCGCGACTGCTTTGATGACCAGCTCTTTCCCCCCCATATACTCAGGTCTGGAGGGTTTGATATTGTGGGAGACTTCATAATCATAACCTTCAGCTGCTGCTTCTTTTTCTGAAAGGCCCGTCCTTGCAACGGCCAATCCGAAGATGCGGTATATCCCTGTACCGAGGATCCCGCGGAATTCGATGGAGCCTCCCGACACATTCTCGCCGGCGATGCGCCCGGTCTTGTTGGCAGTCGAACCGAGTGGACGCCAGAAAGGCTTGCGCGTGACAAGGCTGAACTGCTCAATGCAGTCTCCGCATGCATATATATTTGCGTCAGATGTCCGCATGTATGTGTCGACCTTTATTGCGCCGGATATGCCCAGTTCCAGTCCGGCATTTTGGGCAATGGTAACCTCAGGGCGTACTCCGACAGACAGAATCACAAGATCGGCACCGAGACGGGTACCGTCCGAGAGAGTCACATGGTCAGCATCAATTTCTTTGACTTCAGACGACGTCAGAACTTTGACATGCCTGCTTTCGAGACGCTGCCTCACATAGACGGCCATATCCGGGTCAATCCCGGGAGAGACCTGATCAAGCTTTTCGACAAGCGTCACTTCGATGCCGCGTGCCGTGAGATTCTCGCAGAGCTCAAGGCCGATGAAGCCCGAGCCGACAATCAGCACGTTCCCGGGTGTTTTCGCAGCCAGGAATGCATGGATCCGCAGCATGTCGCTGATATTTCTGAGTGCAAAAACATGACCCGCGTCAGCCCCCGGGATGGGAGGCATAATCGACCGTGCTCCGGTTGCAAGGATCAGTGTGTCATACCAGTCCGTAAACATATCACCCGTATCAAGATTCCTGACTTCCAGGGTCTTTTCCTGAGGATGAACGGCAAGTATCTCATGCCGCGTGAAAATATCTATATTATATTTACTCTTAAAAAATGCCGGATCCCTGGGTGTCAGATCCTCCGCCTTCTCGACTTCACCGCCCAGAAAATAGGGCATACCGCAGCCGGAGTAAGAAATATAAGTGTCCTTTTCGTAAATGACAATATCTGCATCCTCGGCATTTCTTCTGGCTTTGGCTGCTGCAGAAGTGCCGGCTGCAACAGCTCCGATCACTAACAAACGCATATTCGCACATCCTCCCGCAATATAAAAATAAGAGTGTAGAATTCTACACTCTTATCTTTCATTGTTGCCATATCAGAAGGCTTCGTCAATCATTTTTATGTAAAATCGGGACAAAGATCAACATATCCGTCCTGTACACAGCAAGTGCAGTCGATACCTGAAAATCAGATCTTCTTTTCTTCATTCACTTTCGCGTCTCCGGTCTTAATGAACACGCCTTTATATTCGACAAGTCCGATATTACAGCCCTTCCCGATTGTGACATTCGTTCCACGCACCACCTGGGCAGTAGTGTTTTCCAGCACAATCACGTCGCCTTCAATAGAATCAGCCTCCAGGATCGGGTTATATGTGCCAAGGGTAAAGATGGTTTTCAGCACATTGAAGCCGGCTGTTGAGCCTGACGTGACATTGATTGTACCGCCTCCGATCTCTTTGGCGCGGCTCTTGGAATGGTACAGCCTGATGTTGACTACATCGGCGTTGAGCAGACCGCTGATTTCAAATGTACCGTCCGAATGAAAATCCTCGGCATTGCAGTCATGGGCAATTTTGGCGGACCCTTCTATCTTCACTTTCTGAACATCCAGATTCTCTCCGACAGTCACGGACCCGGAAACGATGAGTGTCCCTCCGCTGATTGTGCCCCTTACCTGTCCCGTGCCGGTTATTTTGAGCTGCTGCGCTTTGATGTTCCCGTCAACCGTACCGGATCCATTGATCTTGCCCTCGACAGTATCAAGATTGCCGTCAACATTACCGGTGCCATTGATCCGGAAATCACGGCAGGCAATATCTCCCATAATCCTTCCGGCACCATTGATACGGACAATGTTATATTCACCTCCGGGTGCAGAGCCGGATCCGTCAATTTTCAAATCACCTTTCATTGTATTGTCCATTTTTCAGTTCCTCCTCAAATCATTTTGCATTTCAGTTCTTCAATAATCGCCGATGTGTTGATTCTGGCAACCAGCCGTGCCGCTTTATCCATGCAGAACTTTCCTGTCGGGCTGACCGCAAAGCAGCTGAATACGCCGAGCTTTCTGATCAAAAAGACTTCACCAGGCTCTCCGCCAAAGGTAATTCTGGCCTCCTGCAGGACTTGCAGCAGCAGGTTTCCTTCTTCAAGGCTGATATCCCCGGCCATAATGAGCTTATTTAATATATAGGCCGAGAGGATGTCGTTGAAGTCAAGCAGATCATCCGTTCCGCGGAAATTCATGTACATCTTCAGCACACTCTCCGAAACAATGTTGCGCTGTGTTACTTCTTCAGGCTTAAGCCCCATCTGATCCTGTTCAGGTGAAAATACATCCGCCAGATCATCCAGTGAGATATCGTCCTTCATATTTTTAATCTTCTCTATGCGGTGCAGCACTTTTCCCCTGGGGAAAAAGGTCTCCTGGCCCGTATATGAGGACTTTCTGACAAACCAGTCCTCAGGAATCAGTCCCTTGCGCTTCCAGCGGTAGAGCTGCCCGTAGGAGATGCCGGTCAGTTCCAACAAATCTTTTTTTGAAATGAGTTCTTCGTTTTCCATACTATTTACCTCCTGTACTTGTAGTGTAACAAAACATTGTTACGTTGTAAAGGTGTAACGATCAAATTTTTCGCACCGGGAGTCTTTTCGCTCCATTTGACACATATCGCCCCCTCTTGTAAGATGCACTTGATATTTACAACACACCGGATAATATCCAGGGAGCCTGATATGAGCAGTACCTTTGATGTTGCACAATACCTGAGCCGGGCTGTCGCGAGACTTGCCGCCGATGCGCTGCGCGCCTCCATAAAGAATCCCAGGGAAACAGCATATATTCTCAAGTTTTCCGCTGCGGCGCGCAAAGCCGAAAAGACCCGGATGCGCCATGAGAACAACGGCCGCCATATCCCTGCATTTCTCATTGCCAGTATATCCACACAATGCAATCTTTTTTGCACGGGCTGTTATGCGCGGGCGAACCAGAGCTGCGGCGATAATGCTGCCCGGGACAATCTGCCGGCCTCAAAATGGAGCGAAATCTTTGCAGAAGCACGGGATATCGGTGTCTCCTTCATTCTGCTTGCCGGCGGAGAACCGCTGTTACGAAAAGACGTGATTGATGCAGCCGCCCGATACCCCGAGATCATCTTCCCGACATTCACTAACGGCACCATGATCGGTGACGATTACCTTCGCACCTTTGACAGACACAGAAATATCATACCGATCCTCAGCATGGAAGGCAGCCGCGAACAGACTGATGCGCGCCGCGGGCCTGGCATCTACGACCGGCTGACCGGTGTGATGGACCGTCTGCAGGCAGGCGGAATCCTGTACGGGGTATCCATAACCGTAACCGTTGGTAACATCGATGCCATTACAGACCCGGCCTTTATAGCAGAACTGTCAGCGGCCGGCTGCAAAATCGTATTTTTTATTGAATATGTACCGGTTACGGCCGACACACGGGGCCAGGCACCGGGAGATCCGGAACGCAGGCTTCTCGAGAACCGTCAGAACCTTCTGCGCACCGATTTCCCGGACATCATATTTATCTCCTTCCCCGGGGATGAGAAGCATACCGGCGGATGTCTCGCTGCAGGCAGGGGATTTTTCCATATCAACGCTGACGGCGGGGCTGAACCCTGCCCGTTCTCACCCTATTCCGATATCAGCGTCAGGGATCACAGCCTGCTCGAGGCACTGGATTCGAGACTTTTCGTGAAATTAAAAACCTCCGGCATGCTCATTGGAGAACACACCGGAGGCTGTCTGCTTTTCGAAAAAGAGGAAGATGTCATAAAGTTCCTGGCTGAGTAAAAATTACTGCCACACGCACGTTCCGCCGACCGGGCGGATATTCATTACATGGCAGGCACCCGATGAAATAGCTTTCTCCATGGTCGTCTTCACTTCGTCAACCATCGCATTGGGAACAAAGGCCTGGATCGTACCGGCAAATCCGCCGCCATGAACACGCCAGGCGCCTTTGCCTTTCAGCATGCGCTCGCACAGGGCAAGGACGATCGAGACCGACTGCTCCTGGGGATTCGATGCTGCAAATACATTCTGTAGATACATATCAGAAGATCTGCCTGATTCAATAATCAAATCACGGAACTGATCGAAATCACCGTCTTTAAGGGCTTCGACCTGACGGCCTACGCGTTTGTCATCCGCAAAGAAATGCATGGCACGAAGGACGGCGCGGTCTCCCGCGACTTTACGGACTTCAGCAATATTCGCATAGAAGTCCTCTTCCTTCACATCAATCAGGAAATCTTTATTAAATACTCCGGCGACTGCCTTCATCTCACGCGGGATCGCAGCATACTCGTCGGTAAGGTCGCCATGTCCGGCGCCGCTGTCAATAATACACAGCGAAAAGCCGCTGCTGCGGAAATCGTAATCAACTTTCTCGACAACCGGGGATTCCGTACTTGCAAAATCAATCGTCACGATACCGCCGACGGAAGAAGCCATCTGGTCCATAAGACCGCAGGGCTTGCCGTAATATACATTTTCAGCATACTGCCCGATCTTCGCAATGGATATTGCATCCTGCCCGCCGTCCGCAAAAAAAGTATTGATAATATTACCTACAAGAACTTCAAAAGCTGCCGAAGAGGACAAGCCCGAGCCCTTAAGAACATTGGACGTAGTATATGCATCAAATCCGCCGACAGGATAACCGAGTTCTTTGAACCTGGCAGCAATTCCCCGGATCAGCGAACTGGATCTGTTAAATTCACTCGTCCTGATACTCAGGTCATCAAGATCAATCTCATCCGGAGCATGTCCTTCAGACATGATACGTATGGTATTTGTGCCATTCCTGGAGGCGACAGCAATCGTGTCAACATTAACGCTTCCGGCCAAAACATGACCATGCTGGTGATCTGTATGGTTACCGCCGATTTCAGTACGGCCCGGAGCCGAAAACAAAGATACCCCGGCATCTCCATACTTCTTTTCAAACTGGTCGACAGCGTCGGCAAATCGCAGGGCATATGCCGTAACCTTTTCCGGTTCACATCCATACACAGATGCAATTCTTTCATCGAGGTCCCCGTTATTGATAAGCTGCTTCAGAGCATTGGGAGATGACATAAGCGCTGTTCTCCTTTGAAAAAATTATTTGCGTCAGTACCGAATCATATATCATTCCGGCCAAACGTCCACTAGCAATTGTATCACGCACAAAACCACCATGACTAGTATGAAAATAACGCTTTTTATTTACAAAATAGGCTCCAATATGGGAGGAATAATAATTCCCCGGTTATTGATCGACTTTATCGCGAAGCGAATCCTCCGCGGCGCAAAGCGCATATTCCTGACGTCGATTCGCTTCAGAAGAATAACCCTGATAGCTTGGAACGTATTTCGAAGGGCTTTAGCCCTGAGACAAGTGAAAAGCTATTAGGGTTGTTCTTGAACGAATCCGCCGTTGTTCCAGCCTATCTGGCCGTCGGGAAGCAGATCGCCCTTTGATGAAAGTTCAACGCCGCGGAGGATAACCTGTTTGCCGAAGCGCAGGCGGAGGTTGTCGATGACTGCAGCGACATTTCGCTTTTCGTCTGTCTCGAAGTTGGCATCAAATAGTGAGATCTGCCGGCGTGCATCGACCGGCATTACCTGGGCGGCACGGACGCCGAGGCTCCGGACCGGTTTGTCCCAGCTGTAACTGCGCCGGAAAAGGTCGATCGCCACGCGGGAGATCTCATCGGCAAGATCGGTCGGCGCAGCGAGGTGCTGCTGCTTCTCGTACACATGCAGTTCGGAATTGCGGACGTGTATCTGTATGGTGTTGCCGACCAGCTTGTAGCGGCGAAGGCGCGTGGCTACCTGATCGGACAGGGTGACGATGGTCTTCCAGACATCCTGCTCGCAGCTCATATCGCGTGCTGTAGTTGCACTGTTGCCGACCGACTTGATGATGCGCTGGTCGGTACAGAGGCTGACGGCTGACTGGTCAAGGCCGTTCGCATAGATCCACAGGGCCTCGCCGTTCTTGCCGAGGTAGCTGCGTATAAATTCATAGGATATGGCGGCAAGCTGGCCGATCGTCTTGATGTTGATCCGTGCCAGACGCTTTTGTGTGGACCGGCCTGCGAAAAGAAGGTCGCCCACGGGAAGAGGCCACACGATGTCCTTGAAATTATCCTGTGTAATCACGGTTGTCGCATCGGGCTTCTTGTAGTCCGATCCGAGCTTGGCAAAAACCTTGTTAAAGCTGGCCCCTACCGAGCAGGTCAGCCCGAGTTCATTTTTCATGCGGCTGCGGATCTCGTCCGCGAGCTCGGGCAGAGGCGGTGTGCCGCTGATGTCTGTTACGTCGAGCCAGCACTCGTCGAGCCCGTATGCCTCGACGCGGTCCGTGTACTGGCAGTACATCTCAAAGGCCTTGCGTGAATAGTAGGAATACTGATCATAATGGCCGGGCACGACGACAAGGCCGGGGCATTTCTGCTTTGCCTGCCAGATCGGCTCGGCCGTCTTGATTCCATAGGCACCTGCGAGGGGATTTTTGGCCAGAATGATTCCGTGGCGCTGTTCCTGATCCCCGCCTACAGCCATGGGTACTTTTCGAAGTTCAGGACTATTCTTCATCTCCACTGAGGCGAAAAAGCAATTTTGATCGACGTGCAGAATTTTCCGTTCCATGTATAGCCCTCGCCCGAAAAAGAACATTTGTTTTTTATCAGATTATCACGATTTCGCGTATTTTTCAAGATATCCGCCCTTGTGCATAGTTATTCTTTCTTTTCACGCCGGATAAGTTGGTATATAATAAAAAAAAACAGATAATATTCATTTCCCAAAAAATTCCTGAATATTAAATCCTGTAGATAAAGGGTGGTAATTATATGGCTAAACATCGTATTCTTCTGGTTGATGATGATCCGGATATTCTTGAGGTCAATCGTACTTTTTTGTCCAATGAGGGCTATGAAGTCAGTGTAGCAATGACAATCTCACAAACGCTCGAGAAAGTGGCAACGAACTCATATGACTGTATTGTACTGGACATCATGCTTCCGGACGGCAGTGCCTATGACCTGCCTGTCAAGCTTAGAGCCTACAGCAGAGCGCCCATTATCTTCCTCTCTGCCAGAGATCAGCTGGAAGACAAGATTACAGGCTTCAAGGTCGGCGGCGATGACTACATGACAAAGCCATACAGCCTTCAGGAGCTTTCTGCACGTGTTGCAGCGCATATCCGACGCAACATGACATCAGACGGACTTCTTATGGAATTCCCTCCGCTGTCCATCAATCTCAAGTCACGCGAAGTCATGCTCAACAACCGCGTTGTACATCTGACCAACCGCGAATTTGATATTCTGCGCCTCCTCGCCGAGACGCCCAATGTAATTGTACCTTTCACGAGAATTTATTCTCTCGTATGGGGTGACGACGGCATGTGCGACAACCACCTTGTTATGGTTAACATAAGCTATCTTCGCAAGAAGATGGAGAAGGCCGCACCGGATATTCAGTTTGTAAAAACAGAATGGGGCAGTGGTTATTCCTTTGCTTATCCGCCGATTCGGAATACACTGCGCGCCGAATAAGCGCCTGTGAACCCAAAGCGGGGACAGTAGATGATAGAGAAAAATCGTGTAGCCGAAAAAAGAAAGCACGTTTTTCAGACGTTCTTTCGGACGGCCTTGTTTCTCGTACTTCTTTTTGCGTTATATCTGACAATACTTAATGTAAATGAACGCCACGGCAAAAATCTGGTGCTTGATAACAGTCAGGCACTGGATTTAAGCGAGTGGAATTTCAGCGGGAAGGGAATGAATTTCCTGGAATCCGGCTGGCAGTTCTATCCGGACCAATTGCTGAGCCCGCTGGATTTTACAACGGGCAGTCCGACAACGCAGCACGAACGTCCGATCAATGATGCGTCTTCCCTTCCACACTTCAGTAATGTCGTTATTACACTCAGCGGCTGGAGGAATCTCGGGTCTTCTGCGACTGCGAACTCCGAAGACCTCGATGCTTCTGCGATAAGCTCAAGCGGATATGGTACATACAGGATTGTAGTCAAAGTACCGGTCTCCGAGAGAATCATCGGGATTGATTTCCCGGAGATCAATCAGGCAGCCAAAATCTGGGTCAACGGCAAACTGGTTAAAACAATCGGCCATCTGTCTGTTACGGAGGAAGGCTACATTGCGGAAGAAGCCTCCGTCAATCTCAAGCTGATGCCTTCTCCGTCGGGTCTCCTTGAAATAGTCGTTGCCTGTGCCAATTATGCGTCTCCCAACGGCGGAATCGCCCTGATACCGGCAATCGGAACCGTCACACAGATTGATAATCTCACAATCGTTTCCAAAATGTGGATAACGAGTGTTTTCACCCTTCTTATCATGATTATCATAACCGGCTTTTACGTCTCCTTTACTTTTGAAAGTAAAAAGAAATACTACTACTTTATCCTGATCATCTCGATGTCGCTGGCCTATGAGTTTTGCGACAAAGTTTTCAACCCGCTTCCGGGGAACTGGAACCGGCTTCTGCAGACGACATTTTTCCTTTTGATGACCCTGGTTGCAACATTGTATTTCTCGTCACTTTTGCCGAGGGACCCGAATACGCTTATCGACCGGTTCAAAAACTGGGATGTACATATCATCTTCTCCTTCATCTCCGTACTGCTGCTTGTTTTCTGGCTGAATCCGGAATACCTGTATGACATCAAGGTCATATGGCTTTATTCACTGTTCGTAGCATTCGTCAATTTATACAACATGCTCAAGATTCTTGACCTGACGCTTCGACATCAGGAGTATGAGACATTTCATCTGATATCGTCCGTTACGGCACTGGTTGTTTTTTCGACCATGCAGGTCCGTTCCCAGCAGATATACTTTATTCCCCTGCATTCCGTAGGGATCATGCTGATGATCTTCAGCACGGCCCTGTATTTCACAATCAGCTATGTGAGCACTTATAACCAGGTCAACCGGTTTACGATTGAACTGGAGCAGGCCGTACAGGAGAAGACCAGGAATATTGCCAAGGTAAATGCCGAGCTCCTGCATGCCAACCAGAGGCTCATGGAGAATGAAGAAGCACGCAAGAAAATGATGTCGAATGTCTCTCACGATTTGAGGACGCCGATCGCCGCCATCCGCGGATATATTGAACTTCTTATGAATGCCGGCTGTAAAATCTCCGAGGAGACGCATGAGACATATCTCAAAAACATGCATATCAGATGCATACAGATGGAGCAGATGATCGATGACTTAGTCCAGCTCACGCGCCTTGAGTCGGGCGGCATCAACCTGAATACGCAGACACTCAGCATGAGTCATGTAATTGAGAATCTTTTCGAGCTGTACGAGATGGAATGCGAGAGCACCGGCAAGACGATCGCACTCGAGCTGCCGGAGGATGACGCACTCAATGTAATCGGCGATCCGAACCATCTGATCCGCGTCCTGGATAATCTAATTGTAAATGCCATGCGCTACACGCATGACAACGGGCACATTAATATCAGGGCTTTCCGGGATACTTTGCCTTCAGGCGCCGAGAACGTGCACATTATCGTATCTGATAACGGATGCGGCATACCGGCATCTGAAATTAATTATATATTTGACCGTTTCTACCGCGCCTCCAACTCGGCAAGCCAGAAGAACGGTTCCGGGCTCGGACTGGCCATTGTAAAAAGCATCATCGAGAAGCATGGCGGAAAAGTCTGGGTTGAAAGCGAAGAAGAAAAGGGTTCCGCCTTCCACGTCGTGATTCCGGCCACAAAAAATCGTGACACCAAATAAATGATGTCACGACAGTTTTTGTCAGATTACCTGAAAAGGGCCTGCCGTTACCGTAAAAGGCGATTCGGACAAGCGATCAGGCTTTGGCTTCCGGAAGATCCTGAAGAGCGAAAAAATCATTGAGCTCGGTCAGGAGGCTGTCACAGGGCAGTCCATGAACGGCGCAGGCTTCTTCAATGGATTCGCCGCTTGCCATGGCACAGCCAAGGCAGTGAAGGCCGTTCTGCATGAAGATCGGAATGGTGCCCTGATTGAGATTCAGAACATCCGAGATAAACATATCTTTTGTAATTACCATATATTATGTCCTCCATATTTTTACAAAAATGAATCTGGTTCTCTTTAACATTATCATTTTACGCAGTCCTGTGCAAGGGCTCAGCGGTCGTAGAGGCTCGTTCCGAGACTGTCGATCAGGACGATCGCAGGGAAATCCCAGACCTCAATTCTGCGGACCGCCTCTGCAAGGAGATCCGGATAGGCAATAACCTCTGCTGCTACAATGCGCTGGGACAGCAGCGCGCCTGCGCCGCCGGTTGCCCCGAGGTAGACTGCACCGTATTCCTTCATCGCATCTATAACTTCCGGCTTGCGCAGGCCTTTGCCGAGCATGACTGTCTGCCCGCGGGAAATCAGTGTGGGTGCGTATGCGTCCATGCGCCCGCTTGTGGTCGGTCCGGCCGAACCGATGACGTATCCGGGTTTTGCAGGGCACGGACCGACATAATAGACCGCGCTGTTTTCAAGATCAAAGGGCAGGCTCTCCCCCTTCCCGATGGCTTCAACGATGCGCTTGTGAGCGGCATCGCGGGCTGTGTACATGGTACCGCGCAAAAGCAGCAGATCCCCGGCGCGCAGGGCCCTTGCCTCTTCCCTTGAAATAGGAAGCTGCACTATTTTTCTTGCAGATGACTGATCGGGCATATGGCAATTCCTCCTACAGCTGTATGTGTGCATGACGGGTGGCGTGGCAGCTCATGTTGACGGCTACCGGAAGCCCGGCGATGTGTGTGGGATATGTATTTATATGAACCGCCAGGGCGGTGGTCCTGCCGCCTAAGCCTGCAGGTCCGATATCCATGTCATTGATCTTTTCAAGAAGTTCTTCCTCGAGCCTGCGTATGTGTTCGATCGGGCTCATCTCACCGACCGGACGAAGGAGGGCAAGCTTGGCAAGCCTTGCAGCCATATCCATTGTGCCGCCGAGACCGACGCCGAGGATGATCGGGGGGCAGGGATTGGGTCCGGCTTTGCGCACGGTCGAAAGAATGGCCTCCCGCACACCGTCAATGCCCTGGGAAGGGCTGAGCATCGTAAGGCTGCTCATGTTTTCGCTGCCGAAACCTTTGGGTGCGACCGTAATGTCGACCTTGTCTCCCTCGACAATATCCCACAGGATAACCGCGGGCGTGTTGTCGCCTGTATTTACACGCAGGAGGGGATCAGATACCACAGAGGCACGCAGATACCCTTCGCGGTACCCTTTCGCGACGCCCCGGTTAATGGCTTCCTCAACGAGTCCGCCTGTAAAATGAACATCCTGTCCAATCTGCATGTACACAACAGCCATGCCCGTATCCTGGCAGATCGGCAGGCCCTTCTCTCTGGCTATAGCTGCATTTTCAAGCAGTTCCTCAAGGATAGCCCTGGGGCGCGCATTTTTTTCGAGGTCACGCATTCTGGAAAGCTGCCGTTCGATATCACTTCCAAGGACCGTATTGGCCTCGATACAAAGAGCGGCTACACTTGTTTCAATGATATTTACTTCAATTTCGCGCATTTTATCTTCTCCTGCAAAAAATGATTCAAGAATGATTAATTTCTCTTTAGAAATTACGTCTTATTCTACTATGCAAATTCAAGGAAGTGAAGTAAAATAGTCACAGGTCGCCCAAGACAGCGGCTAAAGACCGATTTCATGACCGAACCAGTCTGCACAGCAGAAAATAACACAGAAGGCTTGACATACCTTGCACCTACATACGATAATAGCCGGTGTGAATACCGCCTGAAGGAGGCAAATTTAGTATGAATAAGACAGATTTAATCGATGCAGTTGCACAGGCAACAGACTTGACCAAGAAGGAGTCCGAGGCTGCTATCAACGCCACTCTTGACGAAATCGTAAAGGCACTTGCCAGCGAAGAGAAAGTTGTTTTAGTAGGGTTTGGTACTTTTGAAACCAAGAAGCGTGCCGCTCGCAAGGGTCGTAACCCGAGCACAAAGGAAGTCATTAATATTCCTGCTTCCAAGGCACCCGTCTTTAAGGCCGGCAAAGGAATGAAGGACAAAGTCAACAAGTAATTTATCAGAATTTATATTTTAACAGGGTTCACAAGCGGCCGCAGTTTTTTAACTGCGGCTTTTTAATTCCCGGAAATCACTGCCGTCCGGCAGCTCATACAGAGATTTCGAAGGTATAAGGATGGCAGTCAAAATGCTGCACCAGCAGCGAGGATACCTCGTCATGCAGATGCTGAATAATATGCACGTTCCTGTAGCCCTGATCGTACAGGGATATACGGCTGAGTGTATAACGGAGATTGCGCTCCACCTGTGATCCTGTTATCCCGAACTCCCTGCCTGCCAGCGGATAAAGGCGCTTGGACACCGTAGTCATCAGGGACGGGTCCCTTAAGCTCTGCATCAGGATATAGCGGATGATACGCGTACCAAGCAGTGCCCTGTCCATCTCATAGCGCGTCAGCACCTCCTCAATGGCCTCCAGGACGCTTGTGTTCGACAATGAAGAATAATCCATCTTACGGCATGCCTGCCTGGTAATATGGTTCACAGCGCTGTGTACGCCGCAGCGCGCATCAACCATATAGTGCATTCTTCCTGCCGTATCGGAAATACCTACAAACCCTTTGTTCTTCATCAGCGAATTAATATTATCGAGAATCATCCTGTCACTGCAGACCACATAGAACCCGACTTCTTTATCGGGATACAAACTATAACCAAAAGAAGATGGATTCTTTTTGCCTGAATCCTCAAAAACCATACCTTCTCCTCCCTTACATGAGCCATGGAAATAAATCCATTGTGGCATCAAGTATATTTTAGATCAATATGATATATGCGAAAGATCAGCATTTTTAAAAAATAAAAAAAGCACCCGCCGATACAGCGGATGCCGGTCATAAGAATATTCAGCGGCGGCGTGCGCCCCTACTGCACGGGGACAAGAACAGCAACATACTTTGCATACGGCGTATAGGAAATCTGCAGCCTGTCACCGGCCTGCGGCTTCAGGATGAAAGGATTATAGTAATAAGACTCACCGTCAATGACAAGCGCATGATTCAGATATTCAACCTTCTCGACCTTGCCGACAATCGTCTCATAATTGGACTTGATCACATATACGCTGTCGAGGAGGCGCGGTGCAGAAACGGTTACAGCCTGATACAAAAATATAACCGTCAGAATGGCCGGAAGCAGATAAGAAATCCCCCGCTTATTCCTGCGTTTCTGATTGTTGGACACAAAACGCAGAATAACAAAAAGCAAGGCACCGGAAATCAGAAGATGAATACCTAGATTAATGAAAAAATATACCATTCCTCTGCCCTCCCCTTCAATCAAACGACTCCATTATCTATCCGAAAAACGGTCTCTGTCAAATATTACCAAAAATTAGCCGCGTATCCCGGCGAATCCGGAACAGCAGCCCGGCCGAAGAACGCCCTTACCGGCTGTGTACCATGTGGTATACCGTCATATAGCCAATATAGTTCTCAACGACAAACGAATCCTCTGCGGCATACCCGCGGGCCTCCAAAGCACCGACATAGGCGGCATCGTCTTCACGGGCCGTAAGAATGAAGTAGAAGTCATCCGGGAGATCTATTTCCTTGCCGGACAAAAATTCCTCTCTGAAAATCGAAGACATATTCGGCAGAAAAACACCGTCTCCTTCGTAATCATATGTTCTTCGCTGATTAACGGAATCCCAGTATATGAGATGTTCCGTCTGTAAAGGATCGCCAATCAGATATATTTCATACCAGTCGACCCCAACCATGATAAAACGATCATCCACGTCAGGATTAATCTTTTCCATCGCCTGGTCGAGCAAATCTTCTGCATAATCAAAGGTACGATTATATACGTACATTTCCCCCATATAATAGAGATTCATATAACTGTATTCACCGGTCGGCGAATAAATATAAGTGTGACCAAGATCAAGCTTCTCATTGCCTATAGAAAGCGAAGGGTCCAGATTGACGTATGTCTGCAGGGCAAAAAGCAGGATCACAGTACTCATAACGATTTTGACAGCAGTCCGATTCTTCCAGATGTACGAAACGGCGCCCACACTGATAAGACTGACAGGGAGCGCAAAAAGAACGTTGTACCGCGGACAGGGAATCGTTATAAACAGGCAGGAAAAAACCATGTACACAAATGAACTCATAATAATCCCTGCAATAAGGGCCATGTCAGCCGCGGGATCAATCAGATTCGTCTCTTCATTTTTGGATTTGCGATAAAAGAGCATAAAAACGGAAACGAGCAGCAGCAGCGTTATGATCCAGAAAAAATTGTAATACAGAATCTGCGAAAGCTTAACTGAGATATATCCGAAATCAATGCCAAAACAATGTATTCCTGTGCTGTCCCAGCGAAAAGGTGATTTATCAGTGCTGGCTGATCCGAAGGTTAATCCTTTTGAAAATAATGAGTAGCAGATAAACAGGACCGGCGCCGCACCATAGAGCATAATTCGACCGGGAAACAGATACTTCATCAGTTTTGCAAAATAGTGCTTTCCTTCAAGTCCGGCAGCGCGTATGAGAACGGCCGGTATAAGAAACGAGGCGGCGAACAGGATGCCTGTCTCCTTGGAGAAAACAAGAAGGATTGTCACAAACGCAGCCAGGTAATCAAGTTCCACAGCAAAAGTGTATATGAGTATAACGAGGAACATCAGCGAGAAATAATCCGCACTCAAATGGGAAAAAAGACCGAGCACATACGGGCAGAATGCAAAAACAGCGGTTCCTGCGGCCTTGAGCCAGGGGGCCTTCCCCGGAAAAATCCGCCCCATGATTCCGTACAGGCAAAAAACCGCCGCAAGTGTTACAAGAAGAGTCACAATATACACGCCGATACACTGACGTGGCAAAAACATCTCGCCCGCACCAATCAACAGTGATGTTCCCTGCATCGGGTGTGTCCACAAAGCAAAAGACTGAAGATAAGAATCGAGCGTAAAAGTAAATGTCTCCGTCGCCGTCAAAAGGGAATCGTAATAGAGGCCGCCGTCATACCGGAAAACCGTGTCAAACTGAAGACCTGCCAGCACGGCAAAAACACCCGCAGCAAGTGTCACCGGCAGATAGGATAGAAGCCGCTCTTTGCGTGTCATACGATCCGCCGGCTGAGTCTGGATTACCTGTTTACGGTATGTGATATAACGAAGCACGGACAGCGCCGCCAGAAGCAGGCAGCCCCCGTTCAATATGATCAGAATCACGATTGCAGCAGGAACCGACAGGTTCAGCTTTCCCCGGAACATAAGAGCCGCATCAAAGAACAGGGCAAACGGGGCGAGTATTATAGAGAACTGCAGCAGGGATAGGAACTCTTTGCGTGTTTTGTTATTTTTATTCAAAGCATGCTTCCTTTCTGCGTATACAGTGTGCAGGACGGAGTAATAACATAGTCAAGCCTTCGGTCATGCGCTTCCATTGGAATCGATTCCAGCAGCTGGAAATCATATCCGACACCGATAAGTACCGGTGCCCGGCCTCCACCCGCATGCTGCAGATAATGGTCATAATATCCTCTGCCGTATCCCAGACGTCCGCCGCCGGCGTCAAATGCCAGTCCCGGGACGCAGATTATATACAGTTCCTCTCGTGCGACAGGAGCGGCGTCGGGAAGCGGCTCGAGTATACCGAACACGCCGGCCAGAAGATCCGTATTGTCCTTCACTTCAGAAAAGACCAGTGTATCCCCGCATATGCGCGGCAGAGCGATCCGCAGCCCTTTTTCGCGAAAAAGCCCGGCATGCGAAATAAGATCAACTTCCATCCTGATCGGCGAATAAAGGCCTATCACAGGGGACTGTAAAGGCAGCTCACGCTCCAGAAGCTCCGCTAATGCAAGAATCCTTCTGACAATCCTGCCGCCCGCATCGGAATCCTCCGGCGGCTGCAGGGCACTTCGCATATTTTTCATCCGCAGCCGAAGCTCGGCTTTGGCCATACTCACATCAGCAAAATCATTCATTCAAAATCACATCCGGCTGACCGGCCTCCTCGGGTGCTGTCATCTTGAGGAAGTCCTCTTCGGACAGGACCGGAACCCCGAGATTCTGCGCCTTGGTAAGCTTGCTTCCCGCGTCCTCACCGGCAAGGACAAAATCCGTCTTTTTTGAGACCGAAGTCGATACTCTGCCGCCATGTGCCATAATCAGGGCCGACGCCTCGTCACGTGTCAGGCCCGGCAATGCGCCGGTAAGTACAAAGGTCTTTCCTTCAAGCCGGTTGTCTGCTGCCGTAACAGCGCTGCCGCCGTCGAAGCGGACACCGCTTGCCTCAAGAGAATCGAGCAGATGATGTGTCTGTTCCTGCGCAAAAAAATCAATCACCGACTGGGCGGTAACAAGCCCGAAGTCCGGCAGGGATGCCAGGGAGAATACGTCGGCCTTCTCAATGTCACGAAGGCTGCGGTAATTGGCGGCAAGTGTTCTTGCCGCAACAACGCCGACATTCCTAATACCAAGTGCAACCAGCAGCCGGTCGAGCGGGCAGTCCTTGGCGCGGGCAATGGATTCCAGAAGATTCTGGACAGACTTCACGCCCATGCGTTCCATATTGAGGAGCTCGTCCTTCTTATTTTCAAGCGTGAAAAGATCAGCGACACTTGATATCAGCTTTGCATCGAGGAGCGCTTCAATAACAGCCGGCCCCATGCCGTCAATATTGAGGGCATTTTTGGAGGCAAAATGTATCATGTGCCGGAAAAGCTGCGCCGGGCAGTCCGCACCGGTGCATCGGCTGGCTGCCTCCCCCTCCTCACGGACGACGGGGGCATGACAGACAGGGCACTCGGAAGGCATGACAAAAGGAACGCTGGCCTCCGGACGCTTATCGATCACGACAGAAAGAATCTCAGGGATAACGTCCCCGGCTTTCTGGATGACAACCGTATCGCCTGCGCGGATATCCTTTTCACGGATATAGTCTTCATTATTTAATGTGGCGCGGGCGACAGTGCTGCCTGCGATGTGAACAGGCTCGAGAATGGCCACGGGAGTAAGCTTCCCGGTCCTTCCGACCTGCACGTCGATCTGCCTGACAAGCGTCTCCTTCTGCTCGGGCGGATACTTGAACGCAATCGCCCAGCGCGGGACTTTGCTGGTCTGGCCGAGGTAAGGGCGCAGTGCAATCTGGTTAAGCTTCACAACCGCACCGTCTATTCCATACGGAAGGCTCCCGCGGGATTCTCCGATATCGGAAATGGCAGTCCAGATCTCTTCGCAGGTCCGGCAGACACGAAAGCCGGGACTTGCCATGAAGCCCTGTCCGGCCAGGAACTCGAGGGACTCGGCGTGCGTGGCAAAGCTCCTGCCTGTAATTTCCTGGATATTAAATACAAATACTTCCAGTTCCCTGGAAGCTGTGATACCTGCATCAAGCTGCCGCAGAGACCCGGCTGCCGCGTTCCTGGGATTGGAGAATATTTTGTCCCCGTTCAGCTCGGCCAGCTCATTGATCTTCAGAAAAGCCCTGTACGGCATGTATACCTCGCCCCGGACTTCGAGAAAAGGAACCTTTTCAGGAAGCGTTAAGGGAAGGTTTTTGAGAGACATGATGTTGGGTGTGATGTCTTCGCCGACCACGCCGTCGCCGCGCGTGGATGCACGGATGAGACGGCCGTTCTCATATTCAATCGACACTGAGAGGCCGTCAATCTTCTGCTCAACGACAAATTCCGGCGAGACATTCTCTCCGGCACCCTTGACTGCGTTCTCGACGCGTGTGACAAAATCCGTGATTTCGACCTCGGAAAAGGCATTGGCAAGGCTCTGCATCACATTCTTGTGAACAATCTTGCCGAATCTCTCCTGAGGCTGCCCGCCGACTTTCTGTGTCGGAGAATCCGCGGACGCAAAAAGCGGATATTCCTTCTCGAGCGCGGTCAGCTCATTCATAAGCGCGTCATACTCAAAGTCGGAAATCTCCGGAGCGTCATTATCGTAATAGAGCCAGTTGTGGTGAAGAATGATTTCTTTCAGCTCATTTATGCGTTCCCACGGTTCCATATCATTTCTCCTTCATGCAAAAAGCCCGCGAACCGCGGTAATCAGCTCTTTTTGCGGCTCTTGGACAGGTATAAAACAGGGATGAGCATAAGCGCGAACAGAAAAATACTCCAAATGAGCATGGGAACCTCGAAAAGATTGCCGATTCTTGTCGCAGCGCTCTCGGAAGGGACGGTAAAAAGAAAGGAAAGAAGCTTCGGCGAGGCTTTGACGGTCACAAACAGCGGCGTCAGAACAAGCTCGAAAAACATAAGTACCGGGATTGAATAAATGTAGGCATCCGCGAGCCACAGGCCGGCCTTGTCTGCCTGCATGATAAGGAACAGCAGGGCGAGAGCGAGACCGACGGTAACCGTGAATGACACGGTGCCGATCGATTTAGCCTGAATGCAGGTGAACAGGTAATAGAGCATGCTTAAAAGAGCACAGATTCCCGCCATATACGAGGATAACCTGCCCGCGCTCAGGATAAGCAGTACGACCACGGTAATAATCAGCAGGAGCGTGATGACGAAGCCGGACACCACGGCCGAGGTATGAAAAATATCAACAATCCATGTATAGAAATCTCTGAAAGCATACGCAAAATAGCGGAAAGGACCCGTTATCATGGTCCCCCACAGCAAAAAGACTGCGATCGATACAATCAGAGAGCGTGTATCACTCTTCAAGATAATCCCTCCGAATAATCAGTCTCAGAATATTTAGCCTTCGATCTCGTATGGGTCGTAATCAGAAAGAAGTTCCTTGAGTACGGCCACTTCTTCGCCGTTAAGTGACAGGCCTTTGCCGGCCTTCACATGCTCGGGAGCCCAGTCGCGGATATCAAGCTTAGGTGTTCCGCCATTCCAGCTGACAAGGTTGACTTCACGATTCCAGCCGGATTTGCTGGTGGATAAGATACCCAGTTCCTTGATGATTTCTGATGTAATCTCGCTCTTTGGCATATGAATTCCTCCGTATGTTTATTTGGATTTCGAGTATTGTGTACCGCATGCGGCGTGAACAAGCCGGCAGCAGCAATTGACATGAAATTTAGAATGCCTCATGATTATAGCACATTCCGCAATTCAGGGAACCGCTTCAGGAAACCTGTATAGGTTATTATAAACGAGTAAGAAACGAGGGTAAAGCATTGAGTGATTTTCTCTTGACGCCGGATAACATTATCAGCGGACTCATTCTGATTTTGGGTCTGTTTCTTATGGCTCGGGGTCTATATGAACCATACACACTCAAGAACGACCGGCAGGATATGGATCCTCCGGGTGATGCCGCACCCGCCCTGAACGTAGTTTTCTTCTCTGATCTTCATGCCAATTTATGCCGTGTATCCGACAAAAAGCTGATGAAAGCGATCTTTTCGGAGCCCTGTGATGCGGTACTTTTCGGCGGCGATGCATGCAATCGCGGTGAAGATATCGCCGAAGGCCTTGCACGCCTTGCTAAAATCGGCACGCATGCAGCGGAGCTTCACATCCCCTGCTATGCCGTACGGGGCAACCACGACACGACAATCCCCGGGGAAGCGTATTTGCATACCGGATTCAGGGTCCTTGACAATAAGCATGTACCTGTTGCCGGACGATCAGGACACAAGTATCTCCTGATCGGGATCGGTGATTCGTGCAAGCACCTGCACAACTGGGACTCCCTGCCGACAGAGCACTTTGAGGAATATCCGGCCGAACGCCGCATCGTCATGGTCCATAATCCGGAATATATATACACACAGCAAGAAAGCCTGTACAGGTATCAGCTGTCCGGACATCTCCACGGCGGTCAGATATTCATGCCATTCGGCCTGGAATACAAATTCCTCCGCAAGGAAAAGCTTCCGCGCGAAGGAATTCGAAAAGGCTTATTCATTAAAAACGGCGTCCGGGGCTATATTTCAAGAGGCGTCGGATGCGTACTGATTCCCCTGAGACTTTTCTCAAAACCGCAGGTCACGCATATTACGTTCAGCGGGCAACCTTAACCGGATTGATCTTCCAGATGCCGGCTGCATATTCGCTGATCGTGCGGTCCGAAGAGAACCGGCCCGAATTGCAGATATTAATCCAGCACTTTCTGGCCCATTCCAGCCTGTCCGTATAATCCGTGTATACTTTGTCACGCGTATTGCGGTAATCGACAAAGTCCCCGAGTACATAGTAGGTGTCGGCCGGCTGCCAGTTGGAGCCGTACACAAGTCCGTTAAACAGATCCTTGAACATACCTGTTCCGGCATCATCGAAGGTGCCGTCAACCAGGGTATCGAGGACTGCTTTGAGGCCGGGGATATTCTCATACTGCCAGAGAGGATTGTAGAACTTCTTGGTGGAGTCGAGGTTCTCGACACGGCAGCCGAAGATATAGATATTATCGTCACCTACAGCCTCGCCGATTTCGACGTTGGCTCCGTCGCAGGTACCGAGAGTCACGGCGCCGTTCATCATGAACTTCATGTTGCCCGTACCGGAAGCCTCGAGGCCGGCAGTGGAAATCTGCTCGGAAATATCAGCGGCCGGGAACATTTTTTCGCCGTTGCTGACATTATAATTCTCGACAAAGACAACCTTGATGCGGCCTTTGATGGACTTGTCGTTGTTGATCAGGCCGGCAATTTCATTGATGAACTTGATGATCGCCTTCGCGCGGAAATATCCGGGAGCCGCTTTAGCGCCGAAAAGCACGGTGATCGGAGGAAGATCGAGCTTGGGATCCTTCTTGATGCGGTTATAAAGATCGAGCGTATAGAGTGCATTCAGAAGCTGGCGCTTGTATTCATGAAGGCGCTTGATCTGCACATCGAAAACAGAATCGGGATCAAGGACAATGCCTTCCTTGATGTAAATATAATCGGCAAGGCTCTGCTTGCTGTCTCTCTTGATGCCGAGGAAACGCTTCATGACAGCATCGTCCGACGCGTACTTAGCCAGGCCGGAGAGCTGCTCTAAGTCAGTTACCCACGCTTCGCTGCCAAGCAGCTCGGTGATCAGCCCGGAGAGCTCGGGGTTACAGGCACGCAGCCAGCGGCGGGGTGTTACTCCGTTGGTCTTGTTGGAGAACTTCTCGGGCCAGAGCTTGTACCAGTCCTTGAGAGTATCATTCTTTAAGATCTCCGTATGAAGTGCGGCAACGCCGTTGACAGACCTTGAACCGTAAATCGCAAGCCATGCCATGCGGACTTTGCCTTCACCGAGCGGAGAAAGGTAATCGATCATATCCTGCTTGTAGCCGGCTGCGAACATTTCATTTCTGAACTGCAGGTTAATGCCGTCAATAATCTGGTAAATGCGGGGGAACAGGTACTGGAAGATGCCGATATCCCATTTTTCGAGGGCTTCGGCCATGACGGTGTGATTCGTGTATGCGTATGTCTCCCTGACAATCTTCCAGGCAGCCATCCACTCGACGCCATTCTCATCAACCAGGATACGCATTAGTTCGGGAATGCCGATTACCGGATGTGTATCGTTGAGCTGTACGGAATTATACTTAGCAAAATCACTCATATCTTCGCCGTGCACGGCCTTATAACGCCTGACAATATCCTGCAATGACGCGGACACAAAGAAATACTGCTGGCGTACGCGAAGGACCTTGCCGTCATACGAGGTGTCATTCGGGTACAGGACGCGCCAGATATCATTGACGCGGTTGCGCTCCATGACGGCGTCATCAAAACGCTGGGAATTGAAAAGGTTAAAGTCGAATTCCTGAGCAGGCTCAGGTCTCCACAGGCGGAGACGGTTGACATTGGAGGTCGCATATCCCGTGATAGGCATATCATTCGGCACGGCCCATACATCAAAGTCATTATAGTGAACCTTGACACGCTCATCTTCACGACGGACAACAAACGGGTAGCCGCTCTCCATCCAGCTGTCCGGAATCTCTTTCTGGAAGCCGTTGGTAATGGACTGGCGGAACAGGCCGTAGCGGTAGAGGATACCGTAGCCTGTTACCGGAAGGTTCATCGTGGCACAGGAATCAAGGAAACAGGCGGCAAGTCTTCCGAGACCGCCGTTGCCGAGGCCCGGATCCTTCTCCTGCTCAAGCAGGTCGGTAAGATTGATTCCGTAATAGGCCACAGCGTCTTTCGCCTGCTCATAAATTCCCATATTAACGAGATTGTTGAGCATCGATCTTCCTTCAAGGAATTCGGCGGAAAAGTAATGCGCCTGTCTTACGTTATCATATTCATCACGTGTGGCTTCCCAATTATCGGCTACAAGCTCGACAATCGTGTGGGATAATGCAGACCAGTAATCCCAGAGTGTACCTCTGTCAGCTGCTTTTCCGGCATCGGCCCGTACATAGACGGCCATCTTATCCCTTAATAGTTCGGCAGTAATTACATTTTTCATATTTATTTGTGTAAGCGGTACCCCATAAAAAGAGACCACTTTTCTCTCCTTTTTTTGTAAATAAATAGGTCCACAAAATATTATATCAGCCGTATGACAGACGGTCAAATCTAAGATATTTGTTATATGTTCAATCTTTGTTAAAATTTGCTGATGAGCAGACCTTCTTGCATCTATGATGAGTAACAGGTATTCTAAATTAAAATGCATCACCGGAGGCGCACATGTCTTTTGAATACCTTCCTTTTCTTGGAGCTTTATTAGGCGCTTCGCTCGCGTGGCCCCTGCAATACCTGTATAATTCACTGCCCGAGCCGTGGCTTCAGGACTATGATTATGACCCGAAAGCTAAGAATGCCAGGCCGGCCCGCAGGATGAAGCCCATGCCTCATACAATTATAGTAATGTTCTCCATGGCGGCACTTTTTTTCGCTGCATTTTATGTAAACAATTCTTACATGCTTAAGAAGGATGTCTTCCATATCCTGCTGATGCTCGTTCCTCTGCTTCCCTTCTCCCTGATCGTCGTGTCAGACAAGCTCAACCGGATTATTCCCGACCAGCTGGTCGCTGCCGCAGCGCTCTGCTCGATATTCGGATTCCTGGCAGATGCCCTCGAAGGCAGCTACTGGGTATCCGGCCAGTCGTCCTGGTATATGAATCCGGTCAACCGCCTTCTCGGAGCGGTCATCGGAGCGCTTCTCCTCTGGGGCATCGGCATCATCGGTTCATGGGCAAGCGGGCAGGAATCCATGGGCTTTGGTGATATCAAGCTGATATTCGCCTGCGGGCTTCTGTCGGGAGCCTATGGCCTGATCTTTGTATTCTTCTTTGCCTTTATTCTCGGCGGAATCTTTGCTGTTCCCCTGTTTATCGCAAAAAGACGCAGGATCCGCGAGGAAGAGTCGCTGATTCGAAACAGTGAGGATCCTGTCAGGACCAGAAAAGAAATCGAGCGGCAAAAGGAATCCATTCATTTCTCTGACGATCCGGATTACATTGCCTTCGGGCCGTTTCTGGCACTTGCAACAGCAGTATTTCTGATTTTCGAGACACCGGTACGCCAGTTTTTCGAGGCTTATATCCTGACCTCCGCAGGGTTTTTATTCTAATCTGACGGAGAGAATCAAATAGCGGGTAAAATATTGATATGACGAAGTTTAATTCCTCTAATATGTATGAGTTAACGACATCCCAGGAGAACCTGGAAGCCCTGCCTCCGGACGATGAGTCAGAATCCCTGCTTCCGGCCAGGGCCACCGTCGGCGGCATTGTTCTGGCCTGCGGCGCATTCAGCACGCTGCTGTCACTTGTATGGATGTATCTGCCGGACACTGTACTGCCTTTTGCCAAGACATCCCTCATCGGGTTTTCAGCAGTTACACTTCTTCGCCTCTTTTTGTGCCTGCTCGTTCCGGTTATCTTTTTTGCAGCACGTTACCACATAGAGGATACACGTATTATTGGCAAAAATCCCGGGCTCGGCGCCCTTCTCTTAAGCTTTCTGGCAGGCGCCCCTGCGACACTGATCCTGGTAGCCCTTCACAATCTGATCGTCCGGTACCTGGCCGCACAAGGGATTACAATGGTGCTTCCGGCCTTTTTCTATGCCTCCAAAGATATGTCGCCTGAGTCACAGCTGCTTGCTCTCGCATCCGCATTCCTGATCCCGGTAATTATGCAGGAACTGTTTTTCCGCGGACTATTCTTCTCTGTCTGGCCGAGATACACAGCCGTCCTCCCCAAAATTCTTATTTCAGCCATCCTGTTTGCGCTGTTCATGCAGAATCCTGTAGATTTTATCCCGTTCCTGCTGCTTGGAATCCTGCTCGGGTATATCAGGCACGCGACCAACAACTTCCTTTGCCCTGTCATCACACAAATATCGATGCTGCTGACATACTATGCATTTTCCGGGCTGCTGCCCTATCTTGACTATATGTCGTCAATGAACACCTACGAGCCTGATACAGTTTCCCTGTATACATCCACGGCGGCGATCGTCATGAGTCTTCTTGCACTGCTTCCTGTCTTAGCTCAGGTACGCAGGATGTCCGTCGATGCGGCAGCTCTTGAAACAGGNNAACAGGCGAAGACAACGAAGATTTTGGCCTCCGGGGTCAGTTCGGCTGGTCCTTCGGCCTTGGGCTTCTCCTGTTTGCAACAAGCTGGGTACTTTTACTGCAAATTTAATATATTTCATTACCCATATAACGATACATCGCCCTGTCTGATCAGCAATCCAACATGCATTTCATGTATAATAATTGTATATTCCTAATATGTTTAAAACCGGGAGGTCCTCTTATGGAAGAACTGCAGCGTTATCATAAAGACAAGGCAACCATCGTCGCGATCGTAAAATACATACTGTATCTGGCAATCGCAGCGGCCGTACTGTTTTTTTCAAGCAAAATAATCGTGGTTCTGTTCCCGTTTCTTCTGGGGTTTGTCCTGGCAAAAGCTTCGCGCCATATCGCCAACGGCATCCTTCATATTCAGGCATTTATGCTCAGAAGATCCAAAAAGAGAATCCATTCTGCCGTCAAAGAGGCAGTCGCGTCTGAGCCGAAGGCACCAGGTACTTTCCCTAAGAAAAAAGAAAAGACGAGAGCCCACCTGTATGCGTTCCTGTTTCCGGATAAAAAGAAGCGGCTTATGTCTAAGCGCTCCAAAATTGCCGTTGTCGTATATGTGATTCTTCTTGTTGTCTTTCTCGCCGCACTCGCAACAGCAGCGACGGTACTTGTCATCCAGATCAACAAGGTCATTACCAACTTCCCGCAATGGGTAACACAGGCTGATTATGTCGGCGCCATACGCTCCTGGATATCACAGTTCTCCACCGAAAACGGAGGCTTCCTGACACCTTCCCAGATCGACAGCGTTTCTCAGTACATCTCCGACACCAAGGATACGATTACGAATATGCTGCCCTCGATCGTCACCAATGTTCTCGGCGGCGTCATCTCCATGGTCGGCAATATCCCGATGATTCTTTTCACAATCATCGCCTTCATCATGTCGGGCTTTTATTTCCTCACCGACAGCAAGATGGTTCTTGAGTTCCTTTCCAGGAACATCAGAAGCCGTACGTTCCGCCACAGGGCCATCCACCTTGTCGACGACCTGTCCACAACACTGTTCCGCGTGCTTGGCGGATATCTGGCCCTGCTGCTGATTACATTCGTAGAAGCACTGATCATCTTTCTGATCACAGGCGTCAACTATGCCGTATTCCTCGCACTGATCACTGCCGTACTCGACTTCATGCCGGTTCTCGGCGTAAGTGCAACCATGGTTCCGCTGATCATCTACTTTATCGCACAGGGCAATTACACCGGGGTGATTATCATACTCATCGGCATGGCAATCATAACGGTTGTACGCCGTGTCATCGAACCGCCGATCCTGGGCAACGCGATGCACATGCACCCGATGGCAACCCTGTTCGCCATGATCGTCGGCGTAGCCGTATGGGGCGCGATCGGATTCCTTATGGGACCCGTTGTATTCCTGATCGTAATCGAAGCTGCCAAAGGCTTTTCGATCGACAAAAAAATCCGCGACGTAGTCGGCGGAATCCTGAATAAATTCTCGGAATAAAACAGAAGATCACCATGACTGTATAAGCGAATTAACCGGAAAACAAAAACGGCTGTGTTTCCCGTCGTTTATTTTGCAATGTCCTTGTCGCCGTCGCGGCTCAGGAATGTATAGGCAGGCAGCTCTTCTTTGACAGGCAGGTAATACAGCATCTTGGCGCGTGGCGTCGACTGTATCGGCTCCATGTTTTCATCGAGGAGCGATTCGACCGGTATCGGGTCATGCTTTCCGTCAGGCATGAGCACATGGAGTGTATCGCCGACAGAAATCTTGTTTCTCTGGGACACAACCGCAAGTCCCCGCTCACTGTCGTACCCTGTAACCATTGCGGCTACAAAGGCGGGACGCAGATAGGTGTCCTCCGGGAAGATCTGTGCATTTTCAGCAGGCGTATCAAAATAGAAGCCCGTACCGAACACCCGGTGAACCGTACGCTCAAGGCTTGCCTTCCAGGAAGGATCCGGAGTATATGCATCCGGCGCCGCCATGTAGGCGTCCAGGGCTTCACGATAGGCCTTCGTCGTCGTCGCAGCATAGAATGACCCTTTGATGCGCCCCTCTATCTTAAAACTGTCAATACCGGCTGCAATGAGCTCCGGAATATAATCAATCATGCAGATGTCTTTGGAATTGAAAAGATACGTGCCGTGCTCATCTTCCTCGACGGGCAGAGGCTGGTCGGGGCGTTTCTCCTCGGTGACGGAGTACTTCCAGCGGCAGGGCTGGGCACATTCACCGTGATTGGCATTTCTGCCCGTAAAGAAATTCGACAGCAGGCAGCGTCCCGAATAAGACATGCACATCGCCCCGTGCACAAAGCACTCGAGCTTCAGGTCATCGGGGATCCGGCTCCTGATTTCAGAGATCTCGTCCAGCGTGAGTTCACGGGCCAGCACGATCCGCCTGGCGCCCTGCTCGTACCAGAAAAGGCACCCGTCGGCATTGGTGATGCTCGCCTGGGTGCTGATATGTATTTCAAAATCGGGGTAAAGCGAACGGATCCGACGGAAAATCCCGGCATCCGACACAATCAGCGCATCCACACCGGCCGCATGGCAGAAATGAATCTCCTCATCAAGTACAGCAATGTCCTTCGCATGAGCCAGGATATTCATCGTGACATAACAGCGGACACCGCGCGCATGTGAATACTCGACAGCTTCCAGCATCTCTTCGTGCGTAAAGTTGCCGCTCCCGGCGCGCAGCCCGAAGGACTTGCCCGAAAGATAGACGGCATCCGCACCATAGGCTATTGCAACTTTGAGTTTCTCAAGATCCCCGGCCGGGGACAATATTTCAGCCCTGCGCATCAGGATTCACCGTAGGTGTCGGAGCCACAAGGGCTTCATTGTTCCAATTGACCGAATATGTTGCGACATTGGCATTCTGCTCTTCAATGGTCACGGCAAAAGCAGTTCCGCCTTCAATGCCCGTTGCGCAGAAATACATGTAATTCTCATCCGTCGGGTAAAGGGCTGCCTGAATCGCATCAAGGCCGGGCATGCAGATGGGCCCCGGCGGAAGTCCCTTATACAGATACGTATTGTACGGGCTTTCGCGCAGCTGATCTGCAGAAGAAGCCGCCCATACCTTGGGCAGGCCGTCCTTCAGGCGCAGGAAATTAATCGTCGCGCAGGAACCTAACCGCTGCATGCTCTCATCTTCTGCTTTCAGCCGGTTATGGAAAACGGCTGACACAGACAGCATATCCGTCGGATTGTTTGTCTCCTGCTGGATCAGCGACGCAAGCGTCATGACCTGATCCATCGTCATGCCGATCTTCTCGGCACGCGCATAGAAATCCTCATACAGCTTCGCATTCATGTTGCGGAGGAATGTGCCCAGGATCTCCGTCTCGGAGGCATTCATATCAAAATTGTATGTGTCCGGGAAAAGATATCCGCTTAAGATGAAGTCGCGCCCTTCCGGTGACTGAATCAGGGATACAAACTTATAACTGACGAAAAGATTCGGGCTGTTCATGATCTCGTCGAGCTTGGCCGGATCGAACTCAAGTCCCTTATCGATCAGCTTCTGCTTCACTTCCTCATAGGTCATGCCCTCAGGGAACGTAATCGTAATGACCTCAGGCTCCTGGCAAAGCAGATACATAATCTCGTCATATGACAAATTCGACGTGAGGAAATGCGTTCCCGCAAGATACCCGCCGTCGAATCCGTTGAACTTGGACATAAGCTTAAAGACAAGGGTGTTGTCAACCAGACCGGTGTCTTTAAGCTTGTCCGCAATATCAGAAGTATCATCGCCGTCTTCAATGACGATCATCACCGCACCGGGTGTTTTCCTGTCAATGACCAGCGTCTTGTCTTCAAGCGCCTGTTCAAGCACTTCAAAACGATTGCCCTGGGAGATTACATAATTGTATCCGAGGAAAATCCCGACGATGCCCACCATAATAACCGAAAGCAACACAATCAGAGTCCAGATCATCCGCTTCAGTTTATTTGATAACATACCAGTCAGTGCTCCTCTCGAGGCTCTTATTTCTTGTTTCTATTCTTCATACGCATATCCGTGTTAAGGATTCTCTTGCGAAGCCGGATGTTCTTGGGAGTAACCTCACAGAGCTCGTCATCGGCAATGAATTCAAGACACTGCTCGAGGCTGAACTGTGCGGGCGGTACAAGGCGCAGTGCGTCATCATTACCGGAAGAACGTGTATTCGTCAGCTGTTTGCGCTTGCAGACATTGACGACGACGTCTTCATTCTTCGGGTTCGCTCCGACAATCATGCCCTCATAGACCGGTGTGCCGGCTCCGATGAAGAGATATCCGCGCTCCTGTGCGTTATACAGACCGTAGATAACGGATACGCCTGTCTCGAAAGCGATCAGAACACCGTGTGTACGTGTCTCGATCTCGCCTGCGTACGGTTCAAATCCGCATATAACGCTGTTCATTATACCATTGCCCTTAGTGTCGGTCAAAAACTCCGAACGGTAGCCGATGATTCCTCTGGTCGGAACCTTGAACTCCATGCGGCTGTATCCCTTCTCGGGAGGCAGCATGTTAATCATTTCAGCTCTGCGCTGGCCGAGCTTCTCGATAACCGGTCCGACGAATTCCTCGGGAACGTCAACAAGAAGCATCTCAACAGGTTCATGCAGGACGCCGTTGACTTCCTTGAGAATAACCTTGGGCTTGGATACCTGGAACTCATACCCTTCACGGCGCATGGTCTCGATCAGGATGGAAAGATGGAGCTCTCCCCTGCCCTTGACGTTGAAAGCCTCAGTCGTATCGGTTTCTTCCAGACGCATGGAGACGTTGGTCTCCATCTCACGGAAAAGACGGTCACGCAGATGCCTTGAAGTAACAAACTTGCCTTCCTTGCCTGCAAAGGGGCTGTTATTGACGGAAAAAGTCATGGAGATCGTCGGCTCGTCAATATTGACGAAAGGAAGCGGCTCGATGCAGCCTGAATCACAGACGGTGTCACCGATGTTGATATCAGGTATACCTGCGACACAGACGATCTCGCCGACGGTGCCCTCCTGGACTTCGAGCTTGCCAAGTCCCTGGAAACGCATTAGCTTGACGATACGGGCAGACTTGGTCGAGTTGTCGTCAAAACCGCAGACAACGACGTTCTGAGCCTGACGGATAGTACCGCGCTCAACACGTCCGATGGCGATTCTTCCGATATAAGGGTCAGAGTCGATATTGGATATAAGGAGCTGCAGGGGGGCTTCATTGTCGCCCTCCGGACAGGGGATAGACTCAACGATTGAATCAAGGAGAGGCTGGAAATCAACAGCTTTTCCTTCTTCGAATTCTTCGAGGGTAAGACAGGATACGCCCATCTTGCCGGAAGAGAATACGATCGGGAATTCAAGCTGCTCGTCATCGGCGCCAAGCTCTATGAAAAGCTCGAGGACCATGTCGACTACTTCGACGGGACGGGCATCGGGACGGTCAATCTTGTTGATACAGACGATCGGCTTGAGGCCCATCTCGAGAGCCTTGCGCAGAACAAAGCGGGTCTGGGGCATCGGGCCGTCATAGGCGTCGACAACAAGGAGAACACCGTCAACCATCTTAAGAACACGCTCAACTTCGCCGCCGAAGTCCGCATGGCCGGGTGTGTCAACGACGTTGATGCGGAAGCCCTTGTAAGTAATGGCTGTATTCTTGGCAAGGATCGTGATGCCGCGCTCTCTTTCAAGTGCGTTTGAATCCATTACGCAATCAATAACCTGCTCGTTTTCACGATAGATACCGGCCTGCTGGAGCATGGCGTCTACGATGGTTGTTTTACCGTGGTCAACGTGGGCGATAATAGCTATGTTGCGGAGATTTTCAATTTTTGCCATAAAGATGTGTTACCTCTTCCCTTATTCCTTTTCCTTCTGGCGCAGATAGAAGCGCAGAGGAGTTCCCTCAAATCCGAAATTCTTGCGGAACTGGTTCTCCAGATACCGCTCATATGAAAAGTGCATAAGCTCCTTGTCATTTACAAAAAGAACAAATTGCGGCGGATGTGTCGCCACCTGCGTACCATAATAGATCTTCAGGTGCTTACCCTTGTCCTGCGGCGTGGGAACCATCGCCGTCGCTTCCGCGAGTATATCGTTGAGCATGCCTGTCGTAAGGCGCTTGCCGGCTGATTCATGGACCTTCTTGATCAGGTCATACAGCTTGTCGACACGCTGCCCGGTCTTGGCGGACAGGAAAATAATCGGCGCATAGGACATAAAGGAAAAGCGCTCGCGGATATCCCTTTCCGTCGCCTCAAGCGTGCCCGTAACCTTCTCAATCAAGTCCCACTTATTAACGGCGATGATACAAGCCTTGCCGCCGTTGTGGGCATATCCTGCGACCTTGGTGTCCTGTTCGGTAACACCTTCGGAGGCGTCAATCAGGATGACACAGACATTGGCGCGCTCGATTGCGGCCAGTGAACGGATCATGCTGTACTTCTCGATATTGTCGTCGATGCGGCTCTTCTTGCGAAGTCCCGCCGTATCAATGATTGTAAATGTACCATGCTTATTCTCAATGACGGAGTCAATCGCGTCGCGGGTCGTGCCGGGAATAGCCGATACGATCGAGCGCTCTTCACCCGTCATCTTATTGGACAGAGAAGACTTGCCGGCATTCGGCTTGCCGATCAGCGCAACGCGGATCGTCTCATCATCTTCATCCTCAGAAGTTCTCTCCGGAAAATGATCAAATAATACATCGAGGAGCTCGCCGATTCCGAGACGGTGTGAAGCCGAGATCGGATAGATATCGCCAAGGCCGAGATTATAGAACTCATAAAGCTCTGCGGGAAGCGCACCGACGTGGTCAACTTTATTGACGCAGACAACAACCGGGCGCTTGGATTTACGGAGCATGATCGCTATATCGTGGTCAGATGCCGTAAGGCCTGACTTCAGGTCACACATGAAAAGAATGACGTCCGCTGTCTCCATGGCGATTTCCGCCTGCGCACGCATGCTTTTGAGGATGGAATCGTCGGTAACCGGCTCAATACCGCCGGTATCAATCAGGAGGAAATCGCGGTCGCGCCATGTCGCCTGAGCGTAAATACGGTCACGCGTGACGCCCGGCTTGTCGTCGACAATCGAAACACGCTCGCCGATAAGCGCATTAAAAAAAGAGGACTTACCGACGTTTGGACGCCCGATAATCGCTACAACTGGTTTACTCATCGTTTCTGATACCCCACTTTGGTGATCTCTGACGCCCTTTTCGAACAAAAAGACCGGTGTATTCATCTAATGCTGCAAGAAGGCCTTCTCCGGTCGGCCGGTTGATAATAACCGGTATGGAGATCTTCTCCCTGAGCTCATTTACTGTCATATCATCAAGGAATATATCCTCGTCTGCCTTAAGTGTACAGTCCGGCAGCAGGATCACATCCGGATCCTTCCTGCCTGTGCAGCGGTCTTCTTCGATGGCATGGACGATATCCTGCCCTGTCAGAAGGCCCGTAACGGTGATCGTATCGCCGAAAAACCGGTTGACCACTGCCCTGACTTCCAAATTGATATTATAAAGCACAGCAATCTGTTCGGCAAACGAATTCAGGTAGGGTTTTGCATCTACGCCAGATAGCACCATAACAAGGGGGCGGCCGGCACTGTTCTTTGTGCTTATTGCCACCTTTTTGCGCTTCCTGGCGGAAAGCCCTGCCCGCATCTGCCGTCTGTGCTCACTGATGAGGCCGACGCCGTTCTCGAGCTGCGGAAATCCCTCATACCACGAAGGTGCGGGAATCGGCCTTTCGGCCCGCAGGAAGAACTCATCCGCAGCAAAGAAAATCCTCTCGCCGCGCGTCTTCAGGAAGTACTTCTGCCAGTTCTTCACAAGATCGAGGACGGCAGAGGCTGTTGCTTCGTTAAAAAGAGATAGCTTAAATAGATGATTCTCATCGCGGAACTTTGTAATGCCGACCGGTACGACTGCGATCGAGCAAAGCTTATCACCGAGCCCTGAGAGCTCGGTAAGCGTATTGTCGAGTACGGCACCGTCATTCAGTCCCGGGCAAAGCACGATCTGGCAGTTCAGCGAAATGCCGGCCGCGACAATGCGCTGCAGGCGTTCCATGATGTTCCCCGCAAAGCGGTTGCGCATCATCTTCTTTCTGACTTCCGGGTCCGCAGCATGTACCGAGACATTCATCGGAGAAAGATGGTACGAGAGTACCCTGTCAAACTCTTCATCCGAAAGATTGGTGAGCGTCACGTAATTGCCCGTCAAAAAAGACATGCGGAGATCATCGTCCTTGAAATACAGGGACGGCCGCATACCCTTCGGCAGCTGGTCGATAAAACAGAACACGCAGCCGTTCCTGCACGAAGAACAGGCATCGAGCAGGGGCTCCTCAAAGCTCATCCCGAGTTCGTCTTCTTCGTCCTTTTCGATCTGCGCTTCAAAAAGAGAACCATCCTGCTGGCGAAAGGTAACGATGAGCTTCTCGCTCATGACGCGCATGCGGTAATCAAAAATATCCCGGACCTCTTCCCCGTCAATGGAGAGGAGTATGTCCCCGGGTACAATCCCGAGCTCATCAGCTATGCTGCCGGGCAGCACATCAGATATGCGTCGATTATTTTCTTTATTAACCGCCAAACCGCGATCTCCTTTACCCATGATGCAGAATCTGTGTTCTTCTCATGCGTTCTGAGCCAACAAAAAAGCAGTGCGTCCTGTGTAGAGATCCGCACTGCCATTCTTGAAAGCTGTCTTATCCGGCTAAATAATTAAGCCGTAACTTCGATCTTGACAATTTCCTTGCCATCCAGATAACCGCAGGTCTTGCAGACCTTATGACGCAGCATCTTTATGTGACACTGTGGGCACTCTACGAGTCCGGGCACGCTGAGCTTCCACGCACTTCTATGACGAGAAGTTCTTGCCTTTGACCATTTGCGCTTTGGATTTGCCATGTATCCACCTCCATCACTTACCTGTCAGAGACCTTCTCCGACATATATCGGCGCCACAATTTGTGCTGAGGCGCGAATGATATTATCATACACGATGCCGACTCTTGTCAAGCAAATCCGTGAATGTTTTTAATGATTTTACCTTAAAATTTGCTTCTAATCAAGAAAAACATGAATTGCTATCTCTTTACTGATCGGTTCCTGATCCATAAGAAGCATATTATACCGCAGAATGATGGTATCGTCTTCCCCATCGACGCATGCTGCCCCGGAGCCGGACCCTTCATATGACCACAGGCGATCCGGTAAAATGATCTGCCGTGTCTCAATCTCCATCATGAAGCTGCCCTCCTGTAAAATAAGAGTACCCCGGGTGCGCTGTCCTTCCGTAAAAGTAAGGTCGGTCTGATAATCTCCCGAGCGCAAAATCCTCAGCACCTTGCCCGGCCGCATATATGTGAGGCAAAACCCGGCAGGCTGAGTCTCTTCCGGGCCGGGGAGCTGCGTCCAGGTCAAAACCACCGTATCTTTAACAATGGTCATTTCGGCTGCATACATAAGTGAGTCGGCGCCGTCGCTTGCGATACTGATCTGTACCTTCATATATGGATCCCTCTCTTAATTTGCATTTTCTGTACGGACCCTGCAGGTGCCCGACGGACTTCCGCCCCCCAGAAAAGGAGCGGCCAGCTCCTCGAACATCTGAGGATCGTCGCTCGTGTAGAACCGACGCTCCGGTTCTTGTCCGGACAAATTCCGCAGATGATTCGTATCCAGGACTTCCCTGACCTTCTGCGCCACACTGGCACCGGCATTGATAAGCGAGGTGTCAGGCCCCATGACATCCGCGATCGTGCGGGTCAGGAGCGGATAATGCGTACATCCGAGAATCAGTGTGTCGATCCGGTTCTTCTTCAGATCCTTCAGGTATTCCTCAGCCGCCAGATGCGTAATCTGTGTATCCCACCAGCCTTCTTCAGCCAGTGACACGAATATCGGGCAGGCAGCCTGCTCAACATACAGGTCAGCCAGAGCCTCTTTATTCTTATCCTGAGCGAGAAGACTGCGGGCCGCCTCTTCTACCGCCACCTTATATACTCCGCTGTTCACTGTCGCACGTGTGGCAATAATTCCTATGCGTCCCGTAACCGTTGTACTGACCGCACAGGCTGCGCCGGGAGTAATAACCTCCACTACCGGAACCTTTGCCCTGGCGCGGACGGCGTCATAGGCATGGGCGCTTGCAGAGTTACAGGCAATGACAATCATTTTTACGTTGTTTTCCAGAAGAAAATACATGTTTTCGAGGGAATATTTGACAATTGTGTCATGGGATTTGGTGCCGTAAGGCATCCGCCCGTTATCGCCGAAATAAATCGTGCTTTCACCGGGCAATTCGCTCCATATTTCCTTCAGGACCGTCAGTCCGCCGATACCGGAATCAAATACGCCGATGGGGCGGGTGTCGGAGGCTGTATCCTTCAGGAGCTCTGAAATCACGGGACCTGCTCCCTGTACTTCGCTGTTCATTCAATACACTCCACTCGTCTTTTACTCTCTGCTTCAGCCAGCGCATAGCCGACGAGCTTCTTCATGAGCTTATCAAGCGGTACGCCGGATGCTTCCCATGCCTTCGGATAAAGACTGATCGAAGTGAATCCGGGCAGCGTATTGATCTCATTCAAATACAGGCTGCCGTTCTCCCTGTCGAGGAAAAAATCAACGCGCGACAGTCCGCCCGCGCCGGCAAGCTTATAAGCCTTGACAGCCAGCTTCCTGACGCGCTGCATCATCTTGTCGTCAAGCTGAGCCGGAAGATATACATTCGCCCCGGAGGAGCTGAAATACTTGGTCTGGTAATCATAGAAGGGCACACTCTCATCGGTCGCGATCTCACCGGCAACAGAAGCAAGAGGCTTCTCATTGCCCATGACGGCCACTTCAATCTCGCGTGCGTGTATATACTCTTCAATTATTACATTGCGGTCATACTGTGCGACTTCTACGATCGCTTTCTCGAGACCGGCGAGATCATCGGCACGCATTGTGCCGACCGAAGACCCTCCGTTGGACGGCTTGAGGAAACAGGGGAATCCAATCTCCGCAGCGACCTTGCCGGCAACACCGGCGGGATCCTTATGGATCTGCAGGCGTGTCGCCGAAGTATACCGGCACTGGGGAATGCGTGCCCTGGCGAAAATCCGCTTCGCATAGAGCTTATCCATGAGTACCGCCGACGCCAGGACGCCGCTGCCGACGTAAGGGAATCCGGAGAGCTCAAGAAGTCCCTGGAGAGACCCGTCTTCACAGTTAATGCCATGTACCGCAGGGAAAATCACATCCGGCACTTCCCCGCCCGCGGCTGCAATAATAAAATCACGAACCGATACCGGGGAGGTCCCCGTAATCGGCGAAAAGGTCAAGTGATCAGCCCACTTCATATCACGGATGTCTTCGTCCGCACCGTCAAATCTGCCCCAGCGTCCGTCCTTGGTAATGCCAACCCGGATAACGGAATATCCCGCCCCGCGCAGGCCGGAAAGAATGTTGCATGCAGAGCGGCAGGAGATCAGATGCTCCGTCGATACTCCGCCGAACAGGACCAGTACTTTTTTAGCCATAATACAGGCCTCCTATATATGGAATCGATCTGCCGAGGATTTGGCAATGGAAAACATTCCAGCTGCCGAAATGAGCGCAAATCAGTTCTTATTTTACCACGAATCTGCAAAACGGGAGCATAATACCACATCATACACAGATAAATCTTTACTAAATCTACATCATAGTGCAAGTTGGGTATCGACCCGACCCCTCATGCTCTGATATTATAAGGGGTAGAGTTTTTTACAACAGGTCAGATCCATAGTCTCAACGATGAGGCAGAAAGCATCAGGTAAGAATGAAAAGTTTTATCGTGTCCGCCGAAAAAGACGGAAAACACGTGATCCGCGTCGCAATAGGCGAGTTTGAAATGCTCACGCCGGCCATCCTCCAGAAGGCGCTGCGCCATAAGGATATTCGAATCAACGGCAAGAAAATCAGTGAAGACTGCCCCGTATATACAGGCGACCATGTCGAACTGTGGCTCCCCGACGAGAACTTCATCAAGTCCGCACCGGTCGCCGTCAACACGACCGGCCTTGCCGATTACAAGATTGTATCGGAGACCAACCGCCTCCTGATGGTCAATAAGCGCCAGGGCCTTGCCGTACACTCCGGCAAAGGAACCGAGGGACCGGCCCTCATCGATCTCATCCGCAGGGACCAGAAGAACCCGGACATCGATCTGTGCCACCGGATTGACATGAACACGGGCGGCCTTGTCCTTCTTGCCAAGGGCAAGGAGAACTTAGAGCACGCGATCGCACTTTTCAAGCTGAACCTGATCACCAAGCGTTACCGCTGCCTGGTCAGAGGCGTACCAACCGTCGGCGACCCCTGCATCTGCGTCGATGAGACCATCATGAAGGAAGTCAGCGCTTATCTTGAGAAGCCGGGCAACGGCGACGTCTATATCCATGATATAGCCGAAGAAGGCGACCTCCCGATCACCTCCCGCTACCGTGTCCTCAAGGTCATCAAGAACATCGGACCGGACAACGAAGATGTCAGCGAGATCGAAGTCGAGCTTGTCACCGGCCGGACACACCAGATCCGCGCACAGTTCGCCCACCTCGGTCACCCGATCCTCGGCGACGGCAACTACGGCCGCAACCAGTACAACCGTTACTTCACCTCCAAGAGCGGCGGACGCGTACGCTTCCAGCAGCTATTCGCGACGACACTTCTCTTCGGCCGCATCCCGAAGGACAACAAGCACTCCGGCCTGTCCGGCAGAAAGTTCTCCATCGTACCGATGTATGATGTCGACCTCCCCTTCACACCGGAAGAAGCAAAGTAAGGATTTACGTCCCCAAAAGGCGCCGGTTGCGGGGTTCCCTAAACAGCGCCAACACAGGGGATTACCCGAAAAGGCGCAAGCCGCGCAGCATAACAGTAAAACAGTAAAACAGTAAAACAAAAGACGGAGGGCAACACCCTCCGTTTTTTGTTTCTAGAAGCTCAAATAATCTGAAGCGCAGCGCACCCTACCTGTCACACACGAAATCGACAACACGGTTGAGGACTAAGTTAAGTACCCGGGTGACAGGCGCAAGCCCAAAGACAAGAAGCGTCGCCGCACTTGCAAGCACAGCCCACAGAAAATACAGAGTTGATACTCCTTCTTCCGGGAAAAAAGTAACGAACAGCAGCGAAACAGGCCGGTGCAGCACATATATGGCCAGCGAATTCTGCCCCCACCCGGAGAGCAGTGCGACAGGCTTTGACGGAATCACTTGGGAAAGCCCTGCAAGGATCATAGAAGCCAAGACAAAGACGATCAGCCTGTACAGCAGGAATTCCGCAGAAGAATATGCCTCCATCTGGAAGACAGCGATCGGCGGCCGGAACAGCAGGATGAAGCCGGCGGCCAGCCCCATCGACACGACCAGCAGCAATATCCCTTTTACGGAATCAGCCGAGGTGCGGTGCTCAATAAAGGCGGCCGCTTTTTCTTGCGTAAGCTTATACCCGGCCAGGAAGAACGGGTAGAAACAGATGACTCTAGCCAGGGCAAATTCATTGGTTATTTCACCCGAAAAGCCGATCAGCAGGGCGACAATAATACTGACAGCCATTATCCCGCGGATCTTTGAAACATACTTTACAGTAAGCCGCCAGATGATCAGCGCCAGCAGATACCAGTACGAATTATACGGCTGTGTCAGAGTCAGCGGTCCGCCCTCAGCCGCCAGCGTATAGAGCATCATCAGCGTATTGAATATGAGATAAGCTGCCGTAAGCCTGGCAATCGCCCGAACGGAAGAGGCCTTCTCCCCCCGGCTGAAGTATCCGGAAATCAGGACAAAGGCGGGCATATGAAATGTATAAATCATGCTGACAAGGAAACTGACTTCAAAATCAGCCTGATACGCATGCAGGTAATGGCCCAGCACGACCAACACAATCAATATGCCTTTCGCGTTATCCCAGTATGCCGTTCGCCGCTCTTTGGGAAGTTCAGTCATACAAGCACTCCCGATCACATATAGCCCGGAATATAAAAAAGCGGAAAAATGAATTTCCGCCTCATTATATTCCTTATTCGTCACATTGCAAAATCCGTCAGATTGCCCTGACCAGCGCAATAACCTTCGCGACAGCTTCATCGACCGTCATCTCGGTGACGACGCCCGTCGCACGTTCCTTAAACTCGACGATGCCTTCGGCAGCCTTACGGCCGACAGTGACACGAAGCGGGATACCTATAAGGTCAGCATCCTTGAACTTGACACCCGGACGCTCGGAGCGGTCATCAAGGAGAACCTCGACACCGGCCTGTTCGAGACGTGCGTGCATGTCTTCACCGACGGCATTGATCGCCTCATCGCCTGTGTTGGTCGGTATGACGATTGCCTGATACGGTGCCGCAGCCAGAGGCCAGATGATGCCGTTCTCGTCGTAATGCTGTTCAATGATGGCGGCAAGTGTACGTCCTACGCCGATACCGTAGCAGCCCATGATCATGGACTTCTCCTGGCCGGCCTGATCGAGGAACTTACAGTTCAAGGCATCGGAATACTTCGTCCCGAGCTTGAAGATATGGCCGACCTCTATACCGCGGCAGGTCTCGACAGGCGCACCGCACTTCGGGCACGGGTCACCGGCGACGATCGTGCGTACATCGACAATCCTTGTCGGCTTGAAGTCACGCAGGATGTTGACATTCTTCAAGTGATAATCTGTCTCATTGGCACCAACGATGAAGTTCGCCATAGAGGCTACCTCGTTGTCAGCGATCAGCTCAATCTCTTCCTTGAGCGCTACCGGACCTGCAAACCCTACGGCCGCACCGGACACGCGCTCTACATCAGCAAAGCTTGCAAGGATGAGTTCATTGGCGTCATAGAGGTTCTTGAGCTTGGTCTCATTGATCTCACGGTCGCCCCTGACCATAACGGCGACAATCTTGCCGTCGATCGAGTACAGGATCGTCTTTACGAATTCCTTCGGGGAAGCCTTCATGAAAGCCATCAGTTCCTCAATGGTACGAACGTGAGGCGTATGGATTTTCTCAATAGCAAGCAGGGCAGTCGGTGATCCGGCATCGCCGGTCTTACAGACGGCCTTCTCTTCATTGGCGGCATACCCGCAGGCAGGGCAGTACGCAATCGCGTCCTCGCCGACCAGGGATTTAACCATGAATTCCTGGGATCCGGAGCCGCCCATCGCGCCGGAATCGGCGTCGACGAGAATATAGTCCAATCCGCAGCGGTCAAAAATCCGGCAGTAAGCCTTGTACATAGCCTTGTAGGAAATGTCAAGCCCGGCCTCATCGGCATCGAAGCTGTACGCATCCTTCATGACGAACTCACGGGCACGCATGACACCGAAGCGCGGGCGCTTCTCATCCCTGTACTTGTGCTGGATCTGGTAAAGCGTCACGGGAAGCTGACGGTATGAACGGATGTTGTCACGGACAGCTTCCGTAAAAGGCTCCTCATGCGTCGGTCCGAGGCAGAACTGGCGTCCTCCCCTGTCCTGCAGGCGGAACATCTCCTGGCCGAACTTATCCCAGCGGCCGGAAGCCATATAGACCTCAGCCGGCAGAATCGCGGGCATGATCAGTTCCTGGGCGCCCGCCCTGTCCATCTCTTCACGGACAATGTTCTCAACTTTACGGTAGGCTCGGTATCCTACGGGAAGGAATGAATATATACCGGATGCAATCTTCTTCATAAGCCCGGCACGGAGCATGAGCTGGTGGCTGACAATTTCAGCATCAGCGGGAATCTCTCTTTGAGTCGGCATATACAGCTTGGAAACACGCATATTATTATCTCCATATCTTCGGTTAAGTGAACATAAGTGAGTATACTTTTTAGGCACATCAATGTCAAACCGGAAAAGCCGCAAACGCCGCAGTTATGCCCGGTTTTCTTGTAATGATGACTTATTTTACGTATACTGTTATAGATTTCAAGGGGGGACGGCAATGGAACACAAAGGCAGCCATGGAGAAGAAAAGGTTCATCTTCTCGAAAAGAAATCCACATTCGAATTATTCTTCTGCACGCTGATGCTGTCCGCATCCGCCTACTTCCTCTTCGTCCTCTGTTCCTCCAACGCGAAGGAGCAGTATACAATATTCTTCGGCGGCCCGGCATCCGGCGACTCGTTCATGGATTTTTTCAACGTTGTCAAATACGTATCGACACGGGATCCCTACCATTATACCGAGCTCTTCGGCCTTAGTGAAAAGGCATATCCGCCGCTCGCCTATCTGATTCTCTATCCATTCTCACTCCTGCTTGACTACAAAGGGATCACCCCGGTGATGGCCAAAGGTTCACAGATGGGCCTCATGTCCCTGTTCTTCTTTCTTGGCGTCAGTGTACTGGTTTACGCCTTTCTTCTATACCACTATAAGACCGGATCCGGCCTCACGAAGGCCGCAACGGTATTCGCCCTCTTCTCCTCCGGTATCTTCCTCTTCGCTGTCGAACGCGCCAATACGATCCTCCTGACCGTAGGATTTCTGGCAGCATTTCTGTTCTGGTACAAATCCGACAGCCGGCGCCTCCGGGAATTCTCCTATATCGCACTCGCATGCGCAGCGGCCCTCAAGGTCTATCCTGCCATTTTCGGTATTCTCCTGCTCAAGGACAGACGCTGGTTTGACTCTATCCGCACCGCCGTTTATGGCGCCATGGCATTCTTCCTGCCTTTTTTCTTCTTCGTAGGAGGCCGGTACAACTTAGGCCAGCTTCTCATCAACGTAGGTCTCAACACGGAGGCGTACCGCTTCCTGGCTCCGAACTACCGGTTCGGCTGGCTCGCCTATTATCTGGGAACTGCTACAGGCACCAAGGACTACCAGAGCTGGATCAACCTCGGCAACCTTGCTCTCATCCTCGCTGTCATTCTTTCACTTGCACTTAAGAGCCACTGGAAAACCATAACACTGCTGTCCTGCGCCATTATCGCCGCACCGGTCAACAGCGCTTATTACTGTGGCCTGTACATATTCATACCGATCGTATTCTTCCTGAACGAGAACAGGCACTCCATTTTTGACTGGATCTATCTCTTACTATTCGCCGTCATCCTCAATCCGATTCAATTCCTTCAGGACAAAGTCCCCGTTACCGTTCCAATAGCCAACAATGCCCTTCTTATTCTTTTCCTCGCACTTCTTATCGAAGCCGCCGTGAGGGCCGGCATCACAATATATTCATTTATATCCCGCCGTATTTCGAAAAGCAGGTTGCAAAAATCTGCTTTTTGATGGAATATTAGTAGTTGAATTTACCTTCAAGGAGAAGCCCATGGGAATTAGCGTAGTACTGCTTGCTGTAAGTGAAGCGGAAAACCTCAAAGTACTTTTTCCGAAGATCCTGTCCATGCTCGACAAGACGGGAACCTCCTATGAGGTCCTTTTAATCGATTCCGCGAAGGCAACTGACGATACCGCCGATGTCTGCGCACAATTCCCGAGTGTCCGCTATATCAACCAGGAAGAGCCCCGCTATGCAGGGGCATTCCGGACCGGCATCAAGTATGCCAGAGAAGACCACCTCCTTGTGCTCGACGCCGACGGGTCCCATGATCCGGAGATGATTCCGCAGCTCTATGCGAAGTCTTTGGAAGGCTATGACCTGGTCATCGGCTCGCGCTACTGCAAGGGCGGCCGGACACATGACGCCTTCTTCTCCTTTGTAATGTCCAAGGTCTTAAATCTGATCATGCGCCTGGTCATTGGAGTGCGCGCCAAAGACATCTCCACAAGCTACCGCATCTACCAGACGGAGCAGATCAAGGGCGTCACCCTCACCTGTGAAAACTACGAAGTGCTGCAGGAAGTCATCCTGCGCATGAAGAAGAATAAGAAGAACTTCCGGATAGCCGAAGTCCCGATCACTTTCGAAAAACGCCTGTTCGGCGAATCAAAGCGCCGTCTTATGAGCTTCATACTCACATACGTGAAGACGCTCTTCAGGTTTATCAGGATAAGAGCAGGCGCGTAATCAAAAGTTATCCGATTTTGCTGAAATCATTGATCGTGTAAGATTTCTTATAGAAGCGCACAATGATTTTGACAAGCGGACGGGGCCACATCTTGGAGAACATTGCCACGTCATCGTTATAACGGGCACCGTTCTGAATGGTCTCATTTGTCTCAGAATCGATATGAAGCCGCTTACAGGTAAGCGGCTTCATATAATATACAAATGTCCCCTTCTTTGCAGCAAGGTCATAAAAGAGCTCCCAGTCGACCGCCATGGCGAGCTTGGAATGAAAAGGCGATTCCCCGACAATCTGCTTATTGTATGTAACAGACGGACAGCAGATCGTGTTGCCAAAAGACAGGGCGAGCTTCCGGAAGAATGCATGCCGGGCCAAAAATTGGAACCGGACAGGGAAATTAATAAAGCTCTTGATCCTTTTGTTCAGGTTCGTCTTGAGGATGCGGCCATTTACCACATCACTGTAATTGGTATGCATCATGATGATATCTTTGTACTTCGCGATCCCGCCCAGGATATGGCCGGCAAATTCAGGATAATAATAGTCATCCTGATGACAGATCGTGACAAAAGGCGTCTTCACCATGCCGTAGGCAAAGTTCCAGTTGCCCTGCATGTCGCCCTTCCCCGGATTAATATATAGTGGAATATCATATTTTACAGACAAACCGCGGATGAATTCATTGTCCGTGGAAGTCGACATGATGATATTGCTCTTTGTACTCTGATTCACCAGGGACAGGATACACTCCTCCAGAAAGGGTGACTCTTTATAGGCACACACGGCAAATGTGTGGACTTCGTTCTGTAAATTCATTGGCTTCCCACTCTCTATTTGATGAATTTTTCTATAATATACTTCGGGCGGCTTTTTGTCTCAAGATATATTTTGCCGACATATTCGCCGATCACCCCGATCGCCAGCAGCTGTAGACCGCCGATCGCCCAGGTCGAAATAACAATCGTCGTCCAGCCTTCGACGGCCTTGCCGGTAGAATAACTGTACAGGAAAAATATCAGCATGCCAATGCTGACCGCAAAAACGATAAAGCCAAGTGATGTAATCATTTTGATCGGACTGACACTAAAAGAAAGCAGCCCCTCGACGGCAAACCCCAGCATTTTGCGGAAAGGATACTTCGACTCCCCGGCAAATCTTTCCTTTCTCTCATAGGCGACCGTTGTCGACGGAAATCCCAGCATAGGGACAAGACCGCGCAGGAACAGATTGGTCTCATGGAAGGAAGCCAGGGCCTCGACGGCCCGCCTGCTCATCAGGCGATAGTCTGCATGATTGTAAACGACTTCTGCACCCATAAAGCGCATGATCTTGTAGAAGCCCTGCGCCGTAAGCCGCTTGAACCGGGTGTCCTTTTTGCGGGCACTCCTGACACCGTAAACGATGTCAAATCCCGCATAATATTCCTTCACAAATAAATCAATGGAGTCAACATCATCCTGCAGATCGGCATCAATTGAGATGGTCGCATCCGCGAATTCATTCGCCGTCATAAGACCGGCCAGCAATGCATTCTGATGCCCCCTGTTCCTCGAAAGCTTAAGACCGGAAATCGCTGTCTCCTGATTGGATAATTCCTCGATAATGGACCATGTAGCATCCTTCGATCCGTCATCTACAAAAAGAATACGGCTCCCGGCTCCTGCGAGGCCGGCGGATATCAGTTGATTCATTTTGACAAGAAGGCGTGCGGATGTCTCCCGGACCACCTCTTCCTCGTTATAACAGGGAACGACAAAATATATTGTATCCACTGTGACCTCCATGCATCTGTCAAAATTTACACAAGAGCGATTCAATCATTCTATAGTATTTTTAGTACCGGTTAATGTCAAACTGAAAATGTACGACTCCGCAATCAGAGACAGAATCATTATAATGCAAAAGCCGCTCTGAATGACACATGCCACAGTAAGCGGGAATTTACCGATACTTACCCCCTGAATTTCACGGATCACACCGAAATATGCCGGCGAAAGCAATACGGCAAGTCCGACGGCATAGAAATAGCCCGTCGGTCCTGCCTCTCTCTCTTTGAGGAAAAACAGAACCGGAATGACTGCATAGCACAGCGCATAATAGAAGTTGAACCCCGGAACCAGGATGACTGCAAATGAAATGATGGCTATGGCTTTCCATTGTTTCCGGGAGAGCATAACCGCCGGTACCGATAGCGCCAGAAGGATATATGACATGATCTGCCCGCTTCTGATAACGGACATGTCAGGACAGCCAAACTGCATGCCGAGGACACGGAGGAAATTGGTCAGGTTCACCTGATAATAGAGACCCTGCCCGTATGTCGCTTCCGTAGAAGAACGGAGAGTCTCAATCAATTTCCCAAGAGCGTCTGTGCCACCGAAAAACACAAACGGTACGAACATGACAATCAGACCGTAGCACAGTGCCCTGATCGAATCAAACCAGCGTTTTTTCCTGAGCAGCAAGAGACCGAACAGGGCAGGATAGATCTTGATGCCGGCAGCACAGGCAAGTGAAACCAGCGCAAGTTCACGTAAAATCGGACTTTCACTGTCCTTAAAATGCAGAAAGAAAAGCAAAAACACTACGGCAAGCAGAATAGTGTTCCCCCTCTGATATTCGAAAAGAAAAGGAGCGGACAGCAGAATAAGCATCAAAATAAAAACCCGCTCCGGAATCTTCCCCTTGCTGATCACCGTTATCAGCAGCGCAATGAAAATAACGGAAACAGCCATGAAAATTCCAAAGGCCAGCATGCCATACCGTGAGTTTCTCATCAGCAGCGCATTCTGATTGATAAATTGTATGTTCGACGCGCCTGGCACAATGCCGCTCCGCAGACTATCCGCCAGGGGTGCTGGAATAAAAGGAACAAAGAATAAAATCATCAGGGCAGTAAATGGCGGATAGAGGAACAATCCCCCGCACTCATACGGATATCCGGAACCGACGGACACAAGGACGTTAAAGAAATCCATATACGAATCATCGGGATCAGGAAACAGCAGCAGCCACGCATTCCCGGGGGCAAAATAATAGATCTGTGCGAGAAACACACAGAAAAGCACACCGATAACAACAAAAAACACAGCGTTGGGCGAAACTTTCTTTTTCATAAATCCCTACCCCGGGTCGATGCGGTTCATTGTCTGTATACTATTGTCAAAATCCGCCGTATTCTGCGATGAACTGTTCATATGACTGCAGATTCTCATCCTTGGTCGAAATTACGACCTCACAGGAACGGTCAACAGGCCAGTCAATGGCCAGCGTCGGATCTTTCCAGAGAATGCCGGTGTCATATTCTTTATAATAGGTTCCTGCACAGATATAGGATACAAGAGCATGCGAAGACAGTGTGAGGAAACCGTGGGCACAGCCATTGGGTATTAGCAGCGACTGCCGTGTGTTCTCGGAAAGCGAGAATCCGCGCCATTGTCCGAAGGTCTTCGAGTCCTTGCGCAGATCAACAATGACATCGTATATTTCACCGTTCACACACCGTACAATCTTATCCTGCGGATACCGGGTCTGGAAATGAAGGCCACGGACAACATTATGCACCGAGTATGTCTCGAATTCTTCCGCTATCTCACGAGTAAACCCTGCCTGCCTGTATATTTCCCGTTCGTAATTCTTGGTAAAAGTGCCGCGGCTGTCCTCCATGTAAAAGGGAGATACAAGGAATGCTCCTTCAATATCTGTTGTAATAAACTCAAAGGGATGTGTTGCCATTATGTATGCCCCTCCACTTTCCTAAGCCATTCTGCTGTCAGCCGTATGCCCTCTTCAAATGAGACCTGCGGCAGGAATCCTGTGTCAGCCATAAGCGCAGACGCATCAAAGTTCTCACGGGGCATGCATATGCCGTTAAAAGGTACGGCACCAAAACGAAGCTTTGCCTGAGGGGCAATACAGTCCCTCATAATCTCGATATACTCACGCAGCGGCCTGGGATGACCGCTGCCGATGTAATACCCTGTAAAGGCCCGTCCGGCCTCTCCGAGATGATAAAAAGCACGCGCCATATCCGTCACATAGACAAAATCATAGAACTGACGGCCTTCTGTAAAATCGGCCGCATCCTCATGCAGGAATTTCCTGATCGTTGAATTAACAAATCTCGGTGAAATCTCACCTGCGCCGAATGCATTGGATATGATTCCCCAGACAAAAGGAATGCCCAGGGCAGCCGCCGTGATCTTGGCCATGTAATGTGCCGTCAGCTTGGCTGTACTGTAAATATAAGCCTTGCCCGGCTGCACGCCCGGCTGGGGTATGAAAAGATCCGCTTCCTTCTCCATGATGCTGCCTGCACCGCAAAAACGCGTACAGCGCATACTGTGGGCGGCCTTGACAGCCTCGACCGTATACGTAACATTATCCAGCTGGATACCCGTATCTGCCCGAAGAGGACCGGCACTGCCCTCCCAGGCCAAGTGATAAAAAACATCTATTGAATCTTCCTGAATCAAACCCGGTAAAGAGGCGTATTCATCCATATTGCATGCAATAATATGCAGCGAAGGATGATGCGGGAAAGAGTGTTTCCCCGAAGAATTTCTGCGGATGACCGCATAGACTTCCACACCCTTTTCAAGAAGAACCTGCACAAGAGCTGAGCCGATAAAACCACCGGCGCCGGTAACAACCGCATTCTTCATAATTTAGTCACCAAGCCATTCATCAATTTTATTTATTCTAGTCCAGTTGATGTATCTAGTCAACGAACGGCCTGTATCCGCTTTCCTGTCCAGGTGCGTCTGATACAGTAACAATACCAGTGCAGGTATTTAGGAATCCACTTCCGCAGCTGAAACCTGGATTCACCGGTGTCCCTGTCAAACCAGGAAGATGGTATTTCCGTTACCCTATAACCTTGAAGAAAGGCTTTGACGGTTATCTCCATGGCAACTTCAAACCCGCCGTCGCTTTCAATGTGAATCTGATCGAGCATCGACTTGCGGTACATCCTGAAGCTGTTTGAGATATCGTGGGTGGGGATACGTGTCAGCAGATGAAGTGATATGCCGGCCATTCTGGAGCAAAGGCCTTTCCAGAAAGGGCCGCCGAACTGCTTCCCGCCTTTCATGTAGCGTGAACCGCAGACAATATCAAAGCCTTCCGAATTCATCTTCCCATACATTGCGTCAACAACCTCAAGGCTGTCGGACAGATCCGCCATGATCACCAGCACACATTCGTTTTCCGCTGCCTGCATCCCGGTGATGATCGCATTCAAGGCACCGCGTCCGAATTTATTCCTGACAAGCTCAATGTTAAAATCATACTGCTTCTCAATTTCACGGACAGCCGGGATTGTATTATCGGAATCCATATCATATACGATCTTGATCTGCTTGGGACTCTTAATCTGATCACGAATATGATTAAGCAGCGGCCGCACATGATCGCCTTCATTGTAAACAGGAACCACTATATCAATCATCAGATATTACCCAGATCAATCTGACGGGTAATCCAGGGAATCACCTCATCAAGGGTTGTACTCAGATCGGTATCCGCTTCGAAGCCAAGCAGGTCACTGGCTTTCTTCACCGAGGGAACCCTCTTCTGCACGTCATATTCGTATGGGGAATCACAGACAAGCGACATCGGCCTGTCACCGTTGATTTTTTTCCAGATCAGGGCAGCAAGCTCCTTGACCGTCGTCGAGACAGGCGTAGACAGGTTAAAATCTTCGTTGACGGCATTGGGGTTCTCGATGCAGATCCGGATCCCGCGTGCCAGGTCACCGCCGTATGTATAGTGCCTGATCTGTTCTCCTGACCCGAGAATATGCAGCGGGTCCTGTCCTTTATATATCTTCTGTACCAGATCCGGAACGACATGGCTCATCGCAAGCCTGACATTGCCGGACATAATCTCCACTTCATTCTTGGCACGCTGTTCACCGGTCCCAACGCAGTTGAACGGACGAATGATCGTATAGGGAAGCTTATACTGTTCCCAGGCGCCTTTGGCAAAAAACTCACAGGCAAGCTTCTGGAACCCATACGTGGACATCGGCGGGGGAAATGCCGCCTGATCGCCTTCTTCGCTGGGATATTTGCTGACACATTCATATACCATTGATGAGGAGAGAACATTGATCTTCTGCAGATGCCTCTCCTTCTTCGCCCAGATCGCTGCGTCAAAAGTCGACGCGGTAATCCGCTCATTTTCGGCGAGAAGGTCATACGCATACTCATGAAAATAGGTAATGCCGCCGATCATGGCAGCTATCGCAACAACCTGGTCACAGTCCTCAATCATATCCTTCATCAGGTGAGTGTCTTTGACATCACCCTCAACGAAGGTATAGCCCGGATGACTGTCATAGCTCTTCTCAATTTTTCCGTATTTACTGTAATTATCAATGCCCACGACCTGATGTCCGTGCTTTAAAAGGTCCTCCACCAGATACCCTGCTATAAAGCCGGCCGAACCGGTAACAAGAATTTTCATACGATATACCTCCGATTATTGATGCGGTTTTGATGCAATTATGACACTCTGTTCGCCAAAAAACAGACCGCTTACCGGCATTAATTTGATATACAAATTAACAATCCACGGGCTTTGCGGGTACTTGCTTTTTGTAGAATAGGGGAGAAATTTGCTGACACATTTTTCAATTTTATATCCCTGCTGTTCCAGTGCTTCAATCAGACACGTATCCGTAAGCGGAGTGATATGGTCAAAGAAATCCCAATATTTCCCGCCTGCGTATTTGATATTAGGGGTCATGATAATGATTTTTCCGTTGGTGCTCAAAAGTCCGTACAGTGACGTAAATAATCCGCTTATCTGATCTTTGGAAATATGCTCAAGAAAGTTGCTCATAAAGCACACATCAAGATGACCTTGCTCAAGGTGAGATGAAATCTCACCAATATCTGTCATGATCACCTGAACGTCGTTCGCGGCATATCTGATTACATCCGGATTTAAATCAATTGCATATTTGGACCCGGCACTGATGTTGTTGATAAAATCACAGTACCCCGCCCCCACATCTGCAACAACCGCATCCGGACTTACGAATTGCTGGAAGAATCCGCGACAAAGGACACTCCAGATCCGGCTTCTGTTTTTTTTGCCTTTTTCATCTTCGAACCGGATATTGTATAATTTTTTGAGTTCTTCGCCTTTCAAAAGAAACCTCTCTCCTGATATCTTATATCCTCGCACCATTGCCAAGAATATTCCATACATCAACGACTTTTTTACCTAACGCTACTTTTAGATTCTTATAACACTTATGAGGTGTTGCAATAATGATAATATCACTTTCTTCGACCAGATAATCCGCGGATACGAAGGAATCACTTCGGACATACGGATCGGAACAAAGTGTTCTGCGAGCTTCAAATTCGGACAGCTTCTTCACTTTAAAGGAAAGGGATTCGCGAGTGTCATCACTTTCCGCCTTAAAGGCCATGCCCAGAATACCGACAGTGCAAGTTGACAGATCATACTGCGCCTTCAGCCGTTTAAATACATAATTCGGAAGCCCTTCGTTTATCAGCATCGCGGCATGCCCGATTTCAAATTCATTATTGCTAAAAGCGCCTAATTGCATCGTGTCTTTAAAGAGACACGGACCTGCCGCAAAGCCCGGCCGGGGAAGATCTCTGCAACGGGGATACTCAAACGTCATAGCATGATGAATGTTGTAGAAATCAACGCCATAATCATTGGCAATGGTATAGAACTGATTGGACACGGCAAACTTAATATAGCGCCAGACATTCGAATACAGCTTCGCGAGCTCGGCTTCCATCGGTTCAACAACCACGATATTATCTGTCAGCAGCCTGAAGAATTCGCTTGCCCTGGTGATACCGGTTTGTGTGTATGAGGATACAATCTGGGGAAGGTTTTTGAGTTCCTCCATTGCTTTTCCTTCGAGAATTCGTTCCGGACAGAATGCGATATCCATATGCCGGTCAAATTCATGCATCCAGTCACGGATTCGCTTGGTCATACCCGGAAAAACAGTACTCCGGAGAATAAGCAGCTGTTCATTATCCGAATAATCCACTATCTCACGGATGGACTTCTTCATATCAGAGAACTTCGGGTCGAGATGTTCGTCAACCGGCGTGCCGATAATCATTATGATTACAGCAGTATCTCTTATCATCTCAGGCGAATCAGAAAAGGTTAATAACCCGTTATCAAGTACCGTTCTTAAAATCGGTTCAGCGCCTTCCTCCATAAAGGGAATGCTTCCTGTCTTGATTTTATCGATTGCCTCATTATTAATATCAAAAAGACCGACCCTTCTGCCTTTCTGAGCGAGCAAAATGCCCAGAGGAAGTCCGACATGACCGCAGCCGCCAATAATACATACATCCAGATTTCTAGTGATCATTTTTATACCTCCTGTATGGAATGAATGATACAAGTAATGAAAACAAAGTCATTTGAGTACCAGAAAAGAACTGTCAATGCTATCCATGTAATACGCTAATCCGGCACCGTAGAAAGATATCGACTTCACTTTAAGATCCGCGGAATCCTTTGACATCAACGCCAGAAAAGTATCGTTATCATAAGCAACATAGTTGATGATCACTCCATTTGAGAAGTTCTCCGGTAAAATTCTTCCGATAAGCGAGGTGCCGTTTTCGTAGTTGACTTTGATATTGACTTCAGGAATTTTATATAACAAGTTCACTATTTTCCCGATCGCAGACAGTTCAAAATCAGCTGTAAATAAAGTGATTTCTCCCGTATCAGGAATGGCAATTTCGTCGTCGGTCTGATATGTTTGTTTACTTACGAATTCATAAGCAACTGCTATTGCCTTTTCATTTTTTTTGAGCAGGATAAGATCGCTCCACATATCAGCGACATGATAGTTCGAATAGATGGCCCGCCATACCAGCGGTGTCTCGATTAAGGGGCAACGGTTATCAATTGACTGATTTGAGAAAATAATATATTCAGGTGATTCTGTAGAAAGAAAGAATTCAGAATTAAGCTTATCGAGCGCCGGAGAATTGGCAACATAGTTCTGTAAAAGCGGCATGGGTACATAATTGATGATATTGTAGGCGGCAACCGATATCTCCGAAGGAAAAACAGTTACTGAAGACTCACCTATCTCCGCGCGAAGAGAGTCGGGGAGAACTAGATTCTCTGCCGGTACAAGTGAATTTTCAATTTTGTTTTTGACTGAGAAAGAAATTTCTTTCACAGCCAGAGTAACATTATCCGCCATACTGCCCGCACCAATAAGCGTGCAATAGCAAACCGCGGGAAATGCTGCCAGAACGACTGCCAGAAGAATTGCCGGAAATTTGGCAGATTTATCTTTTGACGGAACATCATCAAATTTAACAAAAAGTATCATGATGGATAAGATAAGCAGGAAAGCTTCAAAAAATATATCAACATGCTCATCAGCCCGCACAAATCCATGCTTACATATTAAGAACAGCGGTCCGGTAAAGATTAATGAATACAAAAAGTAATTTTTATCACGATTCCTGTACAGAATAATTTCTACAACGAGAATCAATATTGTAATGACGGCCAGAACAATTACACCCATATCTGATTTCCGGCTCATACCGGTCGAATATCCGGAAGAAATCTCAAAAAATACACGAATATATGAAATCATGTCTGAAACAGAAGGATTATAGATCAAATATCCGGCAACAAACGAAATCGGGATAAAAGCTGCAGCTGACAGGAAACGCATTCCGATTCTTTTATCTTTAAAAATCGAGAGAGCAATAAATACAGCAAGAGCAGATAATGCAAAAAGCGCGTCAGAGAACTTAATAAATATGGTAAAGGAAGATAGGAACACGGCAACTGTAAAATAAATATACTTCTTGTCGCTAAACCATGCAGCAGAAAGAGCCAGCAGGATTAGACCGAGTAAATAATAATCGACTCGAAAAACGGAGCCAAGATCAAGTGAAAAGAGATAGAGAAGCATTGATATGAATAGCTGCCCATTACTGATCTTAATACTCTTGTCAAAGAAAAGAATTCTGAAAAGGATATATCCACCCAGCGACACTGCCAGAATCCAGAACACAGCCGCCATAACAAGGTTATATCCAATATTCTGTGCATTTGCCAGGAATCCCAGAGGCCCATAGGAAAAGAAAATATCCCTGCCAAACTTGAGACCTGAATACGGTACCCGGTTTAAAAAGTAAATCCAGGAATTATCAAGATTGGAGTTGATGTAACATACAAAGATAGGAATCATAAGAAATATATATGAACATGCAAGCAGAATTCGAATTATCTTTGACTGAAAGAACGAATTATTCTTTATACCGGACACTTCGAAACGGTTGCCAATATAGATCATTCGTCCCCCCTAGATAAGAAATGAAGATATAATTAGAGCACAAGTTTTACCTGATAAAAATCGTTGCTTCGATAACAAATTAAGGTATCATTTCTAATTCTTACATATTATCAATTACTTCAATCTTAGAGCATTATTATAATATATGAATCACATGCAAATGAAAAGAATATTTGAATAAAATATATCCAGAATACTCTCCCCTACTGTATAATTCTTCTGACTTTATAGAAAATAATTCAGACTTTAAGAAAAGAGGACCCGCATGAAGCCACCCCACCGCAAATTCCTTCTATGGACTCTTGTCATCCTATGGATGTCCGGCATCTTTGCCTTCTCCGCCCAGGACGCCCATGAGTCATCCGCCATCAGCGGGCACGTCGTATATGCCGTCGTCGACACCGTCAATCCCCGTTTCAGTGAATTACCCAAAGAGCATCAGGACTCGATCGTGAGCGATCTGCAGCATATTACCAGGAAGACAGCCCATGTATTGGTCTATATGGTGCTTGGCGTGCTCTGTATGGCCGCTTTCATGCAGCACACAAGTAAACGC